>JAYVOC010000196.1:0-2798 GCA_043758125.1 Bacteroidota bacterium | reverse complement strand
AAGGCTTTAATTATATTCAAAAAAATCGTTAATTGAAGGCAATCGTTTTTATCTCGAAATTATCACCAAATCAATTTCCAAAGGAAAACCCTACTTTGGTTTTAAAAATTGTGAATAAATATCTGAAAAAGCACCTGTTCCGCTTCTTTAATTTTAATAAATTTGAATACTTATTGATTAATCAGGAAATCATTAAAATTCCTGTGAATTTATTAAAGAATATGGATAGGAATATTAGATTAATAAAAGTTTTAAACGACTTACTAGAAATAAATAATGACCGTATTGATGGTTATCAATTAGCGACGAATAAGTCAGATGACGTTGATTTAAAGAATTTGTTTAGTGATATGACAGCTTCCGGATTTCAATTGTGTCATGAACTAGAAAATGAAGTGCAAAAACTAGAAGGTTCTCCAAGACATTCAACAAGTAACTCTGGAAAGGCATTTGCAGCTTGGGCGGAGGTTAGGGCAGCTATTTTAACAAAAGATAGAACTGCAATATTAAACTCTTGCGAAATTGGAGAGGACGTTACCTTAGATGTGTACGAGAAAACACTTAATAATAGTGAATTACTTAATGCGGCATTAGTAGAAAAAGTGCAACTACAAAGAATGGAAATTTTACGTGCTCAAACAAAGATAAAAAACATGAAAGGATAAGGTTTCATTAACCATAATTCTATTCTGTTTTTCAGTTAATTTAAATAAATATTTTTCAATCGATTTTTATAAAATTGCAGTAAAAATTCTTGTTGTTTGTGAATGATAAATTAGATATTGTAGAAGTTGATGTGTTTTGATATTTTATAAAAATTGTTTATGAAATTAATTACGTTTATTCTAATATTAATTTTATTGCTTTCTTCTATTCCGATTTTTGGCACCAATGCAGTACCTAACTCAGATAATGATCAGATCTTACAAATCTTAAAAGAGCGAAAGGAAAAATTTTCTGCTTACACTCAGTCGCTTGATGATGCAACGGGAATTTTTGGGTTAAAATCAAAAAAAGATTTAAAGAATTCTCAAAAATATTTGGTCGAAATTGTACGACTAGATAATAAACTTATTACAGTGCTAAATCGCAGAGTCGATTTCAAAGGATTCGAAACAGTAAACCTAAATTATAAACAATTAGATGCGGAGAGAAAGGTTAGCGAATTAACAGATGCATTACATGTTACAGAAGCTAGAATTGTTCAACAAAATTTGAAGATGGAAGAACAAAAATCAATAATTAGAAATCGTACGTTATTAGGTATTTTCTTTGGTTTGCTTTTTATAGTAGCATTAATAAAATTATTTCGTAAGCCAAATTATTCAAATCGTTTGTAGGTTTTTTGTTAAAGATGATTAGCGATATAAATTGATTCGATATTGAAATAGTTTAATGGTAATTAATGTTTAGTTTTTATCCTTGGAAAAGCTAACTTTGTCTCCTTAAATATTTTTAAATCATTACATGTCACAACACCTTACCGAACAGGAAATTATTCGTCGTCAAAGCCTTCAAGAGCTTGAAAAATTAGGCATAAATCCTTATCCCGCTGAACTTTACCCCGTAAATTCAACTTCCAAAGCAATTGAAGTTGGATTTGATGCGAACCCAGAAGCCTTTGCTAATGTCGTTCTTGCCGGTAGAATTATGAGTCGTCGTATCATGGGAAATGCCTCGTTTGCAGAATTGCAGGACTCCTCTGGAAGAATTCAAGTTTACTTTCGTAGAGATGATCTTTGCGCTGGAGAAGATAAAACACTCTACAATACTGTTTTCAAAAAACTTACTGATACAGGTGATATTATTGGTGTAAAGGGGTATGTATTTCGTACACAAACAGGCGAAATTTCTATACATGTGCGAGAGTTTTCAATTCTCACAAAATCATTACGACCATTGCCAACCGTTAAGGAAAAAGATGGTGTAACTTTCGATGCTTTTTCTGATCCTGAAATGCGCTATCGCCAACGTTATGTTGATCTAATTGTAAATTCTCATGTTCGCGAAACATTTGTAAAGCGTTCGAAACTTGTAACGAGTATTCGTCAGTATTTAGGCGAGAAAGGATATTTAGAAGTAGAAACGCCTATACTGCAACCATTGTACGGAGGTGCGGCCGCTCGTCCATTTAAAACACATCACAACACACTCGACATGACGCTTTATTTGCGCATAGCAAATGAACTTTATTTGAAACGACTTATTGTTGGTGGGTATGATGGAGTATTTGAATTTGCAAAAGATTTTCGCAATGAAGGTATGTCGCGATTTCATAATCCAGAATTTACGCAAGTAGAATTATATGTTGCGTACAAAGATTATTATTGGATGATGGAATTGGTAGAAGAGATGGTAGAAAAAGTTGCGATTGATTTACATGGATCAACAGAAGTTACAGTTGGTGAGAATGTGATTAATTTCAAACGTCCTTGGAAGCGATTTACAATGTATGAAGCTATCGCACATTTTACGGGTGTAGATATTACTGATATGAATGAAGAAGCAATGCGCATTGCAGCAAAAGGTATGGGCATTGAGTTAGATGAAAGTATGGGTCGTGGAAAAATCATAGATGAGATTTTTGGAGAAACATGCGAAGGAAAATTAATTCAACCAACATTTATTATTGATTATCCTGTTGAGATGAGCCCTCTTGCAAAAAAGCATCGTTCAAAGCCAGGATTAGTAGAACGCTTCGAAGCAATATGCAATGGTAAAGAAATTTGTAATGCTTTCTCGGAGTTGAATGATCCAATCGATCAACGTGCTCGCTTCGAAGAACAATTGGAATTAGG
>JAYVOC010000195.1:0-4795 GCA_043758125.1 Bacteroidota bacterium | reverse complement strand
TTGGATGAGCCCAGTATTGGTTTGCATCAGCGAGATAATACACGACTAATAAATTCACTTAAAGAATTAAGAGATTTAGGTAATTCAGTAATTGTTGTTGAGCATGATCGAGAAACAATTATGGCTGCGGATCATGTAATTGATATTGGTCCGGGAGCAGGAGTTCATGGAGGTAAAATTGTCGCATCAGGTACTCCCGAATTAATGTTGAAGGCGGATTCTTTAACAGGAAAATATTTATCGGGCGATTTACAAATTCGTTATGGTGAAAGAAGAAAAGGCAATGGACATAGCATCAAATTAATTGGAGCTTCAGGTAATAATCTCAAAACAGTAAATGCTGAATTTCCACTTGGGAAATTTATTTGTGTAACAGGAGTTTCTGGAAGTGGAAAATCAACTTTGATAAACGAAACCCTCTACCCTATTCTTAATCAATATTTTTATCGTTCACAAACAAGACCTTTACCTTATAAATCAATAAAAGGATTAGAACACGTTGATAAAGTTATTGAGATAGATCAATCTCCCATTGGAAGAACACCGAGATCAAACCCTGCAACATATACTGGAGTATTTAGTGACATTCGAAATTTGTTTTCACAGATGAATGAGGCGAAAGTTAGAGGGTATCCACCGGGTTGGTTTTCGTTTAACGTGAAAGGTGGTAGATGTGAAACTTGTCAGGGTGCTGGTATGCGCGTTATTGAAATGAACTTTCTTCCTGATGTGAATGTGATTTGTGAAGTGTGCAATGGGAAGCGGTATAATCGTGAAATTTTAGATGTTCGTTATCGCGGTAAATCAATTAACGATGTGTTAAATATGAGCATCGAACAAGCAGTAGAATTTTTCGAAAATATGCCGAATATTTTACATAAAATTCGAACATTACAAGATGTTGGATTAGGATATATAACTTTAGGGCAACAGAGCACAACGCTATCAGGTGGTGAAGCACAAAGAGTAAAATTAGCATCTGAATTATCGAAAAAAGATACTGGAAATACATTTTATATTCTTGATGAACCTACTACAGGTTTGCATTTTGAAGATGTAAGAATTTTATTAGATGTTTTGGATAAGTTAGTATCCAAAGGAAATACAGTTCTCGTTATTGAACATAATATGGATGTTATAAAGATGGCGGATCATGTTATTGATTTAGGTCCCGAAGGTGGTTCTAGAGGTGGAAATATTTTATGCTTTGGAACTCCTGAAGAGATTATTAATAATTTAGATTCGGTAACAGCACACTATTTACAAAAGGAAATGGAATTACAAAGAGTATAACTTTTTTGTAAGGTTTTCCGTAAAATGCAATTAATAAAGATAAATTATGAATTTAGAAGAAGCTAAAATAAGACAAGCGTTTACTGATAAAGATTGGCAAGAAGTAAAAGCGCAAGATACTTGGCAGATATTTAAAATTATGGCTGAGTTTGTAGAAGGATTTGAAAAGATGAGTAAAATTGGTCCTTGTGTTTCTATTTTTGGATCAGCGAGAACCAAACCTGATTCGCGTTATTATCAACTTGCTGAAGATATTGCACATAAGCTCACTTTAGAAGGATATGGCGTGATCACTGGCGGCGGCCCAGGTATTATGGAGGCGGCGAACAAAGGCGCTCAGAAAGCTGGAGGTAAATCGGTAGGATTAAATATTAAACTACCATTTGAACAATCGCCGAATCAATATATAGATCATGATAAGAGCATTACCTTCGATTACTTCTTTGTAAGAAAATTAATGTTCATTAAATATGCGCAAGGATTTGTTGTTTTACCTGGTGGATTTGGTACCATGGATGAATTATTTGAATCGATCACACTTATTCAAACAGGGAAGATTGGCCGTTTTCCAATTGTGATGGTAGGAAAAGATTATTGGCAAGGATTGATGGAATGGATTAAGACTATTTTAGTAACTGAAAAATATATTAATCCAGATGATTTAAAATTATTTACGCTAGTGGATACTGCAGAAGAAGCCGTTACAGTAATTGATAATTTTTACAGTAAATATCTGCTCAAGCCAAACTTTTAAAATAAATATTAAGTATAACGAAGGACCTCCAAAGGGTCCTTTTTTCGTTTGTAAGATTTTGAAATTTTTACATTAAAAAAGGTGAAAGCCTAAGAAGCATCACGTAACATAATTAAGTACTTCTTGTATAAGTCATCAACTAAGCTAGTGAATATGACAAACACTATACTATCAATAAGATTCGATGTTAAATAAGCAGCTTCAAATTCAAATTGAACTCCACTTAAGTAATGTAGCGGAGATTAAACAACAATTAGATCCCTTTCTAAATGCGGTGAATGAGTCGTATCAAAATCACGAAAAAGATAGATTAGTAATAGAAAGATCCATAGAGTTAAAAACCATAGAATTAACGATTGCGAATAAAAAATTAAGGGATGAATCGGAAGAAAATAAAGGTGTTTTAAAAAAACTACAAGAATCCTTGCAATTATTACAACATGATTTTAAAGGTCAACATAACAAAAATACTAAAGATCTAAACCTATTAGATTTAGCAAATATCATTCGTAACGAAACAGAGCAACGAAAGAAGGCGGAAGATAGATTAAAAAGTTATGTAATCAATTTACAAAAAACAAATAAAGAGCTTGATCAATTTGCTTATGTAGTATCACATGATTTAAAAGCACCACTTCGAGCAATTGCAAGTTTGGCAGAATGGATTAAAGAAGATTCGGCTGAAGAATTAACATCAGAATCTAAAAAAAATTTAGAATTATTACGTGGAAGAATTACGAGGATGGAGAATTTAATACACGGCATACTTGCGTATTCGAAAGCAGGGAAGATTAAAACAGAAAAAACAATCGTAAACATTTCAGAACTAATAAACGACATTCTTGATTCATTAAATCCACCTCCTAGTATAAAAATTAATTTGCCAAAGAATTTACCTTGTATAGAAGCAGAAGCAACAAAATTGCAACAAGTCTTTGGAAACTTAATTAGCAATTCCATTAAATACATGGACAAACCAAATGGTGTGATAAATATTGGATGGATAAGACTTGAGGAGAAATATCAATTTTATGTAGAAGACAATGGACCAGGAATTGAATCTGAATATTATGATAAAGTATTCATGATATTTCAAACATTATCAGCAAGGGATCATATAGAAAGTACTGGCATCGGACTATCAATAGTAAAAAAATTAATAGAAGAGCAAGAAGGGAATATCTGGATAGAATCAAGACTAGGATACGGTAGCAAATTTTTATTTACATGGCCGTCTAGCATAAACATTACGAAAAAAACTTCAGCATGAACAAAATGGAAGAGAAATTACTTAACATACTATTAGTAGAAGATGATAGTGTTGATGTAATGAATGTTCAACGAGCATTTAAAAAAAATAATATTACCAATCCCTTACATATTGCATTTAACGGAGTTGAAGCATTGAACATGTTACGAGGT
Source organism: Bacteroidota bacterium (assembly GCA_043758125.1). Classification (GTDB taxonomy): domain Bacteria; phylum Bacteroidota; class Bacteroidia; order AKYH767-A; family OLB10; genus JANXSD01. Next base: position 1,326 of record JAYVOC010000195.1, on the reverse strand, counting down.
ACAAATGGAAAACCTAAATTAAATCCACAGCCTCGAATAATACTGCTAGACATTAATATGCCTAAAATGAATGGGATTGAATTTCTCAGAGAATTGAGAAATGATCCAGATTTAAAATCCATTACTGTATTTGTAATGACAACATCAAATGATGATCAGGACAAAATTGATGCTTACAGTTTGAACATAGCTGGTTATATCCTTAAACCATTATCATTTGAAAAATTCGTAAATGCAGTTTCTATATTAAATTCATACTGGAAGTTATGCGAACAACCAGAGTACATAAAAGCATAAATAAAATTTTAAAATGAAACACAAGAAACTTCGAATTTTAGTTGTTGAAGATCATGCTCCGGATAGAATTATGATTCTAAATGCTATACATCAGTCGGGATTTGAGACAGAAGTACGAGTAGCAGAAAATATTGATGATGCTTTAATCATTAGTGCAGGAAATTCTATAGACTGCATTTTTCTGGATTATTACTTTCCAATAAAAAATGGAATAGATTTTTTAAGAGTTTATACTTCCAGAGGTGGAACAGGAAGCATAATTATGGTTACAAGCCAAGATGATGTTAACATGGCTGTAGAATGCATGAAAATGGGAGCAAGTGATTATCTGACAAAAAATCAAATTACTCCTGCCAGTATAAGTAAAAGTTTGAATTATGTATTAAAGCTAAAAACGGTTAGTGAAAATGCATTGAAGGCGGAACAGGCATTATTAGAAAGTGAATTAAAATTAAAGAGTATAATTGCACGATCACCAGTTATTTTATTTAACATTAATCAAGACGGTGTTATCACTTTGTATAAAGGTAAAGCTGCTTCCTTACTAAATATTCGTCCTGAAGAGGTAATTGGAAAATCAATATGTGAATTTGAAAACCAGCTTCCAATTCGATACGAAGATTATAAGTCAGCATTTAAGAACGAAAACTTAAATTATAAAGTTGAAGTAAACAATCGATATTTTGATGTAAGTTATATTCCTGTAAAGAATGAACTTAAAGATACCACAGGAATGATGGGTGTTGCAATTGATATTACAACTTTTAAACAAAATGAAACTGATTTAAAAAATACAATAGAAATAACTGAGACTGCCTCAAAAATAAAGGAACAATTCTTAGCTAATATGAGTCATGAAATAAGGACTCCTATACATGGAATAATTAGCTTAACTCAATTTATTTTAAACACAACACCAACAGAAGAACAAAGAAAATATCTTGAATTGATTAGAAAGTCAGCAGACACATTAAAAGTAATCGTTGATGACATACTTGACCTATCAAAAATTGATGCTGAGAAGATGAG
>JAYVOC010000194.1:0-19779 GCA_043758125.1 Bacteroidota bacterium | reverse complement strand
TTACGGATATAATATAAGAACATTCATCATAAATATGTCGAATATATTGAAGTATATCCTTAGACATAATAAACTTCATTTAATATTTCAGGTCCAATGTAAGGGCTTAAACCGTTTTTTGTGACAACTTCAATTTTTTCGTTTTTAAAAAGACTTTCTAATATGTCGTAAGCAGCCATAAAATTGTCAAAATTTTCCTTTTCAGGATCAAAATCAATAAGCAAATCAATATCACTATTTAATGATTGATCATTTCTTAAATAAGAGCCAAACAAACCGATGTCGCGAATACCTAAACGGTAAAAATCGTCTTTATGTTTTCTTAATAAATAAAGTATATTTTCTTTGGTAGTCATAACTGAATTCAAAAATACTAATATTAATTTAGGTATATCTATACTTTAAACACCTTGTAACATCTTCAAGTATTTACAACAATTGTTTTAAATATTTTTTGGTATAATTAAAGTTGGCACACCTTGTACTAACTCTGGTAAGTTATAACAATACACTTATTTGTTAAAATGGACGTTACATTTTGATTAAAAGTTAAATAATAGAGTAACCCATTAAAAATATTTAAACAACTGTTAATCAATAAATTAATTTAAATATTGTAATTTTTTCCTTTTTATTTGGAAATTTTTCCATTTTTTTTTGTATATTTATTAAAAATCCAAACAATGTCAACAGCAACGGCAGAAAAAAATCTTTTAAAGGAAATTCCAAATAGTCCTTTGCATGAAGATAAAATAATGAAAATTGTCTCATCTAATTTATTGGATAAACAATCAATTGCCTTTATAAAAAGGTTTACAAAATTTAATGACCAGTATATTTCTGATTTGTTAAATATTAATATTCGCACTCTTAGAAATTATACTTTGGTAGGAGCAATGCTCAAAACAAAATTAGAGAAAGAACACTGGATAAAAATTTTATCTTTATTCAAGCATGGAGAAGAAGTGTTTGGTGATAAAGATTTATTCATACAATGGTTAAATGATAATAATTATTATTTTGAAAATAAATCTCCAATTTACTTTATAGATACAGCATCGGGAATTAAATTTATTGACAATCAATTGACCGGTATGCAATATGGTGATAATGCTTAATTATGGAGATTTTTAGAATTACAGACGATAAATATTCTTCGAGTTTAATCTCATCTGGTATTGCTGGTCGTTGGAATGAAGATAATGAATTCGTAATCTATACAGCTTCATCTAGGGCGTTAGGAACATTGGAAAAAATTATTCGATTTAAAAGTATTAACCCCAAAACAACTTATAAGGTTATGGTAATTTTCATTCCGGATAATTCTGATTTTATTACAGAAATAAAAATTAGTAAATTACCAATTAATTGGAGAGAAATTTCTGCTTATTCTGAATTAAGACAGATGAGTAGGAAATGGTATTCCATTAAAGAATCTTTAATTTTAAAAGTTCCGTCTTCAATTATTACAAAAGAATTTAATTATATAATTAATACGAAACACCCTGATTTTAAACATGTACAATTATCATTAGTAGAAGACTATTTTTTTGATGAAAGATTAAAAGCGATGAATGGGTCAACTTAATAAAGATTAAACAAGATTTACAATAATTATTTTATTTTAATGAAGTTGCTACTTTGAAAGATGTTCTAACTTTGGTTATACCTAAATATAATCATAAAACTCGAGGTTCAAGGTATTTAAGACACCATGCAATTTAAAATTGGGCTATTTTAGAGATAAAAATTTCTAACTTACCACAATTGCCCTAATTTAGCACACTTAGTAGAATTGAAGGTGTTCTAACTTTAGTTATACCTTAATTTAAATATTAGCTAAAAAACTATTTCAGTTTAGATATACGTTACTGTCTTAATAAACTTAACATTTATTTTTTCCATCAATGCTTTGCAGAATTCATAGTTGTGCTGCGTAATTGCCTTACGGAAATTATTTAAATTTTGGAGAGAGATAAAATAATAATCGGTCTTGTAATATTCACTGTCCGACTGCTTATTGATGATTCCGTATTTCACAGCACCATTCACTAATTCAAACTTAGCGGTTACATTAAGATGAGATTCGATTTCGATCTTTTGCATATAGATTTTGGTTTAAAGCTTATACGCACAAAGTACAGTAGGTTACAATAAAAAATGAAACATATTGCTGTTAACCTTACATTAAATAAATTACGAATTACAAATTATGAATTACGAATTTTAAATCAGGTAATTCGTAATTCGTAATTTTTAATTCTCTCTCTATTCTCTAAAAAAACGAATCATATCCGTTGAATTAACATTTGTATAACCTGCATTACGTAACATCGTTATCAGCTGACCTCTATGATACGTTCCATGATTCATCACATGCATAATAATTTCTTCAACGGTATTTTGATACGATGTTCCATCAATAGCATGGTATTTTATCGGAGCAATATGTTCCAATTCAGGAATGTTTTCTGTAAACCTTACAAATTCAGCAGAGCTTTCAAGCATTAAATCAATCGACTCACTTAATGTGCCCGTAAAATTTTGACTAGGCCAATTTTTTATGGATTCTCCTTTCAAACGTTTTAACCATATCTCTTGAGCATCCCAAAGGTGATAAAGTGTTTTACGAATAGTAGGGAAGCTGCTTATCAATGTTTCATCAGCACTACGCTCGCCAGCTTCATTAATGAATTGTCCTATTTTTATATTTGCCCATAAATTATATTGTGAAAGAGAGATTAAATGTGATGCCATTATTTTTTATTTTGCTCTAAAGTAAAGAAGATTTTAAAAGCTGGTACAATTAAAGTTATTTTTTTGAATTTATCTAACGTTTAACTAATATTCTAACTAAAATAGATATTTTTGCTTAAAATATGCCATCATGAAAAAGATTTTTACAATTTGTTTTCTGTTCCTTTTAGCTCATGGATTTTCGGCCTCTTCTCAGTGTATGAGCGGTACATATACTATCGGTCCAATCTCTACAAACTATATGAATTTTAATGCAGCTGTTGCAGATTTAATAGCTAACGGTGTTTGCGGTCCGGTAACTTTTTTAGTGAAGGAGGAAACGTATAACGAGCAACCTACTATTCCATTTATTTTAGGATCATCTGATATAAACAGAATCGTTTTTAAAAATGATCCCACTAACTTAAATAAAGCATTACTTGTTTTTGCACCGATAGCTAGTAATCCGTATTTAGTATTATTAGATAGTGCAGCATACATCAGCTTCGACGGACTTTGGTTAAACTACAATGATCCTGGAGTTGGTATTCCTTATGTTAGTGCAGCAGTTTTATTGCGTCATGGTGCTAGTCATAATACATTTACAAATTGTGATTTATTTGCTTCATCAGGATCTGCACCTGGATTAATTTGGGGACAAGAATTTTATCCGACTTCCTCATCATTTAATGACAATGAAATATCAAAGTGTAATTTATTTTTGGGAAACATTTCAATGTATGGCAATCTTATGCAAAATCCTTCAAATGGAAATCGCATATTAAATAATTCAACTCAGGAAGGCAGTATTATTTCTATGACAAGTATGGGGTCATTTATAATTAAAGGAAATTCACTTTTTAATCCTCAGGTAACACCAGCAATTTCTAGTTTTGGCATTATAATAAATGGTTGTAATAGTGGAGGAATTGTTGAAGCGAATAATTTGTTTGGAGGTTGGATAAGAGGGATTGAGATATATAATTGTGTTTCATCTCCCGATACTATTTTAGTGGCAAATAATATGATTTCTCTTGGAGGTCATCTAAACAGTGGAGGAACTGGAATTAAAGGTATAGATGTTTTTGGCAGTGATAATGTTAGTATTTATAATAATAATATCAGTGTAAATTCTTCCATACTTCCAAACTATGATGCTGCATTTTATATGCAAACAACAACTAATATCAGATTAAGAAATAATAATTTCTGCAATCTTGATAGTGGTCTTACCATGTATTTCACAAATTCTTCGGCATCCTTCACCAGTGACTATAATAATTTTTATACTAAAGGTGCAATACTTATCGGAACAGCCTTCGGAACAACTTATGCAAATTTGAATAATTGGCAAGCCATTTTCGGTTCACGTGATATCCATTCTGTTTCTGTTGATCCAATGTACACCGACACTTTAAATTTACACGTCACTCAATCTTATTTACGTAACAAAGCTTTACCACTACCACAAATTAATTTTGATTTTGATCAAGAACCACGTAATTCAAAGCCAGATATTGGTGCTGATGAAATCGCTGCTGCTACAGATTCCGTTTGGCCTGGAGATGCCAATAACGATGGTATTGCTGATGCAAGTGATTTAATTCCAGTTGGAATATATTATGGAAACACAGGATCAACTAGAGCTATTGTTTCTAATGCATGGCTTGGATATTATTCATCGCCATGGAATATTCAGTATGCAAATTTTAATGATGCGAAGTTTGCAGATTGTAATGGTGATGGAATTGTAAATCTTGACGATACTTTGGCGCTAACAATTAATGCAGGGTTATCTCATCCACTCCGGCTTGCGTTAAATACAAATACCTCAAAAAAACATGCATACATACATTTTCAAAACGATACAATTAATAGTGGTTCATTTGCAAACATAAATTTTGATTTTGATATAAATGTTGGAACAACAGATAGTATTTATTCTTTTCAACTTGCATCACTATTGAATCCAATTAATGTTGTTCTAAATACGTTGTATACTGATAAGGCAATTCCAACTTGGGGTTCGTATGCGAGTAATTACATTGCAATTTCAACACTGAATTCCAATTCAAATAAGTTTATTATTGCTGCTACGGCTATCGATCATCAAAATAAAGTGGTGAACCAAAACTTATTGCATTTTGGGTTTAAAATTTTAAATCAAACGGGACAAGGTTTTTGGTATAAATTACCAGTTGAAAAATTTATTGTGTATGATAAAACAGGAGCCACTCTAGATTATAGTTTAATTTCGGATTCAGTTTTTGTTACGATAGTAACTGGTATCAATGAAAATAGTTTGCATGCTTCTGAATTGTATAATATAAATAATGATAAAATTATTCTAAATGAACCAATAGATCAACTGAGGATATTTGATTTAACAGGCAGACTAATTCTGGAAACAAATCATCTTAAAGTAAATGACGAAATTGTACTTCCATCTGGAAACAGTAATATGATTATTCTTCAGTTTGAAAAAAGTGGAAAGCTATTTCAAGATAAGATATTTTTTGAAGGGAAGAATTAATTTCACTTGCCAACAAATTCAATTGGTCGGAGGCGAAGGCAACTCCAAGTATCATCGATAGAAACGGCGGCTACAGTTTTTAACCCAAAATTTAAAGCAGTATTTTTTAGAATATCTCTATTAATGTCAGTCTTAATTCCTGATTTTCCCTTTGGATAAGAAAACCATAAAACACTATCCTTTTCAATATTTTTTAATTGCTTATTGAGAAAGGCAAGAAATTCTTTAGTACTATTAACGAAAACAATGGTGTTAGTGCTCTTCACTTTTTTATCAAAGGAATTTGAAAAGCCAAGTTTTATAAATTCTCTTTCAATGGTATTTGGAGCATTAATAATAATTCCTTCCGACTTAAATTTAAGTTTTTTTATAACCTCTTTCATGATCAATAAGTAAACTGTTTATGATTAAAAGTATAAAAAAATAGTAAAAAAAAACTATAATTCTCGATTTATTAACGGTTGATCTAATATTTTTTGCAGATATTTTTCATTCACCGTACGCTGTAAAAACTCTCCATGTTTGGTGTGATGTAAATCGGTACCAAGTGCGCTAATAATTTGGAGATCAATTAATTTTTCTGCAACACGTTTTGCATCTAAACCATAATAACCAGAAAGTGAATTTAAATTTAGCTGTAACATCACACCCATATCATGAAACTTTTGATACTCTTCAATATTGCGATACCAAAAAGGATATCTTTCAGGGTGTGCAAGAATAGGACGATATCCTAAAACTTGTGCACGAAATAAAATATCACGAACATTATCTGGTGGATTGATATAAGAAACTTCAACTAACAAATAATTATCGCCAAAGGTCATTAGTTTTTCTTCTTCCAACTTTCGCATAAAGCCATCATCAATATAATATTCAGCTGCAGCACTTATTTCAACTGGAATATTATTTTCCTTTAAAGCAGCTCTTACTTCTTCTAATCCTTTATAAATTATCTCAGGTGTATTTCGAAAGTAATCACTCATGATATGAGGAGTAGTAATAAGTTTCGAATATCCTAATCCATGTAATGTTCGAATTAATTCAATACTCTCTTCAATTGTTTTTGCTCCATCATCAATACCAGGAATTAAATGCGAATGCATATCGGTATTTAATGATGAAAGATCTGCTAATGGCAGAGAATCTGTTTTACTAGAAGAAAATGCTTTGAATAAAGACTTAAACATTTGCGAAAGCTTTTTGAAACCAATCTATCGTTACCTCTAATCCTTCTTTAAGGTGATAACGCGGCTGATATCCTAGCAAATTCTTTGCCAACGAAATGTCGGCAAGTGAATTTTTTATATCCCCTTTTCGCTCTGGTTGATATTGCGGTTGCCTCGATGATCCTACAATATTTGCAATAGTTTGATAGAGCGTATTTACAGTAACACTCTCGCCTACTGCAACATTATAAACGCGATTAAATGCCTCTTGATTATCAGTAAATAATGCACGAACATTTGCTTGAACTGCATTCTCTACAAAAGTAAAATCTCTTGTCTGGTCTCCTTCACCAAATATCACAGCATCTTTTCCAAATAATAATGAATTCATGAATAATGGAATCGCAGCAGCATAAGGACCATTCGGATCTTGATTAGGACCGAAGACATTAAAATAACGCAATCCTATGATTTCAATTCCATAATGCATCGCAAAAACAGATGCATATAATTCATTCGTAAGTTTTGAAACTGCATAAGGCGAAAGAGGTTTTCCTAATCGTTCTTCAACTTTAGGAGACTCTCGGCTATCACCATAAACAGAACTCGAACTAGCATACACTACACGACGAATACCTGCATCACGTGCAGCGGTAAGCATATTGATGTAGCCTGTAGTATTTGCATCACTAGTAGCTATCGGATTTTTAATGGAACGAGGAACAGAACCTAATGCAGCCTGATGAGAAAGTAAATCCATCCCATCACAAGCTTTTCTGCAATCGTCAATATTTGTAATGTCACCCTCAAAAAATTCGAAGGCTGGATTGTTTTTAAAAGAGTCGAAGTTGCGTAGAAAGCCGTTACTTAAATTATCTATCACGCGTACTTTTTTAGCACCATGCAAAAGTAGATATGTTACTAAGTTGGATCCGATAAATCCTGCACCACCTGATACGAGAATTTTTGCATCATGAATGGAATCATTATGGTATTTGGTAGAATAAATAGCCTCAGGGTTCATAGCATTGCTTATGTCACAAAGTTATAGCTTTCTACGAGTTTTAGACAATCCACGCAAGATGCTATTTTTCGAATTTTCGAATACAAATAACTACCGTAATTGATATTGCTTTTCGTAATAATTTTGATAATCACCAGAGGTAATTTCATCCATCCATGCTTGATTTGCTAAATACCAATCTACAGTTCTCTCCAAACCTTCTTCAAACTGTAGAGAAGGTTTCCATCCTAATTCGCGTTGCAATTTTGAAGAGTTAATCGCATAGCGTAGATCATGTCCCGCACGATCTTTCACATAGGTAATTAATTCACGAGAAGCTCCCGATTTACGATTCAATTTACGATCCATGATATCACAAAGCAAATGGATGAGATCAATATTTTTCCATTCATTATGTCCGCCAACATTGTATGTGTCGCCGTTTTTTCCGAAGTGATAAATTACATCGATAGCTATAGCATGATCTTCTACAAAAAGCCAATCACGAATATTTTCTCCTTTTCCATAAACTGGAATAGGCTTATTATTTTGGATATTATTTATTGCAAGTGGAATTAATTTTTCTGGAAAATGATGCGATCCATAATTGTTAGAACAATTTGAAATCACGATTGGAAGTCCATACGTATCATGATATGCACGAACCATGTGATCAGAACTTGCTTTAGAAGCGGAGTAAGGACTATGCGGATCATAACGCGTTTCTTCTGTAAAATATCCAGTCTCGCCAAGTGAACCATACACTTCATCCGTACTCACATGATAAAAACGTTTGCCTTCATAATTACCATTCCAACATTCACGTGCAGCATTTAATAAAACAACGGTTCCAACAACATTTGTTGTGATGAATTCCATAGGATTCGCAATACTACGATCAACATGTGATTCAGCAGCAAGATGCACAACACCTTCAAACTGATGTTTTTTAAAGAGACGTTGAATAAAATCAGCATCCGTAATATCGCCTTTTACAAAAGTATAATTCGATAAATTTTCGACATCTCGTAAGTTCGCTAAATTTCCAGCGTACGTTAATTTATCAAGATTAAAAATATGATAATCAGGATAACATTTTAAGAATCTCCTAACAACATGAGAACCGATAAATCCTGCTCCACCTGTGATTAATATATTTTTCATGTGATACTGTTTTTGATACTTATGATAGCACGAATAAAATTGAATTTACGCGTTATACTGTTGCAATTTTTTTCGCTAATACTTGTTCCCAAGCCCAAGCAGAAGTAATCATATCTTCTAACGTTCGAATAGTTTTCCAACCTAATTCTTTATTGGCATAAGAGGTGTCAGCATAAACTTTTTCAACATCACCAGCACGGCGATCTTGCAATTCATAATTCACTTTTACTCCAGTAATTTTTTCGAAAGCATGGATGATTTCAAGTACAGACAACCCTGTTCCTGTTCCTAAATTAAAGAGCTCATATTTATTTTTACTCTTTCCATTTAGCATTCGCTCAATAGCAATAACATGCGCTACGGCAATATCAACAACATGAATATAATCACGAATACAACTACCATCAGGAGTATCGTAATCTGTTCCGTAAACAATCATCTTTTCGCGTTTACCAATTGCAGTTTGTGTAACTACAGGAAACAAATTTAATGGAGCACCAATAGCATATTCACCAATCATTGCAGATGGATGAGCACCTACTGGATTAAAATAACGAAGTGAAATAATATTGATGTCAATTACTTTACTGGTGTCGCGTAAAATATCTTCTCCAATCTTTTTAGTATTTGCATACGGACTTTGTGCAGGCTTCACCAATGCGAACTCATCAATTGGTAAATAATCAGGCTGACCGTAAACAGAACAGGAAGAGGAGAAAACAAAGTTTTTAATATTATGGTCACGACATAATTCCAATAAATTAATTAATGAAACTAAATTATTACGATAATATTCCAATGGTTTTTCTACACTTTCTCCAACAGCTTTATGAGCTGCAAAATGGATGATTGCATCAATAGCATGTACGCGAAGAAATTCGTTTACTGCCGATTTATTATTTAAATCAATGTTTGCATAAATGGGACGAATACCAGTAATTTTTTCTATTGAATCAATTACTTCAACATGTGAATTTGAAAGATTATCGATAATAAATACATCATAACCTTTTCCAATTAATTCAACAGCAGTGTGTGAACCAATGTACCCGGTACCACCAGTAACAAGAATTTTTTGCTTTGTCATTTTTTTTAATCTGATAAATAAATAAAATTAAATAGGGCCGGGTGGAGCAGGTTTATTTAATTCAAATCCTCAATTTTTTTTCATTAGCACAACTTGTTCCGTTGTTTAACGGGATTAGCACACTAGCACATTAGCACACTAGCACATTAGCACATTATTAAAGGCTCCAATAAGATAGTTCTTTAATTTTACCTCTATAAATACCTTTAAGATCCACAATAAGTGCAGGAAGTTTTACCATTTTTTTGAAGGCTGCTTCATCGATGGATTTATATTCCTTATGATTTACTGCAACAACGATAGCGTCATAATCTGTAGCCGCTGTCTTTGTTAATTCGAAACCATATTCTTCTTTTAAATCTTCACTTGAAGCTCTTGGATCTATCACTTCCACCGATACGCCATACGATTTGAATTCATTCACAACATCCGAAACTTTTGAATTACGAATATCTTCAACGTCTTCTTTAAAAGTAGCACCCATCACTAACACTTTGCATTTACTTAAATCTTTTCCGAGTGCAATTAATTTTTTTACAGATTGTTTTGCAACATAAAATCCCATCGAATCATTTACATATCTGCCAGAGTTAATTACTTGCGAATGATAACCTAATTCTTGTGCTTTGTAAGTAAGATAATAGGGGTCAACGCCTATACAATGACCCCCAACTAAACCGGGAAAGAATTTTAAAAAATTCCATTTTGTTCCTGCAGCTTCTAAAACTTCAAAAGTATTTATTCCCATTTTATTGAAGATGATCGATAGCTCGTTCATCAATGCAATATTCACATCACGTTGTGTGTTTTCAATAATTTTTGCCGCTTCCGCTACTTTAATTCCTGATGCACGAAAAACTCCAGCCTCAACAACTATCTCATACGTTTTAGCAATTACTTCAGATGATTCTTCATCACAACCAGAAACAACTTTTGTGATTTTTGTTAACGTATGTTCTTTATCGCCGGGATTAATTCTTTCAGGAGAATATCCAACTTTGAAATCTGTTTTAAATGTTAATCCTGATATTTCTTCGAGTACAGGAATACAATCTTCCTCCGTACATCCTGGATATACTGTTGATTCATACACTACATAATCTCCTTTCTTAAGTGCTTTCCCGATTGATTTGGTAGCACCAAGTAATGGTTTAAGATCAGGAAGTTTGTGCTCATCAATAGGAGTAGGCACTGCAACAATAAAAAAGTTTGCGTTACGTAAAACATCGATAGAGTCGGTGAATTCAATGTCACATCCTTCAAATGCAGTGGTGTCAAGTTCTCCACTAGGATCTATGTTATTACGCATCATCTCAACACGTGCTGAGTTAATATCAAATCCTATTACTGATACTTTTTTAGCGAATTCTAATGCAATTGGAAGACCTACATATCCGAGGCCAATCACTGCGAGTTTCTTTTTTTTGTTAATGAGATCGTTATACATTGCGAAAGCGTATTTCCGGTTTATTTAATTTGCGAAGCGAGTAAATGCGTTCTATTATATCAACCACTTTCAATCCTTCGAGGGCGTTAGTAGTCATTGTTGTTCTTTCTTTTAATGAATCAATTACATTTTCAATAATGAAATGATGATTCGCTGCCGATCCTTTATAATGGCCGTAATCATTAGCAGGATTTACAGGGGCTAATACGGGCATTTGGTAATCTTTAATATTGCAATAATCAACTTCATTCATGTATTGACCACCAATTTTCAGGCTGCCATTTTTTCCTATAACAGTAATACTGCTTTCTAAATTATTTCCCCATACCGACGTTGAATAATTTATTGATCCCATTCCTCCGTTAACAAATTTAAAATTTACAAATCCCGAATCTTCAAAAGCAGTAAGCTGTTGATGATTAAAATCTGCAAACATTCCTTGTATGTCGGAAATATCACCAAATACCCAATACATGATATCTATAAAGTGAGAAAACTGTGTAAATAAAGTTCCACCATCAAGATCAGAACTTCCTTTCCACAATCCTTTTTGATAATAGCGTTCATCGCGATTCCAATAACAATTTAGTTGAACCATAAAAATATCGCCAATAATATTTTTATCTACTACTTCTTTCAACCACTCTGAAGGTGGTGAATATCGATTTTGCATCACGCCAAAAACTTGTCGTGAAACTTGTAATGCTTTATAAATAATTTTTTCGCAATCTGCTTTTGTAATGGCCATTGGCTTTTCACAAACTACATGAAGTTGCTTTGATAATGCTTTTAAAGAATGTTCAGCATGCAGTCCATTTGGAGTACAAACACAAACAACATCAATACCCGCAACGCTATCAAGCATCTCATCAATTGAATTGAAAAATGGAATAGAACTATAACCGTTTAAATTTATTTCTTCTTTATTACGAATATCACAAAGCGCAATTAATTCCGCTTCAGGATGACGGTGTATCATCTCCGCATGACGAAGTCCGATATGCCCGCATCCAACAATGGCGAAACGAATTTTACGATTATCGTAATTTGTCATAAATTAAGCAATCTTGCTTACTATATTATTTTTCAACTGATACTTTTCTTTACTCTCATCGCATACAGCAAAACCTTCATTATCGAAGTTAAGCTTGTACCCATATTCACTCATCCATCCTCTTTGACGAGCAGGGTTGCCAATCACTAATGCGTAATCAGGTACTTCTTTTGTAACAACAGCACCAGCACCTATAAACGCAAATTTTCCAATAGGGTTTCCACAAACTATCGTTGCATTAGCGCCAATAGTTGCACCTCTTTTTACAATTGTTTTTAAATAAGCATCCTTACGACTAATAGCACTTCTCGGATTGAAAACATTCGTGAATACAATGCTAGGGCCAAGAAAAACATCGTCTTCGCACGTTACTCCTGTATAAATTGAAACATTATTTTGAACCTTAACATTATTACCTAAAATAACATCTGGTGACACAACAACATTTTGTCCGATATTGCAATTTTCACCAATAATACAATGCGACATGATATGCGAAAAATGCCAAATTTTAGTTCCTTTGCCAATAACACAACCTTCGTCGATGATAGCGCTTGGATGTGCGTTATATTCCATTTAAATTATAATTCAATTTTGTTTTTACAATTTTTTTAATACTTCATTCACTAAGAATTAAATTTAGGAAGAGGTATAATTGCTAAACAATTTATATTAATCAAATCTGTGTGCTGTGCGATACAAATCTTCTTGAGGAAGACTTTTGAAATATGCGTAAGTCAATTTCAATCCCTCTTCACGATTTATTTTTGGTTCCCAATTGAGAATTTCTTGTGCACGTGAAATATCAGGTTTTCGTTGCTTGGGATCATCTTGAGGCAATGACTTATAAATCAATTTTTGCTTTGTTCCTGTAAGCTTAATAATTTCTTCGCCAAATTGAGCGATAGTGATTTCAGCAGGATTGCCAACATTTACAGGATAAACATAATCGCTTTTTAACAAACGATAAATGCCTTCCACTAAATCATCAACATAGCAAAAAGATCTCGTTTGACTACCATCACCAAAAACAGTTAAGTCTTCTCCACGTAATGCTTGTCCAATGAATGCTGGTAATACTCGTCCATCATTTAGTCGCATCCGAGGACCATACGTATTAAAGATACGAATGATTCTTGTTTCTAAACCATGATACGTATGATAAGCCATTGTGATAGCTTCTTGGAATCGCTTTGCTTCATCGTACACACCTCGTGGACCGATAGGATTTACATTTCCCCAATACTCTTCCGTTTGCGGATGAACTGTTGGGTCGCCATAAACTTCGCTCGTTGATGCTACAAGAATTCGTGCTTTTTTTACACGTGCAAATCCTAATAAGTTATGTGTTCCTAATGAACCTACTTTTAATGTTTGAATAGGTATTTTTAAATAATCTATCGGACTTGCCGGAGATGCGAAATGTAAAATATAGTCAATCGGACCTGGTACATGAACGAACTTACTTACATCATGATTATAAAATTCAAACTCTTTAAGTTTAAATAAGTGTTCGATATTTCGAAGATCTCCTGTAATCAGGTTATCCATACCAACAACATCATAACCTTCTTTAATAAATCGATCACATAGATGTGAGCCAAGAAATCCGGCTGCACCGGTGATAAGTACGCGCTTATTCGCCATAAGTATTTTTAATTAAGAGAACGCTGGAATTTGTGGGGAAACCACTTCACGACCCATGCTATTATAATAGAAGCCCATCTCTGACATTCTTTGCAGATCATATAAATTACGACCATCAAATATTACCTTTCCTTTCATTAAGTTTTTCATACGCTCAAAATCAGGAGTACGGAATAATGCCCATTCAGTAGCTATCAATAACGCATCCGCATCTTGTAAAGTATCGTAAGGATCATTAGCATAATGGATCACTTCACCCATAGTTTTTTTCACATTCTCCATCGCCTCTGGATCAAATGCACTAATTGAAGCTCCTGCAGCAATTAATTCTTTAATAATATGTAAAGCTGGAGACTCACGAATATCATCAGTATCTGGTTTAAATGCTAATCCCCATACTGCGAATTTTTTTCCTTCTAAATTCCCATCAAAATAGGCACGTAATTTATCAACGATAACAGTTTTCTGACGATCATTAACTTGCATCACCGAATTTAATAATTTAAAATCATAGTTGTATTCAGTGGATGTTCTGTAAAGAGCTTGTACATCTTTAGGAAAACAACTTCCGCCATATCCAATACCTGCAAAAAGAAAACGCTTTCCAATTCGAGAATCAGATCCAATACCGATACGAATTGCATCAACGTTAGCACCAACTTTTTCACAAAGATTTGAAATCTCATTCATGAAAGTAATCTTTGTTGCAAGAAACGCATTTGCTGCATACTTTGTTAACTCCGACGAACGTTCATCCATAAAATAAATTGGATTTCCCTGACGTACAAACGGAGCATAAAGATCACTCAAAATCTTCTTTGCTTTTTCTGAACGTGTACCAATAACAACACGATCAGGTTTCATGAAATCATCAACAGCAAAACCTTCACGTAAAAATTCTGGATTAGAAACTACATCATAATGAACGCTACAACTTTTTGAAATTGCTTCACGAACTTTTTCGGCAGTACCCACAGGAACTGTACTTTTATTGATAACGATTTTGTATTCTTTAATAAGCTTTCCTAACTGATTTGATACACCTAAAATGTAGGATAAATCAGCGGAACCATCTTCGCCTGGAGGTGTTGGAAGAGCAAGAAAAATTATTTGCGCATCTGCAATTGCTTCTTCTAAATTAGTAGTAAATTGAAGACGACCTTGCTTGATATTACGTTCGAATAAAACATCAAGATGTGGTTCGTAAATGGGAATTTTTCCATCACGCATTCTTTCTACTTTATTAGCGTCAATATCAACACATGTAACATGATTTCCCATTTCTGCGAAACATGTTCCAGTTACTAAGCCTACATATCCGGTACCTACAACTGCAATATTCATAGTGATTGAATTTTATTAGTTCTTTATGGATGATTTATACTAATTCCACAAAGTAATGTTTCATGGAATACTTATTTGTTAACGAACTCAAGTACCGAAGAAGTGATGTGTTGTAAATCGTCTGTTGTCAACTCTGTATGCATTGGCAATGAAAGTACATGATTGCACAATTGTTCTGTAACAGGGAAGTCGCCATGTTTGTAACGCGGATCAGTATATGCTTTCTGCATGTGCAATGGAATTGGATAATAAATCATGGATGGAATTCCTTTCGTCTCTAAAAATTCACGCATTGCAGTACGACTTACACCATTTAATACTAAAGTATATTGATGATAAACGTGCGTAGTATTTTCCCACTTCGCTGGAGTTTTTAATCGCGGATTGTTTTCAAATGCTTTATCATAAAATGCCGCAGCGAACTGACGAGCCTCACAATAATTATCAAGTTTACGTAACTTAACGCGTAAAATCGCAGCTTGAATACTATCCAAACGAGAGTTTACACCAATTTCACCATGATGATACAATTCCGTTTGACCATGATTCGCTATCACACGAATTTTAGCTGCGATCACGTCATCATTAGTAAAGATAGCACCGCCATCACCCATACAGCCCAAATTTTTTGAAGGAAAGAACGACGTAGTCCCAATAGTCCCGATAGTTCCAGCTTTGTGAGTAAGACCATTTGCCATAGTGTATTCTGCACCAATTGCCTGAGCAGTATCTTCAATCACATATAAATTATGAGCGTTTGCAATTTCCATTATTCGTTGCATGTTCGCACACTGTCCGAATAGATGAACAGGAACAATAGCAACTGTACGAGGTGTTATGGCACGCTCTAATGCATCACAATCAATAGTAAATGTTTCAGGATCAACATCTACAAGCACCGGTTTTAATTTTAATAAAGCTATCACTTCCGCAGTAGCTACATAAGTGAAACTTGCTGTGATAATTTCATCACCTGGCTTAAAATTGAGTGCCATCATCGCAATTTGAAGAGCATCAGTACCATTTGCACAAGGAATTACATGCTTCACATCGAGGTATTCTTCGAGCTCTTTGGCGAAAGCTTTTACTTCAGGGCCATTTATATAAGCCGAAGAATGAACCACACTCATAATTGCAGAATCTACTTCTTCTTGAATTTTTTTGTATTGGCCGATAAGGTCGACCATAGCCATTTTTTTTAGCGTTTCCATAGGATATTCAAGGTTTCGAAATCACATTTCAGAGGGAGAATTGCAATTTTGATCGTTTTTTTTAATTGTTAGGGCGAAGATACATTTTTTTCTACGTTTACTATTAGTTGTTATCCTCTGTAAATTACCTATTTTAGCATCGTGCAGAAACACCTAAAATTATACCTGCTGCTGGTAATCGGCATGCTTTCAGGATCTCAAATAGCGAATGCTCAATACAGTATTCGTGACTCCTCACTAAACATGGTTTTGTTCGCTCCATCCTATGGATATCAAATTCCTGCTGGTGATATGGCCAAACGTTTTGGTGCAAATTCATCTGTCGGATTAACAGTAACTGTTAAGAGAAGGTCGAATTGGATGATTGTTGGCGATGGTTATTTCTTTTTTGGAAATAGATTTAATGAGCCAGATTTATTTACTGGAATCGCTACTTCACAAGGTTTCGTGATTGGTTCATCAGGATATTATGGCAATATATTAATCGCTGAACGAGGATATTATTTAACACTTTCGATCGGAAAATTATTCCCTGTGAAAAAGCCCAATCCTAATTGTGGATTTTATGTTCAAGCGGGAGCAGGATTTATTCAACATAAAATTAGTGTTAAAGATAAACTCGGAACAGTACCTTCTCTTCAAGGTGATTACGTTAAAGGATATGATCATCTAACAAATGGTTTGGCTATTAGAGAATTCGCCGGTTATCTGTATACAGGAACAAGTAGATTGGTGAATTTCTTCGGAGGTATTGAAGCAGTACAAGGATTTACACAAGGTAGGCGCGACTATAACTTTAATACAAAAGGACCAGATACAAAGAAACGACTAGATTTACTCTTAGGATTACGTTTTGGTTGGATCTTGCCAATTTACAAACAAGCACCCGATAAATTTTACACGTATTAGCAGATGTGGATACTCTACCTTTTAGGTGTAAGAGCTTATGGTTTTGCAATTCGAGTAGCTACATTATTTAATCCTAAAGCAAAGGAATGGATAGTTGGTCGTCGGGATTGGCAACGCAATTTATCTGAAAAGTTTACAGACAAACAAGAAAAACGAATTTGGTTTCATTGCTCTTCCCTTGGTGAGTTTGAACAAGGTCGCCCTGTATTAGAAGCAATAAAAAAAGAATATCCAAACCATAAAATTGTTCTTACTTTTTTTTCACCTAGTGGATACAATGTAAAAAAGAATGATCCTATTGCCGATTACATTTCTTATTTGCCTTTAGATGGTCCTATAAGAAGTAAAAAATTTCTCGACTTAGTAAATCCTGATTTAGCATTTTTTGTAAAATATGAATTTTGGTATTTCTATGGAAAAGAATTACAAGATCGAAAAATTCCTTACTTCTGCGTCTCTGCAATCTTTCGCCCCGGACAAATATTTTTTCATTCATTGGGAAATTTCTTTCGCAAAATATTATTGCGATTTACACATCTCTTTGTTCAAGATCAAGAATCATTACAGCTATTGTACAAAGAAAGAATTACAAATGTAACGGTAAGCGGTGATACACGCTTTGATAGAGTATTTGCAAATAGTTTACAACAATGTTCATTGCCAGAAGTAGAAAAGTATTGTGCAAATAAACAGATAATGGTTTGTGGAAGTACATGGCCAATCGATGAGGATTTATTGATTTCGTTTATCAACCAAAAACCAATAGGACTAAAATTTATTATTGCACCTCATGAAATAAATACTTCGCAATTACTGAAGTTAAAAAATGCCATCAACCAAAATGTTTGTTTTTATTCAGAACTAAAAAATGGCGAAAGTGAAAGTTGTGAAGTGTTGGTCATCGATAATGTAGGATTATTATCTAAACTTTATCAGTTTGCAGATTATGCTTACATAGGAGGAGGATTTAGTAAAGGCATTCATAATATTTTGGAAGCCGTTGTATTTCGTATTCCAGTTTTCTTCGGACTAAATTATGAGAAGTTTCGCGAAGCACGCGACCTTGTAAAACTAAAAGGAGCATTCGTAATAAATAATGCAAAAGAGTTACAACACTATTATGAATTGTTTTCAATCGATAATTCAAAACGAAATCAAATTGCAGAAATCAATAAGCAGTTCATCACTGATCGTAAAGGTGGAACTGATGTTATTATGAGTTATTTGAGATTGAATTACCCATCAATTTAATTCGTCACCATTCTTTTTTGCTTCAATAAAATTTTTAGACACTATTTTTTTATTTAAATTTTTTTGAAACTTTTATTTCTCTGGCTACACTAACTTCATAACTGGAACTAAAACTATCTTTATGAGAAGAGCTATCAATGTATGTGCGCTAATTTTTTATTTTTTATTAAATGCTAACTTTTTATTAGCACAATCTTATCCAATACCTTCTCGTACTATAAATGTTTCAAATAATAGTTTGCAGCCAACTCAGGCATGCTTGTCAGATAAAATGCAATCAGTATTAGCTAAGTTGCATCCTGAATTGATAGCTCGAGAAAATGAAATAAACAATCTTCTCTACAAAAAAGCAGAAAGTAATGATAATGCAAACAAGCAACTTACAACAACAACAATTAATATTCCTGTTGTTGTTCACGTAATTCATAACAATGGCCCGGAGAATATTTCTGATCAACAAATTATTCAAGGGATTCAAGACTTAAATGACGCATTTAATAATAGCGGAGCCTATTACAACATTAAAGGTGTAGCAACAGGCATTCAATTTTGTTTAGCTCAACAGGATCCATCCGGTTTACCAACTACAGGAATTACCAGAATGGTTTCCACATTTACCAATATGGTTGCAGAAACAGATGATGCATTAATTAAAACTGTTAGCTGGAATCCTTATAATTACCTAAATATATTTCTTGTAAATGAAATAACTTCTGTAAGTTTAGGAAGTAGTATTGCTGGTTACGCGTATTTTCCATCTTCACATGGGCGGCCAGAAGATGGAATTGTAAATGAAGCAAGATGGTTTGGTTCATCAACAGATAATTCGAAAATTCATATTCATGAAGCAGGACATTATTTAGGATTGTATCACACGTTTAATGGAGGATGTGCAAATAACGATTGCTTGGCAGATGGCGATCATGTTTGTGATACTCCTCCCGATAATTCTACAACTCCTGTTTCCTGCGGTTCAATAGTGAATACATGCACTAGTGATGAAGATGATTCTAACTTACATAATCCGTTTCGTGCAATAAGTTTAGGTGGATTAGGTGATCAACCCGACATGTTTCAAAACTACATGGACTATGGTTTGCAAACTTGTCAATATGCATTTACCAACGGACAAAAAGTGCGAATGGTTGATGCAATTAATAATTCACGAAGTAGTTTACTTATATCCAAGGGTTGTACAAGTTCTTGCGGACCACTATATGCCAT
>JAYVOC010000193.1:0-10392 GCA_043758125.1 Bacteroidota bacterium | reverse complement strand
GCGGTTAATTGTTTGTCGAGGTTAATTTCATTCGCTGCAAACATCGCAACATGTCCATTCGAATTCCAATTAATTACTGGTGAAAATCCACTAAAAATACAAACAACAGAATCGATTATCATTCCACTAATAGTGAAATCTAATCCTAATAGTCGACAGTTTTTGTTCAACACATTTAATTCTAAATATTTTGAAGCTGTATTAAAAATTCCAAAACCAATTTTTACAGTATCATTAATATTAATAATGTTATATGGAAATAAACAATGAGGATGTGTGTTTTGTGTGCCTACTGGATGAGTATGAATTCCTAACGAATCGCGCACACACGCATTTAGTCGAGCGGCATCTGTAACAGTTAATACATTGTCGCCATTCAAATCATTGCATGGTGCAGGAGAAACTCCATTTACGATGTCATTCATGTAATCAACAAAATCTAAACTATCACGATCACTATCAACATCTAGATCACCACTTAATCTTGTGCCATTACAATTACCTAAGCAATCTGTTTTTGCTAAACCGAATGTATCTCCTAAACAATCAATAATTGGTGAACATGTAGGAATTACATTTACTGAAATACTATTATTTAAACCACGACTAATATTCAAACATACATATCCAACATTATTATCATAGCGTAATTCAACGTGTCCAAGTTTATCTGGTGAGTGATCCCAATTTACTTGCACTACGAGAGTGTAATGTCCAGATGGAACATCGGTAACATCAATCCATTGACATGGCAAACCAGAAGAATAACTATCTGCGCAACCAGCAGTAATTCCCATATCACCACATCCATATTTTCCACTTCCTGTAAAACACATTAAATCCAAAACACAAAACCCATTTTTAAAACCAAGCTGCAGCGGATGTTGGTAAATATCATATAACTGATATTCTGCATAGCCTGCATAATGCCAATGATTATGGCACTGATCAAAAACAAATTGTGTATTTCCAGCTTGTGGTGGGCCAATATAATAATCTTGATCACCAATATTAGCAATCGTTGTTGTGAAATTTATTACCTGCCTCAATCCATAACCCGTTAAACATCCTTCGCCAACTAAGCAAGCATCATTTCCATTAATAGTTCCAACTTGAATTGATGTTGTAAGAGCATTTTGATCGATGGCCAAATCAGGTCCATGTGTACACAATGGATCGCCAGGATATAGACAAGTTCCATTATCAATTATTGCAAGCGGATTATAATTACAAGCTGCAGGATCCGTACATCCAACAACAGGTCCATTATAGGTTATTTGCCACGAGATGGTAGAATCAATACATCCAGCATCTCCTCCAATACGAATCCAATAAGTTATACCCGCTTGCATACCTGCACTCAGAAACGACTGTTGTCCACATGCATCATCATTATAATAAATTGTTCCAGCTTGCAAACTATCGAATACCAAACCTGCGCAATGATCATACACCCAAATTTTAGTGTCGCAATGATTTTCAGGGAAACAAGTGTTTATATTATAAAAGCCAGTAGAGTCTGGAGTAAAAGTATACCATGTACTTTGCCCTGATGAAGAAATGATAGAATCTTCAATTGCTGTTAAAGGACTATCACAAATACTTCCTGCTGGACAGTTTAAAAAATGTATTTCCTCCTGTAAAAATTGACCTCCAGAAACACTAAGAATCCCATTTTCGTAAATAGAATACGCTCCTAATCCATAATTGCAACAAATCCCGTCACCAAATGCATCCCGAATATCGAAAATCAAACAATGATTAATTGGTATACAAATAGAATCTAAATATACAGTCATTTGATTAGAATAATTACCACCTTGCAGCAACAATACACCGTTTACATCTTTTATAGTCCATGATGTTTCTGAAGGGAAACTATCAGTTAGAATAGAGACAGTAATATTATCGAATCCAACTGGGCATTGTGCCAACGCTAAAGTTTTTTCTATTACTATAAAAAGGCATATTAAAAACAGTAGTTTTTTTATCATGATATGTGTCTCTTAAATTGTTTTGGAAGGTCTAAATTAGTAAATTATTCTATAAAACAATAACTAGGTAGTTGATAACCAGACAAAGCCATATAGAGGAATCATTTTTAACAAATTCTTGTAACTACAAGCATTGTTTTACCTTTGCAGGATGTCGCATTATTTAGATCAGCTCAATGAGGTCCAGCGTCAGGCGGCTCAGAGTACAGATGGCCCGGTGATGATTATTGCAGGAGCCGGTTCAGGAAAAACAAGAGTACTTACTTATCGTATTGCACACCTTATGGAAAAAGGTGTCGATCCGTTCAATATTTTATCGCTCACTTTTACCAATAAGGCTGCGCGCGAAATGAAAGATCGTATTGGGAAAGTTGTTGGTGCTGATGCTTTGAATTTATGGATGGGAACATTCCATTCCGTTTTTGCAAGGATACTTCGTTCAGAAGGAGAAAAGATTGGTTATCCGAAAAATTTTAGCATTTATGATACTGATGATAGCAAAGGATTGATTCGTGATTTGTTAAAGGAAAACGAATTGGATGATAAAGTTTATAAACCATCGTTAGTTCTCAATCGTATTTCATCAGCAAAAAATAATTTATTTAATTGGCGCGATTATCAAGAAAATAAAGAGCTAACAAGTGATGATCAATTAAGCGGGAAACCAAAACTAGGATTGATCTTCGAACAGTATAGTAAGCGCTGTTTTAAAGCGGGAGCAATGGATTTTGATGATATCCTTTTCAATACTTATAAGTTGTTAAATGAACATGCGGATGTACTGTATAAATATCAAACGAAGTTTAGATATATCATGGTTGATGAGTTTCAAGATACCAACTTTGTTCAGTATGTAATTGTAAGAAAATTATCGGCACAACATCATAACATTTGTGTTGTTGGTGATGATGCACAAAGTATTTATGCTTTTCGAGGAGCAAACATCCAAAATATTTTAAGCTTCGAAAAAGATTATCCAGAATTAAAAACATTTAAGCTTGAACAAAATTATCGTAGTACAAAAACAATTGTAGCTGCAGCAAATTCTGTTATCACTTTCAATCGCAACCAGCTTAAAAAAGAAGTGTGGACTGAAAATCATCAAGGTGAAAAGATTCGTGTTTTAAAAGCATTAAGTGATAACGAAGAAGGCAATCAAGTTGCGCAAACAATTTTTTCGGAGAAGATGAATAAGCAATTGCACAACAAAGATTTTGCTATTCTTTATCGGACCAATGCGCAAAGTCGTTCGATGGAAGAATCATTACGAAGACTCAATATTGCTTATCGTGTTTGGGGTGGTGTTTCGTTTTATAATCGTAAAGAAATTAAAGATCTACTTGCATATTTTCGCTTATCAATAAATGCAAACGACGAAGAAGCATTGAAACGTGTTATCAATTATCCAGGAAGAGGAATTGGAAAAACAACCATCGATAAATTAGTAGAAATTGCAAAAACAGAAGACACAAGTATGTGGAATGTGCTTTGTAATATTCATGAATTTAAAACTGGAATTGGTTCAGGAATTCGCGAGAAAGTTGCCGAATTTGCAACGATGATTCGCAGTTTTCAGATAATGATGCCGAATCATGCTGCTTATGAATTAGCAAGCCATATTTCAACTACTAGTGGATTAGTTCATGAACTTTATAACGATAGAACTCCAGAAGGAATTAATCATTATGAAAATTTGCAAGAACTTTTAAATGGTATCAAAGAATTTAGTGAGAACGGAACTGCACCATTAGAATCTCCTTCTGCCGAACAAAGTTTACCTCCTCTGCGTACACTTGATTTGTACATGCAAGATATTGCTTTGTTGACAGATTCTGATAATGATAAGGACGATGATAAAAATAAAGTAGCATTGATGACTATTCATTCTGCCAAAGGACTTGAATTTCGTCAGGTGTATGTTGTTGGTTTGGAAGAAAATCTTTTCCCATCGCAATTATCAATCAATTCGCGAACTGATTTGGAAGAAGAGCGAAGATTATTTTATGTAGCAATCACACGAGCGGAAGAAAAACTCACACTTTCATTTGCAGCAACACGATATCGTTGGGGAAGTTTAGTTTCTTGTGAGCCAAGTAGATTTTTAGAAGAGATTGATGCGGATTGTTTAGAGATGCCTGTTCAACGTACTGCTAGTAGTTTTGAAGACGAAGAATACAAAGGCGGATGGAATACAGGTATAGGACAAAGAAGTGGTACTGGTAATGCTGCTTCAAAAGCAAAAGGTGATTATAGAGGATTTAAAAAGACTACTACAGCTGCAGTTCCTAAACCAACAATTATAAGTAGTGGAACTGTTCCTCAAGGGTTCAAAAAAGCAACGCAAGCAAAACCTACAATTGAAAACAGTGATTTCCAAGCCGACGATCCATCGTTAATCATTATAGGAATGGATGTAGAACATCAACGCTTTGGGATGGGGAAAGTAATTTCTCTAGAAGGAAAATCTCCTGATAACAAAGCGATCATATTATTTGATGGACAAGGTCAGAAACAATTATTAATGAAATTCGCAAAGTTGAGGATTGTGCAACCTTAAAATCTATAACGAAAATAGGAGATGAATGTCTATCATTTCATATCTTCGCATTTGCAGATAAGGATTGATGTATTATTGAATTATAGATTTTTTTCATTTCCTGAAATTATATCCTGTTAATAATTCTTCTTATCAAGCAATATTACTTAGTGTTAAATATCATTATTTTCGGCTAAGTATCCATCTTAAAATTTCCAATATTAACTTCCAAATGGAATACAATACCAGTAGAGAAAGATTAATTATCCCAGAGTATGGGAGATGCATCCAGCAAATGGTGCAAGAAGCTAAAGGGTTAGAGTCGCGAGAAGATCGCAATAAAGCAGCGGTTACTATTGTGAATGCAATGGCAATTTTAAATCCGCTTTTGAAAGACATGACGGATTTCAAGCACAAATTATGGGATCATCTTTTTATTATGTCGGGCTTTGAACTTGATTGTGAATCTCCATATCCTATGCCTGACAAGGATTTAACACATGTTAAACCAAAACCTATTGCTTATCCTCAGAAAAAAATTCGTCTTCGTCATTATGGAAGTATTGTTGAATCAATGATTCGAGAGGCAAAATTGATGGATGAAGGTGTAGAAAAGGAACAAGTGGTGGAATCGATTGCCAATTTTATGAAGATGAGTTATCTTACTTGGAATCGAGATACTGTTAGCGATGAGTTAATTCGTGATCAGTTGAAAGAACTTTCTGGTGGCGAATTAACCTTGCCTGATGATATAAAACTTGCTATTCGTTTTGTTGATCTTCAAGATAGTTCGTTGAGAAGATCTACCATTATGCAGAAAAATCGTTTGGTAAAAAAAAGAACTGGATTTAATAACCGTGGCAAATAACAATTAACTATGTCGAGTGCGATTGGTGGAGGTAGTTTTGAAATTATTGGTGGTTGCCAACTGAGCGGCAGCATCGAACCTCAAGGAGCAAAAAACGAAGCATTACAAATTTTATGTACTGTTTTACTTACGCCTGAAAAAGTTACTATTGAAAATATTCCTGATATCCGTGACGTAAACAAGCTGATTGAGCTGTTAACGAAAATGGGTGTTATAGTTGAAAAACTGGCTCACGGAAAATATTCTTTTGAAGCTCGCGAGGTGAATATGGATTATCTTCAAACCAAAGAGTTTTCAAAACTTGCCGCATCACTTAGGGGATCAATCATGATTGTTGGTCCACTGTTGGCGAGATACGGAAAGGCGCATATCCCTAAGCCCGGCGGTGATAAAATTGGAAGAAGAAGATTAGACACACATTTTATAGGCTTTCAAAGCTTGGGAGCAAAATTCAATTTCGATACTACTGAGAATTTCTTTACTGTTGAAGCTGCGAAACTCAAAGGCGCTTACATGTTACTTGATGAGGCTTCTGTAACTGGAACTGCTAACATTGTGATGGCTGCGGTTCTTGCTGAGGGAACAACTACTATTTACAATGCTGCATGTGAACCATATCTTCAGCAGCTTTGTAAACTTCTAAACAGCATGGGAGCGAAAATTTCGGGAATTGGTTCAAACCTTTTGGTGATTGAAGGAGTAACTAGCTTGAAAGGTGCATCTCATCGAATACTTCCAGATATGATTGAGGTGGGAAGTTTTATTGGTTTAGCAGCCATGACACAAAGTGAACTTACGATAAAAAATGTAGGGCTTTCTCATCTTGGGGTGATACCCCAAACGTTTCAGCGACTAGGTATAAAAATGGAGTTTAGGGGTGATGATATTTACATTCCAGCACAGGAGAAATACGAGATCGACACATTTATTGATGGTTCAATTCTTACCATTGCAGATGCTATATGGCCAGGATTTACACCCGATTTATTGAGTGTTGTTTTAGTAACTGCAACGCAAGCGGTCGGAACTATTCTCATTCATCAAAAAATGTTTGAAAGCAGATTGTTTTTTGTGGATAAGCTAATTGATATGGGAGCTCAAATTATACTTTGCGATCCCCACCGAGCAACTGTTATTGGATTAGGAAGAAGGAATTCTTTAAAAGGAATTTCAATGACTTCTCCCGATATTCGCGCAGGAGTTGCATTGCTAATTGCTGCCATGTCGGCGAAGGGCAAAAGTATAATTCATAATATTGAGCAGATTGATCGTGGATACGAGCGCATCGACGAGCGATTGAATGCTTTGGGTGCCCAAATTAAGCGAGTTTAGAATTGAAAATTCATATTACTTTTGTATGAATCTAAGAAGAGATAAAAATTGATCAAATCAAAAAAATAAATTGCTTTTTTGGTATCATTATTGCCAAAAGTGCGACCATAAAAACTTCAGAAAAACTAATTATCAAATGAAAAAATCGCATCTGTTAATCCTATTCATCGGATTTGCAACACTTACTTTCGGATTTATCTATAACAAAGCCGAACAGAGTCCAAATAACGGAACAAACATAGGAGACAAAGCTGTTGATCTCGCATATAGCAGCCCAGATGGAAAAACAATATCGCTTTCATCGTTAAGAGGTAAAATGGTATTACTTGATTTTTGGGCTAGTTGGTGTGGCCCTTGTCGCATGGAAAACCCAAATGTTGTAAGTGCATATCACAAGTATAAAGATATGAAGTTTAAAAATGGTAAAGGATTTACAATTTACAGTGTGAGCCTTGATCAAAATAAAGATGCTTGGATGAAGGCGATAGCGAAAGATCAGTTAGAATGGACTTCACATGTGAGTGACTTAGGTGGATGGCAATCTCGTCCAGCAGCGATATACGGTGTAACCTCCATCCCAACGAATGTGCTCATTGATGCTAATGGAATTATAGTTGCAAAAAATCTTCGCGGAGCAGCATTAGATCAAGCACTTGATCAATTGGTAGCTGGTAAATAAAATTTATAGTCAGAATTCTGGCTTTTATAAAATGCCTCGTCGAATAGACGAGGCATTTTTTTTATCTTCGCATGCCAAAATGACGGCTGAGATCTACTGGCAATATAATTGAATAGCCTCGTCGACAATGAAATTTAAACTGCCATTTAGGGCTAAGAAACGTGAAATGAATCAGGAAACAACCAATGGAGAAGCAACGGCCTCTCAGCAGCATGAGAATTCCATTGCTGACGAACTAAAATTATCATCAGAAGTTGAAGCTTCTGAACAGCAACCTCTTGAAGAAGATCCAAGCATTAAATTCATCGCTGAAATAGCAGAATTAAAAGACACCCACCTGCGTCTTTTTGCTGAATTTGAAAATTATAAACGTCGTACACTTAAAGAAAGATCGGAGTTAATAAAATCGGCAGGATCTGACATCTTAACTGCTCTTTTACCTGTACTTGATGATTTCGACAGAGCAATTAAGGCAGCTAGCAACACGAGTGATCCTGCATTAAAGGAAGGAATTTCGCTTATTCATGGAAAATTAAATGGCATCCTTGAACAGCGTGGTTTAAAAATCATGAAATCAATTGGTGAATCTTTTAATGTTGATTTACATGAGGCAATTACCAATGTTCCTGTTGAAGATGAGTTAATGAAAGACAAAGTAATTGACGAGGTAGAAAGCGGATATTATCTTAATGATAAAGTTATCCGTTATGCTAAAGTTGTTGTAGGAAACTAATAATTCCTGAAAAGAAATTCGATCTCATTAGAGTAAAAATATCCGACAATTGCCAATAAAATAATTGGCGGATTCTATATTAATATCATTGAAAAAGAAGAATGGCAAAGCGTGATTTTTACGAAATATTAGGAGTAACGAAAGGTGCTTCAGAGGCTGAGATAAAGAAAGCATACCGTCAAATGGCGCTTAAGTTTCATCCTGATAAAAACCCTGATGATAAATCGGCAGAAGAGAAATTTAAGGAGGCTGCTGAGGCTTACGAGGTATTAAGCAATCCTGATAAAAAGGCTCGTTATGATCAGTTTGGTCATCAAGGTGTAGGAGGTGCTTCTGGAGGTGGATCTCACATGAATATGGATGACATCTTCAGTCAGTTTGGAGATATATTTGGCGGAGGCAATCCCTTCGAGAGTTTTTTTGGAGGTGGCGGAGGTGGTGGTGGTCGACAAGGAAGTCGTAGAACAGTAAATCGCGGAAGCAATCTTCGCATAAAAGTAAAGCTTACTTTGGAAGAGATTGCCAAGGGAGTTGAGAAGAAAATAAAAGTAAATAAGGCAATAGGTTGTAATACATGCGGTGGTTCAGGAGCACAAGCTGGATCTGGCGCTTTTCATACTTGTGAGACTTGTAAAGGCAGTGGACAGGTGAGAAGAGTTACAAATAGTTTTTTAGGACAAATGCAAACCATTACCACTTGTCCCACTTGTAATGGAGAAGGACAGGTAATTGCGAGTAAGTGCAAAGCTTGTCATGGAAATGGAACGCAACAAGGCGAAGAAGTGATAAGCATCAATATTCCACCAGGAGTTGGTGAAGGAATGCAACTTACTGTAAGTGGAAAAGGAAATGCAGCAGAGCGAGGCGGAATACCTGGTGATTTATTAATCGTAATTGAAGAAATTCCACATCCAGAATTACAGCGCGATGGCGATCAATTGATTTATGATTTATACATCAGTTTTGTAGATGCAACATTGGGAAGTGCTGTTGAAATTCCAACGATTGAAGGCAAGGCAAAAATTAAAATTGATCCTGGAACGCAAGGAGGAAAAGTACTTCGTTTGAAAGGTAAGGGAATTCCAAAACTGAATAGTTATTCGAGAGGAGATCTATTGGTAAATATCAATGTTTGGACGCCACAACAAGTAAATTCCGAAGAAAAAAAGACATTAGAAAAACTTCGTGATGCTGAAAACTTTAAACCTAATCCAGGCAAGGGAGATAAAAGTTTCTTTGAACGAATGAAGGAATATTTTAATTGATTGAAAAGTTAGTTGGCTGAAGAAATCAACAAGGAGAATTTGATTAGATTCTTCTTTCCGATAAATTTTAAATTCGCGATTTAGGAATGAATAAATAGCCGATAATGGGGTTTTTATTTTAACAACTTTTCCTTATAATTATTGTAATAAACAGCATGCGTCGTGTTCTTTTGTATGCGAATAATTTTGATTTTCACTTTATAAGAAATTTTTTTAAGCTTCGAATTTTTTAATTAATCAATATGTAACGTAAAATTGGATATCACAAATTGTGATATCCAATTTTACGTTATAATTATTTTTATCATGCAAAATATCTTGTTTTTGATTTGGTTTTAATTGCGTTTACAATAAAATGAAACATCTTTATCATTTACAACCGACTATAAATAGTTAATACCCGACTACTAATTTTCTACACTATATTTTTGTACCCGAATTGAGGTTTTTTCTTTCTTATTACGAGAAAAATTTCTCTTAAAATACAAATTGGATATCACAAATTGTGATATCCAATTTGTTGGGTCTAAAACTATTTAATTTAAACAAATGCGTAAAAAAATTGCACTCTCTGATGAAACAGTTCTGAACAAGATTTATTTTATTAGAGCTAAAAAAGTAATGCTTGATAGAGATCTTGCAGAAATGTACGGTGTAGAAACCAGAATGTTAAATCAGGCAGTAAAACGGAATGCTAAACGATTTCCTCTCGATTTCATGTTTCAATTAACAGAAAGAGAATTCAAAAAGTGGAAATCACAAAATGTAATATCCAACAAGGAGAAATTGGGTTTTAGAAAGTTGCCAAATGTGTTTACAGAACAAGGAGTAGCAATGCTATCTAGTGTACTAAATAGTAAAACAGCAATAGAAGTAAACATTCAAATTATTAGAATATTTACTCGAATAAGAGAAGTTGTGTTAACTAACAAAGACGTACTGATTAAGCTCGGAGTATTAGAGAAAAAATTACTTAAGCAAGATA
>JAYVOC010000192.1:0-36326 GCA_043758125.1 Bacteroidota bacterium | reverse complement strand
ATTTAACAGCACTTCAAGTTAAAGATTATTCTTCGGCTATTTCTTCCATCAAGATTTCACCTAATCCTGCAAAAGAAAAGGTCTTGCTCAGTTACCATTTTGATGAAAATCATAACGGCTGGATGGAAGTTTATGATCAATTAGGCCAGCTTGCTATGCAAAGAAAATTATACGGTAGTACCACTCAGATTTTACTTTCTGTTGATAAACTTCAGCCAGGTTTATATTTTGTTAAAGTTTATGATGATGCGCAAAAATCATCTTCTACATCGAAGCTGATAATTACGGAATAAAAAAAATTTGTAGTAATACAAAGTAAATACTACTCTTCTTTATAGTCTACCCTTAACTATGGGAAATGTAATACAAAATAATAATGAGCGTTTAATAACAATTCTTAAAGTTTATGACAATCAAGGAAAAATCATACTAAGTAAGGAAACAAATTTTGAACCAAAATTAAAAATTGATTTATCAAATAATCCGAATGGAATTTATCATATCGTTGCAATTGATACTAGTGGAAAAATCGTATACGGATCAGTTAATATTATAAAATAAATGAATAAAATTTTTAAAATTCTAATTAGTTTGTTGAGCATTGGAACAGCTTCCAATGCCCAACAAACTTTTAATATAACAACATTAATCTTTCACTTCTAGCATTCTATTAGAAAAAATAATATTCAACAATACTCCACCAATAACCAGTGCGATACCTGCTATTTCGAGCCAACCATGTGTTTCACCAAAGAGGAACCATCCGAAAATTAATGCATAGATAATTCCGGTGTATTGAATGATGGAAACTTTAGCAACGTTTTCTGATTGAAAAGATTTGGTAAGATTTAATTGTCCCATTTGTGTGAAAATGCCTAATAGAATCAAGTAGAGCCAATCAATTCCAATAGGCATTTGCCAATTGAAAAAAGTAAATAACATTCCTGTTATTGCACCAAACATCTGAAAATGTAACACCACCACCAGCGGATGTTCTTTCGCTTTTAATGTTCGAATCATGTTGTATGCAAGTGCAGAAAATATCGAAGAGATAATTCCGATGGTTAACATTTGCCAACTAATTCTTGTATCGATACCTTTAATTAAAAGTACTCCAGCAAATGAAACAGCAAAGAAAAACCATTGATAGGGCAACACTCTTTCTTTCAAAATATAAATTGCAATAATGGCAGTAAAAATGGGCGATAAATATTGAATCGCAACTGCTGTTCCTAATGGTAAATGTTGAACGGTTACGAAATAAGTATACAATCCAGCAGTACCAAAAAAACCACGTAGCAATAATAATTTTCTATTGGATCCTATCCACGGTTCACGTGTACTTTTTAGTGCAATGAATCCAATTAGTGACGCTATTCCACATCGAAAAAACACAAGCTCCATCGTTGGTAAATGCATTAATTTTTTAACCATCACATTCATTAATGCAAACCAAAATGTTGCCATCAACATGTGTCGAATACCTTTTGTAAAAGCTGGATGATTTATTAATTTCAATAGTACGAAGATGGGGAAATAAATTAAAAATTAAGAATTACGAATTACGAATTCTGCATTCTGAATTCTACATTCTGAATTAATCCTTGATGTATCGTACAGAAAACGCATTCGCTCTTTTGTAGCCAATGCCATCAATCAAATAACTATCCTTTTTTATTGTTCGAGCATACGCCACTTGCTCTTCTTTAACGGTGGATGTCCAGTAAAATCCTGTATCCTCCTTTTTGCCAAATAAATCATTCGGACTATTAGCACTTCGATAACCACCAAATTGTAGATTCATTCCAGTTGAGCCGCCAGGCAATAATTTTATCAGTGCCAACGAATCGCCTCCCAAATAATTGATCATCTGTTGCCACTCTTCGTCACTTGGTAAATGCCATCCATGAGGACAAGCCGCCAATGCATTGGAAGAAAAATACAATTGTCCGTACTTTTTGTTGCTAATAGAATCGCGTTCGTACCAATAACCATTCGGCATAGGAACACTTAAATTATGTTTCATCCATACTTGTTTACCAATGTGAACCGTGTCTGTAGCGAATGTTTTCCAATCGGTAAGTGCAGCATTGCCAGTGATCCCAAAAGTGAATAAAACGAGAACTGTGCATGCAGTAAGAAGTAGGTACTTTATCATTCTGCAATTATAGATATTCCTCGATGAATAGGAAATTAATTTATTGACGAAAGGCGGTTTACAACTTAATTAAAATGAAATCGTATTAATCATTACTATAATTATGTTTGAATATGAGAAACAAACTAGTAATTCTGCTCTGTATAATTGGACTTAGCTCACAAGCTCAGCCTTATCTTGAATTAATATCATTACATGCTGCGAACGAACCTACCTCCACTTTATACAAGGGAGAAGACGAAGCGCACATAAAAAATACGTGGAATCTTGCCAATTTAAATGCACCAATAATTATTGATAAAAGAAATATAATTGTCTTTAGTCCTGGCTACGAAAACAGAACCTTTTCACAAGGCCAAAGTGATACTCGTATTTACACACTTTACTTTCCGCTAACGTATGAGCATACATTTAAGGATACAATGAATAAGTTAAGTGGCACTTTAATTTACAGATATAATTCCACGAATAAAATTAATCCGGGAATAAAAAATGACATGCTCGGAGGTGCTGTTTTATTTACACACATTTGCAATCCAAAGTTCGATTGGAAAGCAGGAATTTATTACAACAAAGAATTCTATGGAGATTATTTTTTGCCTTTAGTTGGATTTGATTGGCAAGCAAGCGATCGACTTTTCATTTGGGGATTGTTGCCGAATAATGCAACGTTAGATTACACTATCACAAATAATTTTCACGCTGGATTCAATTTTTATGCAACAGAAGAATCCTATCTCACAGAAGGAAGAAATGCTTACTTCCATTTCCTTGAAGTGCAGTTGCGATTATTTGCAGATTATTATATTCCAAAAACACCACTAGCACTCACTTTAGAAGTTGGACATACGATGATGAGAAAATACGAATCTCATGATGATAATTCTTCACCGCAAGATTTTATTTTAAAGCCAACAGAAAGTGCGGTATTGAGGGCGGGAATTGCTTGGAGATTTACTACAAACAATGCCTTTAAGACACAGCGAGCACTGACTCATTAGAGAATTTCAAATCTTTAATATTTAATTGTAGCGTTACGCGATTGTTGAAGTTATTTTCTTCAATGTGATATACTACATCAAACGATTCTTGTTGTTCTACCATTGGATGATGATGCCCTAGTTGAAATGCGATTCCATCAAATGCTCCTGGGCTTGCGCCTTGTTGCGTTAGTGCAAGCTTTAAATGATTGTTGCCAACAACTCTACCACGACCATTATCTCGTACCGCATTCGTGATAAATATTGGCGATAAATTTCCTGGTCCGAACGGTGCAATTTGCTTTAATATTCTAAAAAAGGCGGGAGTAATTTCTTTGAGATTTAATTCAGCATCAATTTCAATTTCACGAACAAGCATTCGTTCTTGAATAGAATTGCTCACGATGCTTTCAAATTTTTCTATGAATGCTGGAACATTTTCTTCTTTCATCGTAAGACCAGCAGCATACATGTGTCCTCCAAATTGCTCTAACAATTCACTGCAACTTTCAATGGCATTGTAAACATCAAAATCTTTTACGGAGCGTGCCGATCCAGATACCATTCCATTACTTTTTGTAAGTACAATCGTTGGTCGGTAATATTTATCAATTAGTCGTGATGCAACGATTCCAATAACGCCTTTATGCCATTCCGAATTGTAAACAACGGTACTCTTACGATTTTTAAAATCAGCATCTACTTCAATTTGTTGCAATGCTTGTTCTGTGATGGATTGGTCGAGTGTTTTTCTAGTTGTATTTTGTTCATTAATATCATCACCAAGAATATTTGCTAAATCTTCGGTGCGTGAAATTAATAATTCAACAGCTTTTGTTCCGCTATCCATTCTACCAGCGGCATTGATGCGTGGTGCGATTGAAAACACAATTTCATTGATTGTTAGTTCGCGTTTATTTCCACCCAATTCAAGAATTGCTTTAATGCCAGGACGCGGTTCTCTATTTAATAATTGCAATCCAAAAAATGCGAGGATTCGGTTTTCTCCTGTAATAGGAACGATGTCGGCCGCTATACTGATAGCAACAAGATCTAAATATTGTTCAATCTGACTAAATGGAATTTCATTTTTTTGCGCAAATGCTTGAACAAGTTTAAAACCAATTCCACATCCTGAAAGTTCTTTGTATGGATAGTCGCAATCTAATCTTTTAGGATCAAGAACAGCAAATGCAGCAGGTAATTCGGCACCCGGTCGATGGTGATCACAAATGATAAAATCAACATTTAAAGAGTTTGCAAAATCAATTTTTTCATTCGATTTAATTCCACAATCTAAAGCAATGATGAGCGTGTATCCATT
Organism: Bacteroidota bacterium; assembly: GCA_043758125.1. GTDB lineage: Bacteria > Bacteroidota > Bacteroidia > AKYH767-A > OLB10 > JANXSD01. Next base: position 31,864 of record JAYVOC010000192.1, on the reverse strand, counting down.
TTCTTTAGCCCACTCAATACCTTGCGTGGAGATGCCATATCCCTCTTTGTAACGATCAGGAATATAATGACCAATGTCTTTTGAAAATGTTTTCAAAAAAGTATAGACAAGAGAAACTGCAGTAGTTCCATCAACATCATAATCGCCATAAATTAAAATATGTTCTTTATTTGCGATTGCTGTGTTGATACGATCAATGGCTTTATCCATATCCTTCATCAAAAATGGATCATGCAAATGATCTAATGACGGTCGAAAAAATTTGCGTGCTTCTTCGTAGTTAGTGATGCCTCGTTGAACAAGAAGGTTAACAAGTATTCGGTTTATGCGAAGTTCACCAGCAAGACTGCCAACAGTCTCGGGATCGCCTTGGGGCTTAATTACCCATCTTTTTTCCATATAAAAGTGGCAAGTTTTTAAAAATGATTAGAAACAAATATACAAAGTGATACATCCAGTCTTGTCGCTATCAACAGTAAGTTATTGACAATGACAAGTGTATTTTATTTGCTGCTAAATTAAGTTCTTTATTTCTTTAAAGAATAAAAAATCTACGTAGATAAATCACGCGATTGAGCAATTATTTCTTTCAGATTCGGGCGCAAACGGCTTTTGTAAATTGAAAGTGTATCCGTTTTTTGTCGGCCTTTTCTTAATTTTCGCTGCGCCTCTATCGGTAGATGAAAAATTTCTTTGCAGGAAGTACTACAACATCCGTCCATCATTTCTGCGCAGGATTTACACTGTATAAAAAGTAAATGACAATCATCGTTTGCACAGTTTACATGGTTATCACAAACTTCTCCACATTGATGACAAGCGCTGATAATATCTTCAGTAATTCGTTCACCTAATCGATCATCAAAAACGAAATTCTTACCAATGAATTTTGTTTTTAGTCCTTGTTGTTTGATGTGTTTTGCGTACTCAATTATTCCACCGTAAAGTTGGTTGACATCACTAAATCCATGATGCTTAAACCATGCGCTAGCTTTTTCACAACGAATTCCACCGGTGCAATAAAGTAAAATTTTATGGTCTTGTTTATCAGATACCATCTCCAAACCTTTCGTCATTGCATCGCGAAAAGTATCTGCATCCGGACAAAGGGCTCCTTCAAAACGTCCCACTTCACTTTCGTAATGATTACGCATGTCAATCACAATCGTTTTAGGATCATCAAGCGCTTCGTTAAACTGTGCAGCATTCAGATGATTTCCAACGTTCGTTACATCATACGCATTATCTGGCAAGCCGTCTGCAACAATTTTATTTTTAACACGAACAATCAATTTTATAAACGACTGACCATTGTCTTCCACGGCAATTTTAAAAGGCACACCAGTAAAATGTGGATCGGCATCAATCATTGTCCTTAACGCATCAAAATCATGTTCTGGAACACTTAACTGAGCGTTGATACCTTCATGTGCGATGTAGATTCTTCCTAAAACATTTAATGCTTCTAAGCGGAGGTAAAAGTCAGTGCGAAAAGCTTCAGTATCCTGAATATTTACATAACGATAAAACGATAATGTAATGCGTTTGAAATTCTCTGCTTCGAGTTTTTTGCGAAGCGTTGACTTATCGTGTTTGTTGTGAAGTACCATAACGGCAGTAAAGATACGAAGTGATTCTTGTTCTTGCCAATGAAAAAAGTCAGGAACTAATTATGAATGTAATAAAGTAAACTAAGCCTTTTTCTTGTTTCTCCACCAAATAATGCCAGCAACGCCACCCATTAAATAAGGAACCGACATCAAATATAAAATTCCCTTATTTAAGCCCTTCCCTCGATCGTTCTCTTTGTGATTAATATTTGTTTCGGCACCCATACGGCATACCGAACATTGTGCATAAACACTCGCTGAAGTGAATGATAAAACAAAAATTAAGATTGCGAAGAGAAACTTTTTCATGATAGAATAAACTAAATACTGATTTTGATCAAAGGTAAGGAGATCGAGTCAACATCTGCAAATAAATTAATGCTGATAATACGGTGAAATCATCAAGTAAACGACAACTCCCGTAACGGTAACGTATAACCAAATTGGAAACGACCATCGCGTAATTCTACGGTGCTTCTTTACCTGATTTGTTAAACCATAATAAAAGCTGATTAAAATCAATGGAAGTACGACCGCTGCAAGGATAATATGCGAAATTAAAATGGCAAGATAATACGGACGAATTGGATTATCAATTGGGAATTTTGTTTCATCAGCAAGCCAATGATACGTAATGTAGGAGATTAAAAATAAGGATGATAAAACAAACGTAGTAAGATTTAATTTTTTATGCGTTATGATTTCCTTCCTTTTAATTGCGCGTAAGGATAACAGCAATAAAATAGAACATGTTCCATTGATGATTGCATTAAGCAACGGCAAATACATTGCGAATGCTGGTAAATGTTCTGGTCGTGGAAGTATCTTTCTATTTAAGATAATTACCGCCACAAAAACGATAATTGAAAGTGTAAGCACCCAACGAAAAACTGTTTTCTCTTTTACATTATTTAATGAATCCATTTTTGAAATAATATTTTTTCGTTATGTTAAATCTAATAACATTTTATTAGCAAAAATTTATGAGAGCGATTTTATTTCAATAGAAAATAAGTTTTGATATCTATAATTTTGAATTGTTGTGGAAGAAAAATTATTGGTTAGATATCTTAATTCAATGTCATAGAAAATAAAATTATTTCGATTGATCATCTTCGATTTCGAGTAATTTAATTTCATCCATCAAACGACGAACATCTCTAACATCGGTGCCATCATAATAGCCGCGAATATGTTTTTTCTTATCCACTAAAACCATTTGTTCACTATGAATAAAATCACCTTTTCCACCATCGCCTTCCGTAGCAGAAATAAAATAATTGTTTCGTGCTAAATCGTAAATAGCTTTTTTGTCTCCAGTAAGAAAATACCATTTGCCAGGAATTGCTTCATACTTTTTTGAATACACTTTTAACACCGATGGAGTATCATGTTCAGGGTCGACGGTATGTGACAATATGACTACAGACGAATCATCTTTATACTCGTATTGCACACGCATTAATTGTCCTGACATTTTTGGGCAAATACTTGAGCAAGTAGTGAAAAAGAAATCGGCGACAAAGATTTTACCTTCTGTTAATTTCTCAGTAACAATTACGCTATCACTATTTAACAAAGAGAAACCGCCAACGGAATGATAAATAGTATCGACTACTACTTTTCCGTTGACGGTTTTTGTAATGGGTTCTTTAGGCCCGTATATTTCAAGTGTAATGTATTTATTCTTACCAGTTCTCATCAGCAGATACGCTATTGATGGCATCGCAAGAATGGCAAACAGAATAAGAATTTTCTTCACACTAATTTAGCTTACAGAAAGGGAACGTGATCCCAGAAATGAATATAATTTCCTTCACCTAATGCCATTAAGATTAAATAAAGAATCAAGATAAAAGGCAAGATGATAGAATAAATGAGTGTGTACTTTTCATGTTTAAGGTGCATGAAATAAGCAACAATAAAATACGCTTTCACAATAGTGAGGGCAATAAACACGATGATTAAAATATTATGTGCAATGCTAGTAAAGGCTATACTTACTTCTGCCAATGTAATTGCTAGCAAAATCCAAAATGTTCGCCAAATTACTGCGCGATTTTTAGGATCGTAATGCTCTTCAACAAATTGATTATGGATATCACCAGTGTAATAACCATGTACTTCATTTTTATTATCCGACATGCTTTATAGCAATTGAAAGGTTAGGTAATTTTTTAAATTAAACGAGATAGAAGAAGGTGAATACGAATACCCAAACTAAATCTACAAAATGCCAATATAGACCAACTTTTTCTACTTGTTCGTAATGTCCTCTTCGTGTATAAACACCTCCAAGAACATTGAAATAAATGATAATATTTATAATTACCCCACTAAATACGTGAAACCCGTGAAATCCAGTGATGAAAAAGAAGAAATCACCAAAGAGCGGATGTCCGTATTCGTTCTCTGTTAAGTTAGCACCATGAACTGGTCTACCTTCTTTTTCGATTTTTGCAATTTGAACTGCATCCGTAATGTAAGTATGATTTGGCGCAATCAATGCGTGTTCTGGCGCACCTTTAACCCCTTCTGTAAAGCGATAATGATCACCATTCGGCATAATCAAAGCACCTTGTTCCGTTCCTTCAATGAAGTGATACCACTCCCACGCTTGAGAACCCACGAAGGTAAATCCACCAATTATGGTAAAGAACATCCATAATGCAACGGCTTTATTATTTCTGCGATGACCTGCATCAACAGCTAAAACCATTGTTACAGATGACATGATCAAAATGAAAGTCATTAATCCTACGTAGGCTAGAGGCAGATGACCGGTAACAAATGGGAAGTGAGTAAACACCTCTTGCGCTTTAGGCCATATTTCGGTGAAGCGATGACGCATTACTCCGTAGGCAGTAAGCAATGAAGAAAATGTAAAGGCATCCGATACTAGGAAGAACCACATATACATTTTACCCCAGCTAACATTGAAGGGAGAGCGTCCTCCGCCCCAAATGGTTTTGGAAGAATCTTCCTTGGTAAGTGTTGCTTCAGCAGACATACAATCTATTATTCAAACGGTTAGGTTAAATCAATGGTTGAGGGCCAAAAATACAAATAAATAGATCCAAAGGCCATCGAGGAAATGCCAATAAATGGAACATAAGGAAATACCTAAATAATTATTGGCCGAATATTTTTCAAGAATAGACTTTCCAGAGGTGATTGTTAATGCTAAAATCCCTCCGATAAGATGCGCTAAGTGCAAGCCCGTTAAAGCATAAACAAATGATCCTGCTGGATTTCCAACAAAATAAACCTTTTGATCTACCAATGAACTCCATCCGAAAAATTGAGCGAAAACAAATCCAATTCCTAGAGCAAGTGTTATGATCAAATATGTTTTTACAGCTTGTAATTTATTCTTTTTAATTGCAGAAATTGCCATTTGTATCGTTAAACTGCTCAAAATAATAAGTGCTGTTGATACATAAAATGCTTTGGGAAGAACGAATTGAATCCAATTTCCTTCTGCTTCCCGAACTAAATAGGCAGAAGTTAATCCGGCAAATAACATCACGATACTCGCTAAACCAATCCAAAGAACAATCTTTAAGGTAGGTATTTTGGTACTTTCGGTAGGGATAGCTATTTCCATCTTATTACATTTTATCTATTACCATTGCAATTAATACTATTGGAAGATAAAGGAACGATGCATACATCAAACTTCTAGCTGCTTCAATAGAACACTCCTTATATAATTGATACGCCCTGAAAAGAAAATAAATACTTGTTGAGGTAATCACTATCATGGAAATCCATCCTGAAAGGTGAAAAATGAACGGCATTAATCCAACCGGAACTAAACAAATTGTATACAACAAAGCTTGCATTGCTGAGCCTTTATCTCTCTTTCCAGTAGGCAATAAATTAAATCCTGCCTTTTTATAATCGTCATCCAATACCCAAGCTATCGCCCAAAAATGTGGGAATTGCCATAAAAATTGAATGGAAAATAATAACCAAGCAATCAATCCTAAATTATTTGTAGCGGCAACCCATCCTAACATAGGAGGAATAGCACCAGGAATTGCTCCAACAAAAACGGCCAACGGAGTAACTCTTTTGAGTGGAGTATAAACAACGGTGTAAAGTAGAATCGCTAAAAGTCCTAAAATTCCACAAGTAACATTCATGTAAAAGGTGAGGATAAAAACGCCAGCAATTCCAAGCAATAAACAAACTGCAAATGCTTCGGCAACTGTAATTCTGGAATCTGGCAGAGGACGGTTCATTGTTCGATCCATCAATTTATCCAACTCACGCTCAATAATTTGATTGAACCCATTAGCAGATCCAGTGATAAAAAATCCTCCTAATATTAAAAAGAAAAACTTCGACCAGATGATTTCAACTGGAGCCAATAAAAACGACATCGCGGCAGAAAAAACTACAAGGGAAGCCAATCGTAATTTCGTTAACTGGACATAATCCTGCAACCTGCTTACAATATTGAATGGTTTTTCTAAAACTACCGTCTTCTCCATGAATGCGCAAAAGTAAGAGATACATCCTTTAAAACAATGCAGAAATGTTATTAATTAACAAAAGGTTTCTTCATTCCTGAATTAGCCATCCATATAACCAACAATTGTCTGTTTAGAACGGAAAAGTTTAGGAGTTACTGCCCGTTATGCTTTCCAAAAAGAATTTGTGTAAATGTTAAAACCACAATCTTCATATCCAATAAGAGCGACCAATTTTCAAGATACCAAACATCATATTTCACTCGCTTTTCCATTAGAGAATTATTTCGTGTTTCTCCTCGTAAACCATGAACTTGAGCCCATCCAGTAATACCTGGTTTCACAAAATGCCTTACCATAAATTTATCGATAACTTCCGAATATTCTTCTGTATGCTTCAGCATGTGTGGACGAGGTCCAACGACTGACATATTCCCGATTAAGGTATTATAAAACTGAGGCAATTCATCAAGACTTGTTTTCCGTAAAAATCGTCCAATAGCAGTGATTCTAACATCCCCTTCTCGAGCTTGTTCAACATCTGCATTTTCATTCACTTTCATCGTTCTAAGTTTCCAACAATAAAAGGTAATATTATCTCTCCCTGATCTTAACTGCTTAAAGAAAACTGGTCCTTTAGAACTCAATTTAATTAACGGTGCAACGATTAAAAATATGAATGGGAATACGAAAATAATTACCAAGAATGAGAACATGATATCAAAAGCTCTTTTCACAATTCTGTTTCCAATATTTTGAAGTGGTTCATTTCTCACACTTAATACTGGTATTGAATCATAAAAATCAATTTTTACTTTTTTATTTGCAAAGCCTCTAAAATCTGGTACCACTCTAAATCGAATTAGACTTCTATCCGAAAAATCCATAAGATCTGTAATTTGCTCTGGTTCTAATCCTGAAAGAGAACAATATATTTCATCAATCTTTTTATCGATAGCGAACTGTTTTGCATCACTAACTTTTCCTGAAATTTCGGAAGGTTGCATGATAGTACTAGCGTCGCAAAAGACTCCTTTCAATTTATATCCTACTTCTGGATGACTTTCGAAATAACGTTGCATTTCTACAGCAGGTGCACCGTTTCCAACAATAATTACTTTGCGATAATTTAATCCCCTTCGACGAATGAAATTGATAAAATTCGCCATGATGGATCGCCAAAGAAAAAACAGGATACCAAATAGAAAGAGCTTTATCTCAAAATGAAAAACAGGGATCAAAATTGAACCAAAGAAATATAGAAACGCTATCATGATAATAGTAAAAAGTGAAAATGCTCTAATAAGTTGTACGAGGATTTGCTCGAAACGAAGACCACGATCAATAGTGTGAATATTTGTAAAAAAAGTAGTGATAACCCAAAACAAATTGATGTAAAGAAACTGCACCAAAAAAAATGAATCAGCTTGTAAGTTAGGCCATTTGAAATAAAAGCTAACTATGCAAAATGATGCATTGAGGAGGAAGAAATCTCCGATAATGTAAATAATCTTTAAATACCTTGAATAACCTACACCCATAATTTTAAGTAACTGGCCAAAGTTAAAGAAGCAGGTGCAAAATCATCTAGATTTATGTCTAAATAGTCAGATTTACAGGTGAAGGGGCAATAATGAACTGTGAACGCAACAGCTAAAGTATACAAGTCTAGTTTCCTATTTACTTTAAAATGATTTTAAAAACCCTTTACTTTCGATTTTAAATAGCCTAATTTGGTAAAGTGGGAAATAGCCCTTTCATTGCTCTTAAAAGGTAAATATTACATTCCTCTTTAATAGATTTGAAACACTTAACAAAACAAAAATTACGTTTCTATAACGAATAAAACTTTCTTAAAATATACATGTCAAAGCAAGCATCCGACGTACTCCTTCGATTAATTCGCTCGTTAACACCTGCTGAAAAGCGCTATTTCAAATTAGATGCTTCTCGTCATACAATTGGTGAGAAAAATGAATATTTACGCTTATTTGAAGCAATTGATGGCATGAGCATTTACGATGAGCCTGTATTGAAGAAAATTTTCAAGCAGCAGAAGGCACGCAATTCATTTGCAATTGCAAAAAACAGATTGTATGATACCATCTTAAAAAGTTTAGATTCTTTTCACGCGGAAAACTCGGTAGATGTGCAGTTAAAAAACTTACTTCATTACGCTGAAATTTTATTTAAGAAATCATTGTATGATGAATGTTATAAAATGTTGCAACGATCAAAAAAACTTGCACAAAAACACGAACGATATACAACGCTTTTAGATGTTAGCAAATGGGAAAAGAGATTAATTGAAAAAGATGGATATACAACAACCGACGAAGAAGGATTAACGGATTTATTGAAGGAAGATGTTTTACATTTACAAAAACTTAGCAATTACAGTGAATTTTGGAATCTGAAAAGTAAATTGTTTTTTTTACTTAATCGTCATGGAAAAGTTCGTGACATTGATGAAGTGAAACAATTTAAAACCCTTATTGATAACACACTTTTAAAGAGTGAAGATCATGCATTATCTTATGAGACTCACTATTTGTATTTGCATATTTATTCAGCTTACTATTTTAGCATTGGTGATTACCATGAAAGTCATATTTGGTTAAGTAAACAATTAAAACTTATTGAATCCAATCGCGACTTTATTCAACAAGAGCCCAATAAATATTTTGCCGTTATTAGCAATCTCATTTATTTGTGCACACAATTGAATAAACAAAATGAAATTAAATTATTGTTGGATAAATTGTATAATATTCCAGAGATGCTTGGGAAAAAATTGAGTGAAGATCTTGCTATAAAATTATTTTCAACTTCCATAAGTACGAAGCTTAGTTTACATTTACAGAATGGTGATTTTGATAGCGCACTAGAATTAGTTCCTGAGATTGATAATGGTCTCAATAAATATAAAAATAAATTAAATAAAGTACGAGAGGCATTTTTCCTCTTCAATGTATCGGTATTGTATTTTGCTAAAGGCGACCTTACACTTTCACTCCAATGGATGAACAGATTATTAAATGATACAGCCTTAGATGCGAACCAGGAAATTTATGCTTTCGCAAGAATCTTTGACCTCGTTGTTCACTTAGAAATGGGTAATAATACATTGCTTCCGTACGCATTAAAATCGGTACAACGTTACCTCGATAAAAGAAAAAGAATGTTTCGCTTTGAAACAATATTTTTAGATTTCATTCGCAAGATTTCGAAAGCTACAAATGAAAAAGAGATGCTTGAATCGTACAACCATCTTCATAAAGAACTACTACAACTTAAAGCAGATCATTTTGAAAGAACAGTTTTCGAATACTTCGATTTCATTGCATGGGTAGAAAGCAAATTACAAAACATCACTTTTGCAGATGTCATTCGTCAACGAAATTTAGTTGAAATTGCTAAAACAACTATCAAAGCAACATCGTAAATACTTTTACTGAACCAATAGATTACATCCTCTTAAATCGCTATTATCAAAGCGACCAAGTACTTCAAAACTACCATCTTCTTTTTGTTTACCAAGATCTTGTGTTGCAATAAAAGCACAGGAATAAACATTGGCTAAATCAATTACATTAAGACCTCCACTTTGTCCAACATTTACGTTTGCAAATGGATCATTTATTTCTCGAACAGTAATTTTCATCCATGGCGGACAATTAAAAACACCTTCTCCTTTCGAATAAGCTTGCGACAATAATTCTGTCATTCCATATTCGGAGTGAATTGTTTTCACATTAAAGCCAAGTGTTAAAATTTGATGCAACTCTTCGCGAATCATTTCTTTCCTCCGGCCTTTCATACCTCCTGTTTCCATGATAATCAACTCTGGAAAACTTAATGGAAACTGCTCCACTAAATCTAGCAAGGCGAAGGTAACTCCTATGAGAATCGTCGGTTGCTTTTGGTCACGAAGCGATGAAAGTAGTTTAGACAATTCAGCATATTGATTTAAATAAAAGCCGCTGTCGATATGATTGCTTTCTTTCATCAACCGATCAGCCATGTAAACTAATGAACTTCCTTCACGTTCAAGATATGCGGGAAGCAAAGCAAGTATGCAATAGTTTTTAGGACTTCCATAAAAAATTTCAAATGCATTTAAAAAACTCTCTTCGTATAATTTTACTTCTGCAACTTGATGTGACGAAGTGATCATTCCTGTAGTTCCACTACTGATAAAAATAATTTCCGATGATTTATCATTAGCAATCACCCTATGCGTTTTAAAAAACGAAATTGGTAAACAAGGAATGTTTTTCCAATGTATGATCGCAGCTTTATCAATGTTCAACGCATTTAAAAAGTCACGATAAATAGGGATTTCATTCGCTTGAAAATTAAATAACGAAATTGCATGTTTATTAAATGCATCTTCCGAGTCAATCGTAAAACAATCGTATGCTTCTGAAAAACTCATGTTAACTATTTCGATTTTCTAAATCTGTATTGAAATGCAATCCTCTGTTTTCTGTTCGAGCAATCGCAGCTTTTACAATCAAATAAGAAACATTGATCATGTTCCGAAGTTCGCACAATGCAGGAGAAACAATTGTTCTTTCATACAATGCTTCTGTTTCTCCATAAATAATTCGTAAACGATCCATCGCTCTTTTTAAACGAACATTGTTACGAACGATGCCAACATAATTACTCATCAATGCTTGTAACTCTCGACGATTTTCGGTGATAAGAATCATCTCTTTCGGATGTGTTGTCCCTTCCGCATTCCAATCAGGAATATCATTACGAAATGCTATTGATGAGAAATTTTCAATACTATTCAAATATGCTCGGTTAGAAAATACCAATGCTTCTAACAAAGAATTTGAAGCTAGTCGATTTGCACCATGCAATCCTGTTCGTGCACATTCACCCGCTGCATATAAATTTGCAATGTCTGATCGTCCAAATTCATCTACTATAATTCCTCCACACATGTAATGCGCAGCGGGAGTGACAGGAATAAAATTTTTCATCGGATCAATCCCAATACTCAAACACTTCTTTAAAATATTCGGAAAATGTTCTTCAAATTTCTTAGCATCTAATTTTGTGCAGTCCAAATAAACATTTTCTTCCCCACTTTTTTTGATTTCATTATCGATTGCTCGAGCAACAATATCACGCGGTGCCAATGAAGCTCGAACATCATATTCGGGCATAAAATCACGACCATCTTTCGTACGTAATATTCCACCAAAACCACGAACAGCTTCTGTAATTAAAAAAGAAGGACTTTCGCCAGGATTGTACAATGCTGTTGGATGAAACTGAATAAATTCCATGTCACGCACATTTCCCTTCGCACGATAAACCATCGCTACGCCATCACCTGTTGCTATTAATGGATTTGTTGTTGCACGATATAATTGTCCTGCGCCACCTGAAGCCATGAGTGTGATTCGTGAAAGAATTGTTTCCACTTTATTTGTGAGCATATTTAAAACATACACTCCAAAACAATTTATCCCGCCACCACTTCTCGTTATTTCATCACCTAAATGATGTTGTGTAATTAAATCCAGTGCGAAAAGATGCGTATGCAATTCAATATTTGGATGCTTATGAATCTGCTGTAAAAGTTTATTTTCAATTTCAAATCCAGTATTGTCTTTATGATGTAAAACCCGATGTTCAGAATGTCCGCCTTCACGTGCTAAATCATATTTACCACTTGCATCACGATCGAAATTTGCACCCCAACGAATCATATCCTGAATGCGATCCATCCCTTCCGTAATCACAATTTGAACAATTGCCTGGTCACATAAACCGTCGCCCGCAATTAATGTATCTTCGATATGTTTTTGAATAGAATCAGGCGCATACGTCACAGCAGCGATGCCTCCTTGTGCATACTTTGTATTCGTCTCATCTTCATTCGCTTTGGTAACGATCATCACCTTGCCATACTCCGCAACGCGCAAAGCATAACTCAATCCGGCAATACCAGAACCAATAACGAGGAAATCAACTTTTTGCTGCATGTTCAAAATGATAAAATAATTTCAATCAACGGTATAAGATTCCGTACTTTTGTGGCTTCAAAGGTAAACAATCATCTCATGAAGCAATTACTATTCGCCTGCATTTTGACACTTCTTGTAGTCATCTTTGCCGTTCAGAATGCAGATACAGTATCGGTGCATTTTATTTCATGGGAACTAAATATGAGTTTAGCGCTCCTACTAATAATCACACTAGTGATAGGTTCTCTTGTTGGATTATTAGTTGCGACACCCAGAATTCTTCGCAACAAAAAAGAATTGAGTTTGTTAAAAAAACAAGCCAATAACAAAAACGTTTTATCATCTACATCAAGTACAAATTTATCATGAATACTCCACGACCAATAAATGTATATGCTGAGTTAACACCAAATCCCAACTCTATTAAATTCGTTGCTGACGTAATGTTATTAGAAGGAGGTGTTGTTGAATACATGAATAAAGCTGAAGCTGTAAATTGTCCGCTTGCATTTCAATTATTTGATTTCAGCGGTATAGATAAAGTTTTTATCACAGCAAATTTTATTACAATCACAAAAGTTGGTGATATCGATTGGTTTGAAATTACAAATATCATTCGCGAATTTGTTCGTGGTTTTTTAATGTCGGGTGAAGCATTATTTATTGGATCTCCTTTTGACATAAATCATATTCCTGGAAAGAAAAATGATAATCCAGAGATTGATGCAAATAAAACAATCAAAGTCGCAGAAATAAAAAAAGATATTGCTCCATTAGAAGACATCGTATTCGATCCTGGCATCGACAAAAAAATTATGGATTTGTTAGATGAATATGTTCGTCCTGCTGTGGAAGGTGATGGTGGTGCAATACATTTTAAGTCTTATGTAAACGGAACTGTTAACGTAGTTTTAAAAGGCGCTTGTAGCGGATGTCCTTCGTCTACTGTAACATTAAAATCAGGTATTGAAAATATGCTGAAACAAATGTTACCGGGAAATATTAGAGAAGTAGTTGCGATAAGTGAGTGAAATTAATTCAGAATTAAGAATGTAGAATTCAGAATTACTCCTAAGGGTTTACTATGTGAAGAATTAGGATTTTATAACTAGCGGAGTTCTTTAAAAAATTTATTGACATTCTATTATCAGATGTTGTTATCCCGATATGAAACTGTTCCGTTTAATGATGCGGCAAATTTTATTTCATTATAACTACTTTTCCGCTTGCTTTAATTTCTTTGCCCGACATTAATTTCCAAAAATAAATTCCATCTGCAAGATTCTTAAGTTGAATTTGATTTAATTTATTATTCCCAAATAAATCTTTTGTGATAACTTCTTTTCCTAATGAATTACATATTTTTATTAATGATGTTTGTTCATCAGCAAATTGAATGTTTAAGAAATCATTAGCTGGATTCGGATAAATTTTTATTGGAAAATCATTTTTTGTAGCTTCATCTATTCCAACTGAAACTAAATTGCAAGTTGCTCCAATAGGATAAAGATTTTGCCCATTTAATTTAAAACAAAGAAGTAAATCATCTTTCTCACCCCAATTTGGAGATAAGTCTCCAAATAAACCATAAGTGCTCCCGATACCTTCGATTAAAGCTACGTAATTTATACATTGACTACTGTTGCATCCGCCCATCCATGTTGTATCGCTACACCAATATTCTTTTCTGAAAGTACCTCCAACTTGTACAGAATCAATAAGGGTGATTATTTTATTTTCATTCGACAAATAAGGATTCCAAGAGTAGGGCTGTGGATTTGGAAGCGTATCGCCAACACTTAAATTGAAATTATACAAAAGATGTTCGGCTGAATCGAAATAACTGTAAACATAAATGTGCTTACTTAAATCTTCTCTAATGGCTGCTGAAGGATTATTATACGTTGCATTATTACAAAATGGCCCCAAGTGCCCGACATATAAATACTATGGTAAGAGGTTCCATTGATAATTGTATCGCCATTAATATATAACTGATAATCCCAACAAGTATTTGATGTGCCATCGTACCTGTTTGCTGATTGTCTCCAAACTGCATTTGCACTCGGAAATGGAACATACGCTTGAGAAAAAGAGTTGCATACAAATATCAATTCAAGAATTAAAATTAACCAGTTTCTTTTCGAAAGTATTTTTTGTATCATGCTCATTAAAATTTAAATTTTTTTTCAAAATAATATTGAAGACAAACAATAACCACTAACACCAGAATAACACTATGCGGGACAAGTTTCTTAGGCGTGACAAGCGTGATTTAACTTCACCGTTCTTCTTCAAATATAGCCAATTTATTTAAGCATTATCGCAAATAATTGTCAACTAATATCATTTTTATTGATGCAACTTATTTAAAGATTTTTTACTACGGATAGTGATTATAAAAAGAATTTTTCCTTTGAAGGTCATTTTGGTATAACTTCTTTAGCTTTTGAAAAGTCAAGTTTCTTGAATTTCCCCTTTATTAAATTATCAAATTGTGTTCTGTCGTCTGTAAAAGAAACAAGCCCTTTGTCAAAATGCCAAGTTCCTAAATAATTCAATGAATCATCTTGAATCGTAAAAGTAAATTGTTCTAAATTTTTTGAGTTGATCTCGCCAGTTTTTATTTTTTGTTTGAAATTATCAGATGCATCTACGTTTTTATAAATTGGTTCTGTAAACATTTCTCCGCCATACCATTTACTTTGTGTCCACCAGTAATTAAGAATTGCATAGCTTCCTGATTTAATAAAATATGCGAATCTATTTTCCTTTGATGATTTAAAAGTTGGTTTCACTCTGAATGTTACTACTTCCTTTGTATCAATATTTATTAGTCTAATATCCTGAGGATATCCACCGCTACTAAATCCAAGTCGCTGAATAAAACTACCATAAATAATTGCTTTACCATTTTTTATTTTGTCACGACTTGAGACCTCTTCTAGTGTCGTGAAGTTTTGACCCTTTGCGAACATTGTCGCGAAAATTAAAATGATTACACTTAAATGTTTCATTGTCTATTTTTGCTTTTTAACTTGTACATTATCCTTCCATTTACGCAAAAAAAAAACTAAAATCTAATAATTAAATTACCGACAACTACCTCACAAGCAAATCCCCCTTTTAAATAAAATTTTCACAGCTTTTTTCATAAAAACTTATGCGATTACTTTATTCACTCTACGAAATTTCGTTCTCTTTATCATTTCCATACTTCTCATCTGGTTCATTAAGACCTGGCAAATTATTGAATAATACTTCATGATGCAATTGGATATTCGCACGAAAACTTTCTGGCAAAAGAGTCCAATCAAACATATCAACCAAAATCGGAATATTACTTTCTTGTATCTTATATTTTAAATCAGAAAATATCTCTGAAGGAATTCTTTTTAACTCTTTTCCACGAATTACAAGATCGAGATCGCTCCCATCATGAGCTTCGCCGTTTACCCTACTTCCATAGGCCCATACTTCAATTGGAATTTCAATTGAAGAAAAAATTTCAAACAATCTTTCTTTGTCTTTAGTCCTTAGCAACATCAGTTTTTTGTTTTATGATTTCTACTAACGCTCTAGCATCAATTATAAATTCTGGTAAAAGCTTAAGCGTTTCTTCTGCAAAGTTAAATCCATAATCGTGTGCAGTATTATTGCGGTTATCTCTGTAATGGAGCCAATGTTCACACGTTTCGTCTGAAAAAATACTTCTTAATGCAGCATGCCTAAATACGTCTTTAAAATTTAGTTCGTCAACGGCCTTTCCAGAATGGAAATATGGCTTTAAAATTTTGCGCAACAATTTTCCACTTTGTTCGAGAATGATTTCAAACTCCTTTATGCATGCAGAACGATACATATCATAATCAATATTTTCAGGATTCTCTTTCAGCAATAATAAATGCGCCTTTTCCAAAGTATTAATACATCGTTCTAAAAATAAAGTATCTATTTTCATATTTTATTCGTGCATTAATTTCACATTCCTAATTTTTTGTGAAAATTTAGAATATAATAACTAATTCAAGAAAAGTTTCCTATGGTTAATATCATCAGATTACTTGTAAAATATTTTTTTAATTTAAATTTCGAAGATAAGCAATCTCACAATCAAATCGCCAATAATTGCTTCACAGGATCATTGCCACTGTACAACATTTTAACAGGTTCCTCTAACATCTGTTTTACTTTTACTAAAAATCCGACCGATTCTTTTCCATCAATAATGCGGTGATCATACGAAAGTGCGAGATACATGATAGGACGAATTTCTACTTTACCATTTACTGCTACAGGACGCTCAACAATATTGTGCATCCCTAAAATTGCGCTTTGTGGAGGATTCAAAATTGGCGTTGATAACATGGAACCAAATACTCCACCGTTGGTGATAGTGAATGTACCACCTGTCATTTCTTCTAAACTTAATTTACTATCGCGAGCTTTTACTGCTAACAGTGCGATAGCAGATTCTATTTGTGCAAGACTCATCATCTCTGCATTACGAATAACTGGAACCATCAATCCTTTTGGTGCTGAAACTGCAATGCCAATATCCATATAATCGTTGTAGATAATTTCATCGCCATCGATCTGTGCATTCACCGCTGGAAAAACTTTTAATGCTTCACAAACAGCTTTCGTAAAGAAACTCATGAATCCTAAATTCACGCCGTGCTTCTCTTTAAAAATATCTTTATACTGTTTGCGAATATTCATTATCTCACTCATGTCAACTTCGTTGAACGTAGTTAACATCGCAGTAGATTGCTTTACAGATAATAATCGTTGCGCTACTTTTTTACGAAGCATGCTCATCTTCTCACGATGCTGATCACGTGATCCGTAAACTTTAGTTTCAACAACTACTGCAGGAACTGTTACTTTATTTGTAATAGATTCTAACACGTCACCTTTTGTAATGCGCCCATCTTTACCTGTTGCTTTCACTTGTGTTGTTGCAATGCCATTCTCGTCCATTAATTTCTTTGCAGCAATTGACGGAACATCTTTCGCATAAGTAGCAACGGGTTCATTTGTAGACGCAGGTTTCGCAGTAGGTGCCACATCTGCTTTAGCAACTGTTGGTGCAGGAGCATCAACTTTTTTTACAGGAGCTGCAGCACTTGTATCAATAGTTGCAACAACAGTTCCTACCGCAATTGTTTCGCCTTCTTTCACAAGAATTTTTAAAACTCCATCAGCTTCCGCAGATAATGTTAATGTTGCTTTGTCAGAATCAATCTCAGCGATCTCTTCGTCTTTCTCAACATACTCACCGTCTTTTTTTATCCAACGTGCAATCTGAACTTCACTTATTGATTCTCCTGGAGAAGGTACTTTTATTTCAACTGCCATAGCTTTAAATATTTACTTGTGGTAAATCAATACCATTAAAATCTGTTTAGTTTTCTACTAGCGTTTTTGCAAATGACTTATCAATGATTGCTAATTGTTCTTTGTCATGTTGTTTGTGCGAACCCGTTGCTGTACTTGCACTCTCTGGACGGGAAATAACATTGAAGTTAAACTCCTTTGCTACTCTCAACAAATACGACCATGCACCCATATTTTCAGGCTCTTCTTGAACCCAAATATATTCATCCGCATTTTTATATTTGGAGAGAATATTTCGCACTTGAATAAAAGGAAAGGGATACAATTGTTCTATTCTCACAATTGCAATTTCATTCGACTTATCCAATTCTTTACGTTCTAATAATTCGTAATAAATTTTTCCTGTACAGAAAATTATTCGTGTTACTTCTTTTGCTTTTGCAAACGCATCGTCTATTACTTCCAAAAATCCACCAGTAGCAAATTCTTCAAAAGAAGAAACACATTTTGGATGACGTAATAAACTTTTCGGTGTGAAAACAACTAATGGTTTGCGAAATGGTCGGTGTAATTGTCGGCGCAAGAGATGAAAGAAATTTGCAGGTGTTGAGCAATTTGTAATTTGCAAATTATACTCTGCACACAATGCGAGAAAGCGTTCCATCCTACCACTACTGTGTTCTGCACCTTGTCCTTCATAACCATGCGGTAACAACATCACAATGCCATTCATGCGTCGCCATTTATCTTCAGCACTACTGATGTACTGATCAATAATTATTTGTGCACCGTTTCCAAAATCACCAAACTGTGCTTCCCAAATTACGAGCGAATTGGGAGCAGCGAAACAATATCCGTAATCAAATCCTAAAACACCATATTCACTCAACAAAGAATTATAAATATAAAATGGGGCTTGCTTCGCATCTAAATTACTCAAGGGAATATATTGCTCTTCTGAATCCTCTACACGCACTACTGCATGACGATGTGAGAATGTTCCGCGTTCTACATCTTGTCCGCTTACACGAACAGGAAATCCTTCTTTCAACAAAGTAGCATACGCAAGTAATTCGCCCATTGCCCAATCTAAACGACCTTCGCCTTCGAGCATTTTTTTTCGTTCGTCCATTAAGCGAACGATCTTACTAAAGAAAACTTTATCAGCAGGAAGTGTACTCATCTTCATTCCTAAATCAAGAATTGTTTTCTTATCAACTGCAGTTACTGGAGACTTTTCAAAATCAGCTTCCGTTGATAATCGCAAACCACTCCATGTACCATCCATGAATGGAGTATTTTTTGTCTTCTCTTGTTTCTTCGATACATCTAAACTTTTTTGCAATAAATCTTTGAAAGATTTTTCCATCTCTTTCGCAAGATTTGCTTCTACATCACCTTGAGATAATAATTTCTGATTATAAATCTCACGAGGGTTAAGATGCCCTGCTATTGCTTTGTATAAAATAGGTTGTGTAAATCGTGGTTCATCACCTTCGTTATGTCCGTATCTGCGATAGCAAAGAATATCGATGAACACATCACGATGAAATGTTTGACGGTATTCCATCGCAAGACGAATCGTATAAACCAATGCTTCCACATCATCACCATTCACATGAAAAACTGGAGAGAGCGTTACCTTTCCAACATCGGTGCAATATGTACTTGATCGTGCATCAATATAATTTGTTGTAAATCCAACTTGATTATTTACTACAAGATGTATCGTTCCTCCCGCTCTATATCCTTTCAACAACGACATTTGAATTACTTCGTAAACTATTCCTTGCGCTGCAACTGCGGCATCACCATGAATTAAAATCGGAGCAATCTGACTCACTTCACCACCAGGAGTATTATCAATTTTTGCACGAACAATTCCTTGCACTAATGGATCTACTGCTTCTAGATGCGAAGGATTTGGTGTTAAACCAAGATGCACTTTTTTGCCAAGAGCTGTTTGCACATCACTCGAATATCCTAAATGATATTTCACATCACCATCAAATGAATTATCATCAAATTCCTTTCCTTCAAACTCTCCAAAAATATCTTCGTAACTCTTTCCTAAAATATTTGCAAGTACATTTAATCTACCGCGATGTGCCATTCCAATTACAAATTCTTTGATCCCCAATTCTGCACCTTCTGTGATGACAGCATCTAAAGCAGGAATTAAAGTTTCTGCACCTTCTAATGAAAATCTTTTTTGTCCTGTAAATTTTGTGTGTAAGAAATTTTCAAATGCTACTGCTTCATTTAATTTTAGCAACATTCTTTTTTTCTCATCGATTGTAAATTGAACAGCGTTTTTCGATTTCTCCATTCTACTTTCTAACCAGTGAATAATTTCAGGGCTACGAATGTATTTGTATTCTGCACCAACAGCACCGCAATAGGTTTGCTCAAGATGAGCGATAATATCGCGAAGTTTTGCAGGACCAATTCCTAAATCATTACCTGCTTGAAAAACATTATCAAGATCTTGTTCTGTTAAACCAAACGTAGCAATTTCCAACGTTGGAAAATATTGACGGCGTTCTCTAACAGGATTTGTTTTTGTAAAAAGATGTCCACGATTTCGATAACCATTAATGAGATTAATGACTTTAAATTCTTTGTCAACTTGTTCAGGTACGATTTGAGAAACTTCTGCTTCTCCAAACTTTTCTTTAGCAAATTCGAATCCCGAAAAAAATTGACTCCAACTAGCTTCTATACTTGTTGGATCTGAAAGGTATTTACGATATAAATCCTCAATAACTTCAGGACTACTATTTCCAATATAACTATGCTTATCCATACGCTAAATTCCGCTATTTCAAATAGGTGAAATAAGGAGGTGCAAAGATAATAAATCAGGATGGTTTAAATAATTTTTTCAGAGGCAAACAGCACATTCACTCTTTAAAAAAAACAAGAAGGTTCGTTATGGGAATTTAATGCCTGAATAATTATTCACATCTACAACCATAATAGTGCTTTTAAATTGAGCATTGATAGAATTAATACATTCGTTAGCGATGAAAGCATATCCTTTAGAATTTAGATGTATTCCATCGAGTGCAAATGCTCCACCATTAATATAATGAGTAGAATATTTTACACCATTAAAAACCACTCCTGAATTTAATGTTTTGAAGAATGCATTCGCATCTGTAAACGCCAAATTTTTAGCTAATGCAACTGCTTTAATCTTTGCATTAAAACTCGCAGTTGAGGCATGGATATTCGACACTTCTTGTTGATCTAAAATCATCCTTGTTTGAAGTGGATTTACTGGAGTTCCAAGTCCGTTACATCGTAAAGAATCTAATGAAGTACTCAATAAAACTAACTCCCCTTGTAATAATTGGCGAACCGTACCATTAAAATTTACAACGAATGCATTTGCTCCTGCATGAAATGAAACTCCCGATGGTGAAGTTGCATTCAACGTATCCGCTTGAGCCTTAGTAAGTATCAATCCATTATAGGGGATAGTATTAAAAAATGGAATATTTTCTACATCAGGAATATTTAAAACAATTCCTTTAGCACCATTACTAGTAAGGGAATTAACGATGCGATCTATAGATGTATTGAAGACGGAATCTGGTGTGATCTCATTCATAGCTAAATCGGATTCATTGCCTCCACTTTGCGCATAAAAAAGTACATCATTAACACCGATCCATAAACTAAAAAAAGTGGGATTTACTTTAAAGGCGTCTCCTAAAACGGTAGAAGTTAATCCAGATATTGCACCAGTATCAGAGGCAAAACGATGATAATAGGGATTTCCAATTGGAGCACTTTTACCAAAAGTTTGACTATCGAGATTAAAAGATTTTGCTCCTGGAATCCCATAATTATTATAAATGATGTTATTCCCCAACCATTGTAAGTCGTTCGTATTAGGAACCGAATAAATTGCCATCAAATCCCTTTCTCCTAAACAATTGGTTATTGAATTAAGTTGTAATTGTCCCACTAAAATATTCTGAGAGTTGAAACCAATCCCATTACCAACACTTAAATTGGGTTGAATAAAAGCGCCTCCACCAACTGTATTAAATCGTGATGCGAGTATTGCAGGGAAAGAACTTTCTTGTCCTTCGAGAGTTAAAGCACCATCCGTATATCCAGCTGTAAGATCAGAACCTACTGCAACAAAACGGCTGAAGTCTGCTGTTCCAGTAGATGCTTTTGGTTGATCCAAAGAAGGTTTACATGCCGCAAAAATTAAGCTTACAGCAATGCAAAAACACAGATTTTTTTTAGAAGTTATATTGAAGTCCAAGTCCGAAGATGTATAAATAAGATTTATATGTTCCGTTAAAATTAGTATTCACATTTGAAATTTCTTTACGCTCACTTACGTTTTCCAACATAACAGAACCTTCCAAATACAAATGTCTTTTAATACGATAAGTCATTCCTCCTGCAAGTACAAATTTATTCGCATCAGGTAATTCAGGACTTACATAACCATCTTTTACTGGTGTTTGATCGTAAGCAATTCCTAAACGAATAGTTAGTTTGTCGGTTGATTTGTATTGTGCGCCAATACGTGCTGCATAAGACGATTTATATTTTCTTGCGTTTGAATTATTTAATGCAGGATAATCGGGGAATTCAAAATTTAGTGAATCATAAACTGACCAACCTGTAAAATTTAAATCTAAATTCATCAAGAGTTTATCAGTTATTTTATAACCAATCCCTAGTGAGAAAACCGACGGTAAATTAATTGATGAATTAAATTTTGTTGAAGAAGGAATAGTATTGATAGAAATTAATGATGGAGGAACATTTGTAAATGTCGCATCACCATTTTTCAAATCAAGTTTTACTTTTGAACGGTAATCTAAACCAATAGAAATCTTACTATTAGAGAAAAATATACCAGCATTAAAACCAATTCCAGTTGCATTCCCTTTTAATTCAACTCCGGCTTCAGTGCCATTGGTATTAGCGTACGGAATTGCTTTTCGAAATTTAGCGGCGCTCAAAACAATTGCAGGACCTCCACCAAAAGATAAATGATTATTTATTTTATAAGAAAGTGATGGTTGTATAAAAAGCGCAGTTAGTCGAGCTTGTTGCGAAATATATCTACCACTCCAATTATCGTCCCACTTGGTGCCAAGACCAAAAGGATTATTGATACTAATTCCAGCAGACAATTTGCCCTTAAGTTTAAACGCTCCGTAAACATAATATGGAGTATAAAGTTGGGACGACATTTTTTCTGAACTGCCGTACCCTCCTAAAAATGAAGTTTGTGGAATTATTAAACTGAAACCAGCATTCACATAATTACTATCCAAAAAAGACATTCCTGCAGGGTTAAAGAAAACTACAGAGCCATCAATCGCTAATCCAGTTATAGAGCCACCCATTCCAATCGCCTTTTGTCCCTGCGTGTTAATTTGAAATCCTCCTGCGAAGGTTACAAAAGGTACCAGCAAGTACCACATCACTATCAAGCCCTTTTTCATAATTTGTATGTGTAAGCAAATGTAGGTGGGAAGCGGGTTTGCGATGGATTAAGAAGTAAATTTTATCAACATACGTAGTACTAAGAAGCTATTCTCGATAACCTTGTTGTAAGCATTTGAAACTCAATATCTGTCAAATGCTAATGTAAGGACATTTTATTAGATTCAATCGCCATTACTTTTGCAAAAAATATTATTTATTAGAAATTCTTTAACGTGCGAAGCCATATTTTATTAGCTAGTGCGCATTACAACTATAATTTAATGGATATGGCTGTTCAATGATTCTCTTCTATAAAAAAAATTGTTCAGAATGGAATTCGATCCACTAATTTTTTAAAATCATTTTGATAAAAATTTACGTTGTATTTTTGAACTAAATCATAGATACATTTGGTATAACCTTTACTTTTGCAGGATGCCTGAATTAATATACGATGTGATTGTTATCGGAGGAGGAATTGTTGGTTTATCAACCGCCTATAAATTAAATCTCCATCATCCCAATCTAAAAATTTTATTATTAGAAAAAGAAAATGCTGTTGCTTTTCATCAAACAGGAAGAAATTCAGGGGTGATACATTCTGGAATCTATTACAAACCGGGCAGCTATAAAGCGAAGAATTGCGTTGATGGAAGAAGAGAGCTCGTTGCATTTGCGAAAGAACATCATATTGCACATGACATTTGCGGAAAAATAATTGTTGCTACTGATCCTTCTGAACTTGAGCACATGACAAAAGTGTTTAACAACGGAATAAAAAATGATGTAGAAGATATTGAAATGATCACTGCCGCGCAGATAAAAGAGATTGAACCATATTGCGCTGGCATTTCTGGCATTCGTGTTGGTTGCACTGGCATTATTGATTTTGTTGGTGTATGTAATGTATTATCAAAACTTATTGTAGAAAAATTTCCGGGTAGTAATGTTTTATTGGAGCATGAAGTAACGGCTTTTGTAAAAGATGGAGATAAAACTATTGTGATGACACCTAAGGGAAACTTCACTGGAAAATACATCGTGAATTGCAGTGGATTACAAAGTGATCGCATCGCAAAAAAAGAAGGGATGAATCCAGAGATGAAAATCGTAGGATTCCGTGGTGATTATTTTGAATTGACTCCTGAAGCACAACATAAGGTAAAGCATCTTATTTATCCTGTACCTAATCCTGAATTCCCATTCCTTGGAGTACACTTTACACGCATGTTGCATCACCCAACTGAATGCGGACCAAATGCAGTTTTTGTTTTCAAGCGTGAAGGATATGGAAAAACCGATTTTAATTTAACAGATACGTTAGATGCACTTGCTTACTTGGGAACATGGAAATTATTTTTCAAGCATTGGCGTTTTGGATTAGATGAATACAGAAGAGCCTTTAGTAAAAAATTATTTCTCGAACGATTACAACGCTTACTTCCTGATTTAAAGATGGAAGATATTGTTCCTGGTCGCGCAGGTGTTCGTGCAATGGCGCTCGATATTCATGGCAATATGATTGATGATTTTAAAATCGTAAATAGCGATAATGCATTGCATGTTTTAAATGCACCATCACCCGCAGCAACAGCATGTTTAGCAATAGGAAAAGCAGTGAATGATATGGCAGAAAAACATTTTAATTTAAATTAAGTATTTATATCTCTACCAAATATTATTTAAAATTAATGCTTCATTTTATTTTTAAAAACTTTTTGAAACTTCTCAATCTTCGGACGAATTACTAAACTACAGTAAGGTTGATTTTCATTATCCTTATAATAGTTTTGATGGTATTTTTCAGCAGCATAAAAAATTTCAAACGGACTTATCTCCGTAACTACAGGACTATCAAAAGTTTTTTCATCATTTAATTTCTGCTTATATTTTTCAGCAGTTTCCTTTTGTGTAACGTTGTGATAAAAAATTACGGATCGGTATTGTGTTCCAACATCAGCACCTTGTCGATCTAAAGTTGTAGGATCATGAACTGTCCAAAATACTTCTAACAATTCATCAAACGTAATTATTTTAGGATCGTAAATAATTTGAACTACTTCTGCATGTCCCGTGTTTCCATTGCAAATTTGTTCGTAGCTCGGATCTACTTTCGTTCCCCCAGAATACCCAGAGGTAACTGAGACAACTCCATTTAAATCTTGATAAATTGCTTCTACGCACCAGAAGCATCCTCCACCAAATGTGGCAGTATCGGTTAATGCTATTGACATATTTTTTTCTGAATCTACATTTTGAATCTTAATTGATTCTTTTTTTTGCGATTGGCATGAACTTGAAAGGTACAACAAACAACCAATTAAAGTAAATGATTTAAATAAATGTAACATCGTAAAACCTATTTTAGAATACAACGATTAATTTTTTGGCTTATTGTCAAGAAATTCTTTTAAATAATAAGGTTCAAAATATGCGATATTCTCGAATTGATTATTGTTGAAAGAATTTAAAGCTAAAGCAACAAGTCCGCGAGCAGAATGTTTAAAGTTAGTTACAATTTTTACATTTAAATGATCACTAAAAACAGTTTCAGTTTTTGCGGCTCCATCGCCAAAAATAATTCTTGATTGATGAGGATAAATCATAAAACTATTCTCACTTAAGACTTCAGCTTTTGTTGCTTCGATATAATTTAATTGATGATCCAAAACACATCCATACACTTCCATCCTTCTTGCATCAATCAATGGAACCAACAAATTATCAATTGAATCATGTGAATGATCCAATAAATAAGTGGCAGCCATTGCCCTTAAAGTATCAACTGCTATTAATGGTTTATCTAACGAAAAACACAACCCTTTTGCTGTTGCAACTCCGATGCGCAAACCAGTATAACTTCCTGGCCCTTTACTTACCGCTATAGCATCCACTTTTTGAAGGGTAATTCCAGCTTCTTCAACAGCTTCCTTTACAAATACGGCAGTCATTGCTGCATGAATTCTTGGCTCGTAAGATTCTCTTAATGAAATTAATTTACCCTCATTAGCAATTGCTACTGAACAAACATCAACAGCTGTTTCAATATGAAGGATTATTGCCATTAAATTCGATAATAAAATACACGCTAAAAATTAAAAAAACTATTTACTCTTATCCTTTTCAAACAATTCATCACGTTTTACTACTGTTACTGTAGAACCATTTTTTAGCGTTTTTGAAATCGCATTGTAAGGTGCAGAAATCACTACCTCTCCAGCTTTCAAACCATCTAAAATTTGAATCCACATATTATCTTGAATACCTGTTTTAACCATGCGTATTTTTGCTTTTCCATCTTCGATCACAAAAACACATTCTTGAGTTGGAGTGTCTTCTTTTTTCTTTGCTTCTGTTGAAGTAGAAGAAGTAGGATCTTTTTCATCCATTTCTTTTTTGGCAGTATCGCGTGTTGTCACTGCTTGAATCGGCAATGCGATTACATCCCTTACACGCTTCGTACGGATATCAACAGATGCAGACATGCCAGGACGAAACGGACTAAAGCTTGCGGATTTTCCTTCTAACATATCCTTATACGAATCACGTAAAATACGAATCTTCACAGTGAAATTTGTAACTTGATCGGTAATGGAAGCACTGGAAACATTTGCAGAATTTGCAACTTCTGTTACGACACCCATAAACTTTCTTCCTATATAGGAATCGATATCGATCATCGCTGTATCATTCACGCTTACGCGAACAATATCATTTTCACTTACATCAACACTTACTTCCATCTCATTCAAATTTGCAAGTCGCATGATCTCGGTTCCTTCCATCATATTCGTTCCTACAACACGTTCGCCCTTCTCTTTACTAAGTGAAGAAACTGTACCGTTTACAGCAGCATAGATATTTGTCTTGTTTAAATTTTCTACAGATTCTTTTAAACTTGCTTCAGCACTACGCACGTTAAAATTGGAAGAAGCAATACTTTGTTTAGATGCTTCTACTTCCGCTTTCGCAACTTCCCATGATGATTTCACAGATTCGAAATCAGAGGCAGAAATTACTTTTTCATCAAACAATTTTTTACTGCGATTGTAATCTGATTCTGCTTTTGCTAATTGTGATTGTGACTGCACTAATCGTGATCGTGTGTTTTCGAGATTTGCCTTTGCTCCATTTACTGTTGCACTGGTTCTATCTAAATTAGAAGCATAAATTTCAGGATTTATTCTACATAACAAAGCACCCTTCTTAACCAAATCTCCTTCTTTAACAAATAGATCAACGATTTCTCCAGAAACATCCGCACTAATTTTCAACTCCACTTCAGGTTGCACTTTCCCATTTGCAGAAACAGTTTCTTCAATGTCTCTCGTCACAACTTTATCAGTACTTACTTTTATCGCATTTGAATCGCCAAAAATCCCTGCACTTTTTGCAATCACAAGAATTAAAATGAGAACTCCTGCACCTATACCAACTTTTTTCCAAATAGAATTTTGCTTCGACATCGTAATGATTAATTATTAAAATACATTTTTGCAATTAGAATGTGAGTGGATTTCCTGCATAGAAATCTAAAATTTTGAGTTTAAAAATATAATCATACTTGGCTTGAAGTAACTCTGTTTTCGCTTTCGTAAGATTATTTGTAGCAGTTAAAAATTCAAGAGAACTCGAAAGTCCTGCATTAAATCTTTTATCAGCATATAGATTTGCTTCTTGTAATGCCTCTTCACTTTTTTGTGTTGCATAATATTTTTTCTGTGCAGACACTGCATCAGTATATGCTTGTTGAATGCTTTTGAAAACTTGATTACGTGTGATGTCAGCATTTAATTGTGCATTCAATACCGTAATCTTTGCTCGGTTAATAGACGTATGTGCAGACCAACCACTAAATATTGGAACATTTAAGCTTAACCCTAGTGATCTAGCTAGGTTATTATTTAGCTGATCTTTAAATGGTGTTGGTTTTCCTAATAAATTTTGTGCTGCACTAGAATAGCCCGATGAATAAGATCCATACATAGAAAGACGTGGATACAATCCTCCTTTTGCAATACTTAAACCTTTCTCTGCAGAGTTAACTTTTAAATCTACACTTTGTATTTCGGGAAGATGAGCAATTGCTTTTTGATAGATTCCCTCTGAAGATTGCGACAATATTTCTATCGAAGAAATATCCACCTTAGGTTCTTGTACTTGAAAATCTTTTGTACTATCCAATTCAAGTAACTGAACAAGATTTAATGTTGCAGTAGTGAATTGATTTTCTGCTGTAATTTTATTCAGTTCTTCTGTTGCTAATTGTGATTCAGCATCTAATAAATTACCTCGTGTCATATTACCAGCATCATACATAATTTTTGTACGGTCTCTTTGCTTTCCAGATTCAGCAACACGGTTATCGTAAATTTTTAATTGCTCTTTAGCAAACAATACTTGCAAATATTCCGAAACAACATTCAAAGAAATATCATTCTCTATTTTTTTTAAATCAGATTGACTAGCTAAATAGTCCAACTTACTTTGACGAAGCGTATTCTGTAATTCAAATCCATTAAATAAACTTGCATTGCCATTTAAAGAAAGATTTACTGAACGAATTTCTTCATTGGTAAATTGGTACGTAAAAGGATCTACAGATCGTCCCCAGTTATATGATGATCCTGCACTTCCACTTATTGTTGGTGCCAATGCTAATTTGTTATGCAAAACTTGGTTTGCCGCTTGATTTGTGTTTAAATAACTTTGCTTTACGTTTAAGTTATGTTGTAAAGCATAATTTACACATTCTTGTAAAGCCCATTCTTTTTGTCCAAAGACAGTTCCGTTTGTCAACAATAAAGTCGCAGTACAAAGCAACATCACTAAACGGTTGATTGAAGATGAAAATATTTTAATCATAGCTATTCTGTGAGAAGGAACAAAGTTAACAAAGCAAACTAATCCTCCTTTAATTTGTCGACAAAGCAGTAAAATAAACTGACGAAGTGAATTGCTTAGCATATCTACCAAATATATTTATAATTTGACTCGAGCATGTTTGTTCTTTTTCAAAAATTTCAAAAAAAATGCTCCATCTTATCGATGGAGCATTTTTGATTGTGTTAAAGCAAGATTAGTTATAAACTTTAACCATAAACACGTATTCTTTTATCTTTTTTACTTGTGTAGAACGATCAAGATTTTTTAGGTTTCTTTGGGCTGGTATTTTGATTTTAGTTTCTTTCGTTTGTTGCGAGAGATAATCAGTAATCCATTTTGATTTCACAGCAAAAGACGCACCTTCAGCATTGATATTACGACCTGAAATAATCCCTAAAAGATTGGCTTGATTATCGAACAATGGACCACCAGAGTTACCTGGATTTACAGGGATACTAATCTGGTAAGAGGCAGTATCTCCATCAAATCCGGTATAGGAACTTATTGAGCCTTCTCCATAAACTAATTCTTCACGAGGATATCCTAGAGTAAACACCTTTTCACCCGGGTCAGCTAAATTCTTTTTGAATGAATAAGGTATTTCATGAAATCCTTTAAAGTTCTCATCATCTACTTTTAAGATCGCTAAATCCAATGTTTGATCAGTATAAACTGTCTCTACTTTCAGTTGTTCAAATTTCTCGTTACTAATAAAAACAGATTTCGCATCCTCAATAACATGATAACTTGTTAAAATATATCCTTCTTGATTGAGTGCAAATCCAGTTCCTGTAAAGCTCTTTGATGGTATTAATTCTGCTTCTTTATTTTCGGAATTAATATCTTTAATAATAGCTTTTTGACTTCTTTTAATACTTTCAACTTCACGTCGAAGTTCTTGATAGGTGGTAGTGTTTTTATTAGGTCCAATTCCCGCTAAGTTATAAGATAGAATCGTTGCACTTACTGCTACAAATGCAGCAATTGCTGCTACGGAAGCAATGCGATATCTCCTCCACAACAATCGAATTTTCGTTTCTTTCTTTCCAACTACTTTAAGTGGAGAACTGTATCGGAACTCTTCTGTTTCAAATTCCTCTTGTATCGCATGAATTTTAACCTTTAACTCATTGCGTTCGGCATATACTTGAAAAGCATCAGTAACAATTCGATGTTCGTCAACTGCTATTTCTAATTCAGGATCACTTTCTCTCCATTGTTCAAAAATTCGTAACTCTTCAGGAGTGAGTTGACCCATGCAATATCGCTCTATGAGCTCATCTGTTTCGCGTTTGCTAGTCATTTTTTGGTTCTATTTCTTGCTGATACACTTCAAAAAACACTTTTTTAAGTCGTTTCAGACATTTATATTTTTGATTTTTGGCATTATCGGCATTTGTATATCCGAACTTATCCGTGATCTCTTCCATGCTTTGATTTCTTAGATAAAAATCTTTGAGAATCGATTTGCAAGGTTCGCCCAGAGATTCAAGGGCAGTATGCATTGCATTGTATTGGTCTTCCTTATCACCTACATCTTCCCACGAAAGATCAACGTATTCATCTGAATCGGTTAGTGGTATAGTATAACGCTGTTTACGTTGCAATTGCTTCAGCCATAACCTTCGGCTTACCGAGTAGAGAAATGTTTTAATCTGGCAATTCAGTTCAAAATCTTCCTCTTTTACCTTCTCGTAAAACACAATCAGCGTCTCCTGATAAATGTCTTTTGCTTCTTGTAGGCTACCCCCGTTATTGGTAACCATGTTTACTATTGTATGATAATTCTGACGATAGATCGTCTTAAGCACCTTATCATCACCATTCCGCAGGGAGTTTAGCAATTCTGCTTCGCTAACGGCTTCAACCTGTTTCAAATGTTTAGTCATTAATACTTAATAGTTATAAAGGTAACCCTAGTAGACTCTTAATACACAGAAAATTCATGTTTAAGTGGGGCAAATTTAACATTTTATCTCTGATATACAGTCACTTAGAAATTATTTTTATAAAATCGAAACAAAACGGGTTACCTATCAGTCACTTCTGTATTAAGGTGTAAGTTTTAAAACCTAAAAATCACCCAACAAAATGAAAAAATTCTATTCTATCCTTGCAGTTGCTGCTGTTGTAGTTACTCTTGCGTCTTGCGGATCAAAAACTGCTGAAACTACTGAAGCTGCTGCTGACAGTACTGCTACTGTAGCTACTGAAGCTGCTGCAACTATGGACACTGCTGCTAAAATGGTTGACTCTGCTGCTGTTATGGCTGACTCTGCTGCTGCTAAAATGAAGTAATCAGCATTAAATTTATAAAAAAACCTCAGTATAATTTTATACTGAGGTTTTTTTGTGCCCTATAATTTTTTATCCTTTTTTCGCACCATCACCAGCCGATGTCCCTATCGGAACTTTCAATTTATCTTTTGTTTTTACACCATTAAGTATTTCGATATTTATACCGTCGGATAATCCTGTTTTTACAATTTGTTTACGGTATTCATTTGGTTTTACTTCTAACTCAACGAACGTTGTATCACCCTCAAATTGAAGAACGCTTTCAGGAATTGCCAACACTTCGTTTCTGCTATCCAAAATAATATCTGCATTAGCACTATATCCTGCTCTCAAAAAATTAGAAGCATCTAATTGGACTGCCGCACGAATTTGAAATTGTATTGCTCCATTTTCAGTAACTCCTTTTGGTGCGATGTATTCAAGTTTTGCATTGAATTTTTTATTGTCGATTGCACCAACGGTAAGAATTAAATCCATGCCTTTGCTAATTTTTCCCACTTCTGACTCATCTACTTTACCTTCAAAAATCATTTCACCCATATCTGCAACGGATGCAATCGTTGTTCCTTCATTAAATGTATTTGCTTCAATAACAGAAAAGCCTTCTTTAACAGGAACATCAAGTACCATTCCTGTCATTGTTGAACGTATCAACGTATTTGTTTCTTTACCTGAACTTTTTGCAACACCATCTTTAATAAGATCAAGATTGTTTTGCGCTGTTGTTACTTCTTCACGAGCAGTACGTAAATGAATTTCATATTGTTGAAATTCTGATGGACTAACTATCTTA
>JAYVOC010000191.1:0-2439 GCA_043758125.1 Bacteroidota bacterium | reverse complement strand
ACCATCTGTCCTTGGTTCTTCTATTGAATCATTCATGGCATCAATAGCCATTTGCATATATTTTTCTGGATTGAATTTCTCTGCTATTTTTTTTGCCATGTTATGCAGCAGTTAATTTTACTGTGAACTTTAATATTTCATCAATCTCATTCGGATTGAAAACTCCTCTGATTCCTTCGGGATGCAAAAGTGTAAACGGTGATTCAATTAAATTTTTCTTAGATAATGCACCGTTATCCGTGACAAGCCAACCTGCTTTTTTAAGTCGCAAGTCAATAATCTCTTTACGGGTATGTTTTTCATTTTTCACTTTTGCAAATAACTGAAATATTTAGCATTAAAGACATGTTCTAGGAATAAAGCATTGTAGAAAACACTCTTTTATTTTTTTTCGGGTTGGGTGTAAGTGTTGCAATTTTTTTTAGTGTAGATAAATGTTTCTATTCTCTAAGTTCGTTGGTCGCCAAAATGCTTGCCTCTAACGTTTTTTAATCGAAATCAGCTTCGTTGTTTTCAATATTTCAAAGATACAATTCCGATAGCGATCGGAAGAAGCAAATCACAATAAAAAATAAAACAGATAATTATTGAGAACACTTTTGTTCCCTCTTAAAACAAAATATCCAGTGCTGCATACTTATTCATTCATTTCATCTGGGATAATTGCAATTCGCTTTAGTGTGTGGCTTACAGTAGCAAAAATTATATCGTTTGTTCTTATCAATTTTCTTGCACGACTTGGAGCTTCACTTCCTCTCAACAAATAAGTGTTTTCAATTCTAAATGTTTGATTGTTCACACTTGAAACATCTACATAAGTAAATACCTTGTGTGGATTTTTAGTAGGGTCAACTGTTTTAGTTTTCTGCAACACTTCTCCTAATGATAATATTTCCCAACCTTTATTCATCATCATCACTTCCTTTTTCGTAACCTTCGTAGTAATACGATTGTTCTATTCCTTTAAAAATAATTTCACGGTTGTTTACATCTTCGGTTAAGTTGGCTGCAAGCAGCGTTCTTATTTCTAAAGCATTTACGGGGCTGCGTTCCATTGCTTGCAGGTAAAGTTCTTTGCTCACCATTTGCCAGTTCACCACTTTTGCATTTCGCTTTTTTAGCAGCATGTCTAACCAAATTCTCATGGTTCTTCCGTTGCCTTCTATAAATGGGTGGGCAATATTCATCTCTACATATTTGGCAATAATTTCTTCAAAAGAATTTTCAGGCATAAGTTCAATTTTTTCCAATGCCTCTTTCAAATACAAGGCATTTGCAAAACGAAAACTTCCTTTAGAAATATTTTGGTTGCGAAGTTGTCCTGCAAAATCATACAAGCCGCCAAAAAGATATTGGTGTATATCTGTCAAACCCTTTGTTGTTCCTACTTCAATTTTATCAATGTCGCATGTTTCAAACAAACTATAAGCGTTTTCTAAACTCCTTTTATCTATTCCTTTCATTATCTTAACCTTGATTTTTGAGATTTTCTTGATTGCTTGATTCCTGATTGCTTGATTTTATTTTCCCCCTTACACCTTTGGGGTTGCTGTTATGCATTCGTTTAAACTGTAAACTTTTTGTTCCAAAATTTATTAGCAATCCTATTTCTAAATTGTATGATTCTACATAATTCATCGCTTGTGCTAAATGCACATCTTCTAAATTGATGATTGCTTTTAATTCTACCATTATTTTTTCTTCTACAAAAAAATCTACTCTTCTTGTTCCTACATCCTACCCTTTATAAGTTAAAGGCATTTCTTGCTCTCTGCTAAAAGAAATGTTTTGCAACTGCATCTCTATTGCCGAGCACCTTTGATACACTACTTCCTGAAAGCCATTGCCAAGATGTTTATGCACTTCCATAGCTGCACCAATAATTTTATGAGTTTATTCTTTTTCTTCCATAAATCATGTAATCAAATTAATCCTTTAATAATTCTATGAATTTTTTTTTTACCAATCATGTAATCAAATTAATCTTTTAATCATGGTTAAGACATTATTGGTTTCTGTGTCCAGCAATTCCATTTCACTTAAAATTTCCTTTGGGCTTCGAAGTGCTTCTTCTTCGGGTAGGTTTGTGTTTTTAACTGCAAGGTCAAAAGTTGTTGTATTAAGGTCCGCAACTTTTATATTCCAACATCTTGCTTTTTCGGGATTTGATTTTTGAAGAATAAACTCTTTCATGTCCTCGTCATTCATAGAATTTGTTTTTGGCCATGCTTCTGTCTTAGTTTGAAGTTAGCCAAGTAAGGAAACAGTTTGTGGTTAACAAACTAAACCAAGTCGGGTCTCTT
Organism: Bacteroidota bacterium; assembly: GCA_043758125.1. Lineage (GTDB taxonomy): Bacteria > Bacteroidota > Bacteroidia > AKYH767-A > OLB10 > JANXSD01. Next base: position 136 of record JAYVOC010000191.1, on the reverse strand, counting down.
CATGGGCTTTGTTTTGCTCTAAATTGTCAAGGTAGCGGAGAAACATTATTCAACTTGTTTGCCAAATGTAATCCAGTTCGCTGTCAGTACCTAAACCTTTATAAAGTATGTCAACTATATTCTTAAAAGTTTGTTC
>JAYVOC010000190.1:0-10946 GCA_043758125.1 Bacteroidota bacterium | reverse complement strand
GTTCAAAGTTGTATTTTATTTATTTGAGCCATGAGGATAAATCTCGATTTAAAAGTGCTTGCAATTCTAGTGTATCATTTCTATATAATTCCAATAATTTTTTTCTCGTAGAAGGATTCAATGAGTCTAGTTTGCCTTTTTCTGGAGATCGTAGCATGTGTACTATTTTTCGTTTCGTCACTGGGCTCATTAAGAATTCCGACAATGGTTTCAATACTTTATTTGCAAAGCGATTCTCAATAAAATATTTGAACCAAAAATTATTACTCTGTGAATCACTAATATTAAATTTTACTTTTGTATCCGGAACGAAATCAGCATCAATTTCTAAAAACTTAAAAATGTCTTGCATTGTTTCTTTAGATTTATTTTCTAGATCTTCTGATAAAATAATTTTTATGTGTTTAAAATTTTCGATATATGCCTTAACTTGTTTTGAGTAAAACCCAAACTCAGTAAATTGCCACATAAAATCCCAGTTCGATTTTTTTCTTTCAGCCTCTTTTAATATTGCATCTTCAAAATTTAATGTTTCAAATTTTGTTCTGGTAAAATGTTTATATCCTGAATACGCTCTTTCAACGGGATGCCGAAGGATAATGATGATTTTCGGATCGCCAAGAAGTTTTTTTATTTCAGGAATTGCCATATCATGAAAATGTAAATAGCATGTTGAAACCTCTCCTATTGCTTTACTTTTACTATTCAAATAAAGTTTTTGATAGTCTTGTAAGTTATTTATTATTCTAACAGGATCTCTTCTTCCTATAACATCATTCGTTTGTGATTTATAAAAATCGCGAATAAAATAAAACGTTTCTTTCTTAGGGATACTTACATCTGGGTGTTGAGTTAAATAATAAAACAAGGAGGTAGTTCCGCATTTTGCTACACCAGCAACAATAAAGTTAGGATTCATAATTTTACTTCTTCTTTGGGTTTAATAACATATTTTATTCCAGGAAGATATATTGATACTATATTCAGCTTTCTATAAGTATATATTACAGAGAGTGTATTCTGAAAAATTTTAGCTATTGCAGAGGAAATTGCCGCTCCGGTAATACCGTATCTTGGAATTAAAATGAAGTTCAAGATAATACTACCTAATGCAGTGCTTGTAACAATTTTATTATAATGATTTTGATGCCCCGTCATTTGCAATAAAATACCAACGGATCCAGTTATAGAGTTGACAAAATTTCCTATCGCCATAATGGATAATGCAAAAGAGGCTGTTCTAAATTCAGGACCAAAAATGGATAATATTTGAGATGGGAATAGTAAAATTCCGATAGTAATTGGTAAAGTAATATAAAATGTTATTCTTGTCGAATTGAAGACATAATTTTTCAATCTTGTAAATTCTCCTTTACCAAATAATTCAGCGAAGGAAGGTGCTTGTATAGAATTCATCGCAATTAATGCAATTGCTGATGCTGTAGCAATTTTGAAAGCAGTATCATATATTCCTACTATTTCTTCAGATCGGAATATTCCTAATATTAAATTATCGGTCCAACCAAGAATAAAAAAAATGGATCCAGTTAACATCATTGGATATGAAGTTGATAAAATTTCTTTCCAATGTAAATTAGGAGCGTAAGTAACATCTTGAAGTTTACTAAATCGATTCCATGCGAAATAGCTGATTCCTGCAACAATGAATGTAGAAATTGTAAAACAACTTATTGGATTTAATTCAAGATTTGCAAACACTGAAATAGAAACTAAACCCGCACCAATAAGTGGAATAAGCGCACGAAAAATTGTGAACCCCGTCATGTTTTTATATCCTCTAAATGCGGCGCTATCAATTAACATCAATACAAAAGGCGGAAGAGAAAATCCAATTACTTGTATGGAAGTTGCAAGAGCGGGTTTTTGAAAAATATACGTTGCAATCCAGTTAGCTGAAACAAATAGAAAAAATGTCCATAAGATTGAACTGATAGCTGTTAATCGAAGAAATTGTTTATAAGCTGTTTTTACTGACGAGAAATCACCTACGGCTTTTTTTGTTGCTATTACACGAACAAGTAAATTATCAAGTCCCATTAAGGAGATGATCGCAACTAGTTGCACAATGGTGTATGATAAAGTAAATGTGCCAAGAGCTTTTGCTCCAAGCAGTCTCGCAACCACTAAAACAAAAAGGTATTGTGAAATCATTCCCCCAGCCCTTAGCACCAATGCAAGAGAGCCTTTCTTCAATAAAAATGAAGAATCATTACCTAGAGAATTCTTTTTTTCCAATTATCCTTTTAAATTAAAAATGAAGAAATTTTTAGTAATTTCTTCAATACAAAGAAAGTAAGATTGAACCTTGTTTAGAAGTCAAAAAGTTAAGGCTTTCAACAGGGAACTGTTTACATAAGAGATGATCAAAAAAAATGATTATCTCTTATGCAATTTAATTTTTATAGAGGTGAAAATTGATTTTAGACTTTAAAATTAGCCTTTAAAAAGCTAATTCTTATTAAAAAAGTGGCGTATTAATCAACTTTTATAACAACAACAGCTGTTCCATAGGCGAGAACTTCCGTAAGTCCGTTCATTACTTCATTGGCATCATAACGCATATTGATAATTGCATTTGCGCCCATTTCTTTACCGTGCTCAAACATAAGTTGAAGGGCTTCCTCTCTAGCGTTTTCGCATAATTCTGTATAAATAGAGCTCTTTCCTCCAAAGATTGTCATGAATCCACCGGCAATATTTCCAATAATGCTTCTTGAACGAACAGTAATTCCACGAACAAGACCTAATTGCTTAACGATTTTATATCCTTCGAGAGAGGTACTTGTAGTAACTAACAATGTGTTATCCATTTTTTTGATATGATTTAAGTAAAGAATTAAATTAGAATTAAGAATTTCAAAAGTAATTAGATTTTAAATGTTAAAGTACTTTTCAATCATTTTGTGGGAATGTTTTAAACGTTTTTTGAAAATTAATAGTAGTTGTACAATTGAAAAATTTAATTCAATGTTAATATTGAATTAAGAATTGAAGAGAGTTCATATTCTACTTTTGAAAAGTTTTAACTACCAAAATTAAGTAAGGAAAATTGATACGATTTTAAAAAGCCAAACATTAAAACCTATTCAAAAAAAATAATATGAAAAAAATATTACTAGCTATTTGTTTGATTTTTCTTTCGTTTCTGACTCAAGCTCAGAATGGATTAGAAAACATTATTGTAGAAAAATATTATATCTCCACTGCGAAGGACACAGTAAATTCTGCAATTGGGGGGAAGTTACCCATTGGCTCGACTACTTATAGAATTTACGTTGACTTGTTACCTGGTTATAAATTTCAGGCGGCATTTGGTATTCCTGGTCATGAATTACGAATTGCAACCACCACTTCATTTTTTAATAACGAAGATCAAGGTGCAACAATTCCTAACATTATTCCGGATCATAATTTGGGAGATAATACTGTGATGCTCGATTCATGGATTTCAGTTGGAGCTGCTTCAGAATCAAACCTTGGAGTTCTTAAAGCGGAAGACAATGGTCAAGGAACAATAAAAAATTCAAATGGGATTTTGAGAAATGAAAACCCAATGATGGGAATTTCATTAGTCAACCAGGATGGACTTATTGAAGGAGTTGCAGAAAGAGTAACAGCATTTGGAATAGATAGTATCATTAAAATATTTGGGAATATCAATGGTAAATATGGATCCGAGTTTAAAACTTCGAATGGGTCATGGGCTGCAATGAATGGCTCTGTTGGGCCAACTTCTGAAAATAAAATCTTAATAGCCCAATTAACAACAAATGGCAAATTGTCTTTTAAATTAAATATTCAGATTGGAACTCCTAGTGGAGGAGTTGAACAATATGTAGCAGAAAATCCTCAAGGAAATCAAATTAAATTTTCTAAACTAAGTTTTCCATTACCTATAATTTCGCACAAATAAATAATTAAGTTAAAGAAAGATTTCTCAGCCATTTGTTAGCATTTTCTTAACATAGATAAATTTGGTATCTGAAAATTATTATTTTTTTGCTGCAAAACCTTCACCCCATATTTAGAAATTTAGGACAGGTTGTATTACAAACTTAACACAATTTTAATATAGCGTTAAAACAAACCATGTTTTGCGTTTCTAATTTTGCCTCGTAATAAGAATATAGAATTATTTCAGTTTTTGGTAAGTTATCTAACATCTAAATTTCTGTAAATTCTTATTCATAGAAAACAAGACAACTAATAAAAAGTACTACAATGAAAATAATTTTACTTGGCTTCTGCCTAATTTTACTATCAGTATTATCTAATGCACAAGGGTTAGAAAATATCATCGTTGAAAAATATTATGTATCTAATGGAAATGATACTACTGTAAATTCTTCAGGTGGAGTTTTACCGGTAGGATCTGTAACATACCGGATTTACGTTGACATGCTCACTGGTTATAAATTCCAGGCAGCATATGGAATTCAAGACGCTTCCGGAACACCATTGCATACTTTAACGATAAGTACGACAACCTTATTCTTTAATAATGAAGATCGTGGAGCAACTTCTCCAACCTACAGTAAAAATCAGGCAAAAAACAATACAGTAATGCTTGATTCATGGTTGTCAGTTGGGGCTGCTTGTGCAGGAAATTTTGGAATACTTAAGACAGATGATGATGGTATTTCAACAATTGTAAATAACGATGTTGTATTGCAGAACAATAGCCCTTTTGCAGGTATCCCATTAACTTCACAAGATGGATTAATAGCTGGAGTTCCTGAGCAATTAACATCAATTGGCATTTCTTCAGAAATTGCCATGTTTGATAATCAAAATGATGGAACTAATGGACCAACATTTTCTACTTCAAATGGATCCTGGGCTTCTTTAAATGGTTCTACAGGACCAACAGCAGATAACAGAGTTTTGATTGCACAAATGACTACTGATGGTGTTTTTTCTTTTTCATTAAATATTCAAATTGGAACTCCAACTGGATTTGTTGAAAATTATGTTGCGGTTAATCCAACAGGAAATGAAATTCTATTCCCGGCATGTAATTATTCTTCTGCTACATCGCAAGGTATTAAGGATATAATGTCAACTACATCAAAAACAATTTTGAATGTTTTTCCTAATCCATCAAACGGTTCAACTATTAAATTAGAAATTATTCCGACAAAAAAATCTGAAAATAATAGCTACAAAGTATATGATATTATTGGGAATGTTATTGTTTCAAAAGTGTTAGGAAAAATTACTGATAAATACATTGAAACTGTAGATGTTTCATCATTACAAGCTGGGCAATATTTTGTAGAGGTATCATTGGATGGAATTAAATCAACAAAGAAAATCGTAAAATTTTAGTCTCAGTTCATTGAACAAATAAGGAGACATCTCTAGAAATGTTGAATACATTTTGGAGATGTTTTATTATTTAATTGCTGAAGCGCCATCACATGAAAAAACATTTATTATTTATTTTACTTGCTCTATTGAGTGTTCTTGTTTCCTTTGGACAAGGTACTATTCGCGGTAAAATTACCGATGATAAGGGAGAGACTTTAATTGGAGTAACTGTAGTTTTAAAATCGAATAAAGCTATTGGAATAAGTACCGATTTTGACGGAAATTTTTCTCTAAAAATTCCTGAATCGACGCCCCAGATTCTTGTTATTTCTTATTTGAGTTATAAAACAATTGAAGAAACCGTACAGCTTTCAACTGATCAAGTCTTAGTTAAGAATTTTGTAATGATTTCATCCGCTCAAGCATTAGGGGAAGTTCAGATTGTGGCAAAAGCTGTTAGATCGAAAGATTATTACGTTGAACAGATCAAGAAAAATTCTGCTACAACCATCGATTATATTTCATCGGAGACGATGAAAAAAACAGGCGATAATAATGTTACTGCTGCTGTTACACGTGTTTCAGGTGTTTCTACCAATGGAGCTTTTATTACAGTGCGTGGTCTTGGTGACCGTTATGTAAAAACATCAATAAACGGTTCTCGCATCCCAACATTAGACCCATTTACAAATAACATTAAACTTGATTTATTTCCTGCAAGTTTAGTTGACAATATTATAATTACAAAAACTGCAAGTGCTGATTTACCTGGCGACTGGGCAGGTGCATATATTTCAATTGAAACAAAAGATTATCCTGAACAACTTTCGCTAAATGTTGAAAGCTCTTTTGGATTTAACAGTCAATCTACTTTTAAAAATATTGTATCAACACAACATAGTAAAACTGATTTGCTTGGTTTTGATACGGGTTTACGCGACCGTGATCATAATGATTTCAATTCACCAAATTTATTTCCGAATCAGTACCAGCAATTCGTTGCTATTGGATTAGCTCCTTATTTTAATTCTATCGGTGTAACAGGAAATACACCCTGGAATAATTATTATTTTAAATTGGGTTTGGTACAGCTTGGATTACTGGCTCCTGCACTTATTAATGATAATGTCGCTTACACTGATGCGAAAAACAAGTATACTACTGGAGATTATACTAATCAGGCTTTTAATAAAATAAATTCCTCAGCAAGTAAAACGGGGCAATCATTTCCGAATTCTTGGAATACAAAATTAAGAAATGCACCTCTTGATTTCAGCCAGTCTTTCAGCTTAGGTAATCAAACAACATTATTTGGAAAACAGCTAGGTTATATAATTGGTTTAAGATATTACAGTTCAATTATAAATGATCCGAATGCTGAAGCTCAAAGAATTTATCCAGAAACTTATTTTACATTGTCGGATGAGAAGCGACAGAATACAAGAGAAACGAGTGGATGGAGTGCATTGTGCAATATTGCCTATAAACTAAATACAAACAATTCAGTTTCATTTTTATTTATGCCGAACTTTGTTGGTGTTAATAATGTAAAAAATGGTTTTGAAATAAAAAATGCAAATATTACTCTAACGCAGTTTTATGAGCAAAGACGACAATTAGTTTATCAATTTAAGTCTGAACATTATATTCCTAGAAATAAAATAAAGATTGAATCCAATGCATCTTTTACAAACGGAAAAAGTACTGCACCTGATTTCAGAAACATTGTGTATGCTGGAGACGGCACATCAACTATTGCAATAGATCCAACCAACCAACCAGCTGACAGATATTTCAGATATTTAAAAGATAATTTATTTGATTCGAGGATTTCTGCCGAATTTCCAATTGGCAATAAACCTGATCTTCCTAGGAAATTTAAATTTGGCGGAAGTTATCAGCATGATCAGCAAAAATTTGATCAGTATCATTATTATTTCCGTCGTGGGAATAGTGTTGCAGCACCTCAATCAACCAACCTTGATGAAATATTAAGTCTCAACAATTTTGCTATTAATAATAATACTATTGATTGGGTTTATTTTCAAGATGTATTACCGATAAATCATTCAATAGGAAGAAGTAATTTAACATCGGGTTTTATTATGCTTGATTATACTATTTTTCCTCGATTAAGAATTTCTGGGGGCTTAAGAGTTGAAAAATCCCATATATATACTGATATATTTTTATTCGATTCAATTGGTTATATTAAAGATGATATCAGAAGGAATTATGCTCAGGGGCAACCGAATGCTAATCCTGGTGAAATAAATAAAGCAAGTATTCTGCCTAGTGCAAATATTATTTATAAAATTAAAAACAATGAAGATTCACCTGTGAACCTTCGATTTAATTTCAGCCAAACTGTTGCAAGGCCGAGTATTAGAGAGCTTTCAGGTGCTGTTATTTACGATTATGAATTACAAGCAAATGTTCAGGGAAACCCAGATCTTAAAATGGTACAAGTAAACAATTATGATCTAAGGCTTGAATCTTATTTTAAAAATAATGATAATGTTTCATTAAGTCTGTTTAATAAAGACTTCAGAAACCATATTGAACTTGAATATAGTGACGTATATACTTGGGGTAATGTTGATAATTCAAATGTTAAAGGCATTGAAATAGATGGAAGGAAAATTATTACGAGTCATCTCGAATTAAATGCTAACATCACCTTTGCTAATTCAAAAAGTACTTTTGTAAGAACAAGAAAGCAAACAGTAGGAACAACAACAACAATATTTTACGAGGACACAGTGAAACGGCAAATGTTTGGTCAGGCTCCTTATGTGATTAACGGAATTCTTTCTTATTCATTCAAACATCCTGATCTTATTCTTACACTAAGTTATAATGTTCAAGGTCCGCGATTAGTTATTTCTTCTAATGTTTCTTCCATTCCTGATATTTACGAATTGCCGCGACAGTTATTTGATTTTAAGGCTACGAAAAAAATCAGCAAACATTTCAGCGCAAGTATTACAGTAAAAAATATTTTAAATTCACCTATTCAGCGATCGTATAAAACTCCTGTGGAATATAAGCTTTATGATAAATATACTTATGGAACTGGATATCTGCTTAGTATTTCTTATAAATTATAATTCTTTACTATGATGAAGCAAATTGTTTTTGTATTTTTTTATTTGGTTTTACTTTTTACTTATCATGCAAATGCACAGGTAAAAAAAATCATTGTTGAAACTTATTATGTTTCTGATAATAATGATTCAACTGACGTAACGGGCGGAAGCATTTTAATTTCCGGATCTAAAACTTATCATGTATTTGTTGAATTGAATTCAGGTTATAAATTGAGAAAAATTTATGGAGATGCAAACCATACTTTAAAAATTGAGAGTACAGAGAACTTTTATAATAACACTGATCGTCCGACAGCATACTTTGGTTATTTGATAAATCAGAGTTGGTTTCCGAATAATCCACTTCTTGGTCTTGACAGTTGGTTAACGATTGGGCTTCCTACTAAAACAAATTTTGGAGTTTTAAAATCAGATGATACTAATGGTTCAATCATTGGCGGAAATAATAATTTTGGAGGAAGTGCATCGATAAGCAACGGACTATTAGTTAATGCTGATTCTTCAGCGGGAATTCCTTTGACGATTTCAGATGGTTTTATTACTAATACATCTACTCTAGGCCAATGGATTGATAATGGATTCAAGGATATATCAAATGTCGATACAACAGTTTTCGGATCAATAAATACTGGCTCTTCATTTATTAGTAACAATGCATATTTGCAACAGAATGACGGAGTTTCAGCAATAAATGGAAACAATAAAATTCTTGTTGCACAATTAACAACTAAAGGAAAAATTTCTTTCGAATTAAATATTGAAGTATTAGATTCATTGGGTAATTCTATAAATTTAATTGCAGAAGGAGTGAACAGTTCAGGCGGTGATACACTTGTTTCTCCGATTCTTAAATATCCTGCATCTTGTGGATGTACAGATCCGTCATATATTGAATACAGTTTCAATTTTTCATGTAATATTATTGATTCCTGCAAGCATAAAATAAAATTTGGCTGTACAGATACTATGGCCTGTAATTTTGATCCAGACGCTAACTTTAATACTCCATTGTTGTGTTGTTATCCTGGCTATTGTAATGATCGTGATCTTGCAGTTGTTTGTCCTGAATTAAATAACAACAGGTTCAATTTTTCTGAACTGAACTTATTTCCTGATCCAGCAACAGAGCTAATTAATATACATTTATCGACAAGCATTAAACAAGATTTTAACTATACTATTTATGATTCATTTGGGAGAATTATTTTCAACAAAAATGTTGAATTAATTTCTGGTTCGTATTCAGAACTTATAAATATCCAAAGCCTTACAAATGGAATTTATATTGTTAAAGTAAATATTAGTGGTATTGTTGAATATAAGCGATTTGTAAAGCAGTAAAAATAATAAATGAGAAATGGAAAAAATTAGATATTCTTATAAATTTATCTATTGCTTGATCTTTTTATTTACAATAATGGAAAGTTCTTGTAAAAAAACAGATGATACAATTGTATTGAAAGAAACCGGTACTGTTACTGATGTTGATGGTAATATTTACAAAACAATAAAAATTGGGAACCAATGGTGGATGGCCGAAGATCTCAAAGTAAAGAAGTATAAGAATGGTGATTTTATCAATCAGATTCAATCAGATTCATTAAAATGGAATGTGGATACCATAGGTGCATATGCTGATAATATCACAAATTCAAATGAATTAATTGGTAGGTTTTATAATTGGTATACTTTAAAAAACGCAAAACAACTTGCTCCTGAAGGCTGGCATATTCCTACAGATAATGAGTGGAAGAAAATGGAAATATTTCTTGGGATGAATTCCTCAGAGGCCGATAAGCCAGGATGGAGAGGAAATGGTGAAGGCGATAAATTAAAAAAGCAAGCGCCTAATGGCTGGACAACTTTCGAAAAAGTTTGGGGAAATAATGAAAGCGGATTCAATGCAATCGCTAATGGTTGCAAACTATTTAATAGTAATTACGGTGATCCCGGACAATTTGCAACAGAGTTCTGGTGGAGTATATCTGAACAAAATAATTCGGAAGTATGGTATCGTTATCTAGATTATAAAAATTCAGCTATTTTCAGATCACATACTTATAAAAATTATGGCTTCAGCGTTCGATGTGTAAAAGATTAACAATTATTTTCTGATTAAAATAAATAATTTAGATCATTAGTTAAAATATGAAAACTGTATTTATTGCTTTGCTTTTTTTTTCAATATCGTATTTTTCATTCGCACAGTCTGCGGATTATAAAGCGGAAATTCATTTAAACTTACCTGATACATCACTTCATTCATTTAATTCTGTTACAAAGACAGATGCAGTATTAATTCTTGGAGGTCCTGTAATATTAAAAGACAGCATCTGGAAATATGAAGGTGGCAACTGGAATTTTCATTGTGTTTATCTTACTGTAAAAAAAGATAGTTTGAATCAATCTGGAAGGCTTTTTTTTAGCTTTGAAAAATATCGTAAAATTGCTGAAGCAAAGCGTTTTTATGATCTGATGAAAGTACAAAATATAAATATTTCTGAA
>JAYVOC010000189.1:0-26969 GCA_043758125.1 Bacteroidota bacterium | reverse complement strand
TTAAAGAATATTACAATCCAAAATATGGCTTATGTGGAAGTAATACCACTCTCTTCGTTTAAAGAAGTATACTTAGGCTGCTTTGATATATTTAAAGTTAGCATTTTACAGGTATTTAAAACGAATATTAAATCTATAAAAAACCGTTCCTATAATCGTGAAATTACTAATTTAACTTTATTAAGATATCGATTAGCGATTAAATACAAGTGTTGTAAGACCAATTATATGATTGCCATTTCGGCTGAACTATGTTTAATTTATCAACATCAAAATAAAATATTTATTGCCAATGACCATATTAATTTAACTGCTCATGTTCCAATTTTCATTACTTCTTGACGCACATAAATTTTATTATAAGATTAATTGATCCCAAAACACCTAGTATCATTTTTCATTTGTGCCTTTATTTTCGTCTCAAATTAAATTCAACAAAAAGTGGTGAATGATCGCTTTGAGCTATCCAATTTTTATACGTTCCAACTTCAAATTTTTTAACTTTGGAAAGAAGATCGTGTGATGCGAAACAATAATCAAGATGATACGGTTTATCTTTTTTTCGTTGGAGATAAAATGTTGGGTGATCTTCTTTTCCTTGTATTTGAGAATAGTAATGGTGATAAATACTAAATATCTTTTTGTCGGATAAAACTTCAACAACTTTAGAATGATTCCCAATCCTACTTGGACGATCCCAAATTGTATTACTATTAAAATCACCTGTAAGTATAGTCGATCCAACATTAAGTAATTGATCATAATGTTCTATTGCTTTCCAGATTTGTCCTACATATTGATTTTTTTTGTCTTGCGGATTATTAGCCCAAATTGCATACAATGTAAAATCAATTGCACCACCTGTAACAACAACAGGAATGATGGTTTTGAAATTAGGATTATAAATATCAAGAAGCTTAAATCTATACTTACTATAGGAGAAAATACCAATTCCCTTGTGGTGATTATCTCCAACCCATAATGAATCTTTTGGGAGTTTAGTATCTGAATTAAATATCAGTTTACTAGGGTGTTCACATTCTTGAACAACTAATATATCAGGATTATATTTAAGAATCACGTCAGCCTTTTTTCTAAAAGCGCCTTGACAATTCCAAGTTATTAGTTTCATTTAACAAATTATCAATTAAAGATTCTTTTAAAAGATCCTATATGGAAACCCTTTCGTTAAGTACAAATGTAATTATACCATCGTTTCAGTAAATTAACAATGCAAGGCTGCTAAATGCCATTTGAAGCCAAAAAAAATGGCTGCCTTTCCAGGCAGCCATTTCTCACAAATTTTTCAAGAATTTTTCAAGAATTTTTCAAGAATTAATATTCCCAAAGATCAATTTCAAAGTTAATCATATCTTGTTTTATTCTTTCTGATTCCAACAACGCATCCAGTGGATTCGTTTTATAATCATCAACACGACGATTGTAAACGTTATCTTCTTTCGTGATATAGCTATTAAACATTCGCTTCATGAATATATCTTCAAAAGTTAAACGCATTGAACTGCTATAACGATTTGCTACCTCAGCGTTTGCGAATATTCTACGAGCTTCAGGATAGTAAATCCAGAATAATAATTTCTTCTGTCCACCTTCAATAAGGTTTCCATCCTGATCACGAGCCAAAACCATAGGACAAATTCCTATAATTCTACAGTCCATCACCGAACGTTGCTTATCAAAGAACCATTCTTCCTTTAAACGATATTGAACTACATCATCTGGATTGAACTTACGAAATACAGTTGAATCATATTCGTCATACGGAGGATCTGGACGTGTAACTTTGATTGCAACAGAATCTGCTCCTCCAACTTTGGAAAACTCACCAGCAGTCATCGGAAGTGTGAACTCATCATCTTGAGGATCATAAGCCGTTAAACTACCTTCGTTCACAGCGTCCATCATCACGCTAATTAAATTTTTGCGGTCTTTTGTCTCTCCTGATTTAGGATATCTTAAAGGCGCATTAATCTTTTCGTTCAAATCAATATGTCTCCAGATTTTCTTAGACCACATTACGTCAGCTTCCCTGAGATATGGATAAGGGATCACGCGGCGAGCCGGATTGTTCTCTCTTACATATATCCCATCAAGTACATTTTGTGCACTCGCTATGGCAGTGAAACCAATAACTGTCACTAATAACAGGATGAACTTTTTCATGGGATGAATTTGTGTTAATTGCATCGTTTCTAGTAAACGCAAAATTATTAACTAATGTTGCGGTATTATTTTCTTATTGAACTGTCAATGGAATTGCGTTCACTTGACGTTTTGTTCCATCTGGCATCGATACGTTTATGTATTCGAATAGGATTTTATCTCCAGGACGCGATTGATCAATAATCGTTTTCATGTCGCCAGTCAAGGTTCCACTTTCCGCCGTTTTCTCTATCGGATCACGACCTTTTCCATATCGACTCATCTTAAAGGAAACCACTCTTGGATAAAGATCGAAATCAAATCCTTCCATCGTAGGGATAATACCTTGTTGAGCGGCTAACTGTGCTTTCGGGATGTTACCGTCTTTCTTACCACCAATCTTTGCTACTGGATCAGGAATTCTCTTTAAACGGAATTTGAATTCACCCATTTTAGTAGGCTTTTCGTTGAAGTCAGCATTTACAGTGATCGTAGCTTCTCCAGGTTGTCCTTTCGCTTCAGCGATATAATGGCCTTTGGGTAATTTAGGATCTTGTGTTAAGGTTAATGATCCAGCAACTGAATATTTCACTTTCTCATCAGGAACGCCAGGTACCGATATCGTCATTGGATTTGGAACACCAATGTAAATTACATTCATCTTATCCGCAGATACTGTTGAACTTGGCTTTGCTACGATATATTTTATCGGACCAAAAGGAATTGGTTTAACAACACCATCCGGACCTTTCACTTTAATGATTCCTGCATACGTCTTCTCTCCTACTCCTGAAGCTGATAAAGTATAAGTACCAACACCACCTTCTACTTTTAATGGGCTACCATTAACAGTAATTTCAGGATCACTTGTTGAACTCATTGCTGCTAAGAAGATATCAGCTGTATACTGTTGTCCTTCGATAAGATAACTTGACGGCGCAATAACTTTTGCTGTAAGTGTATCAAATTTGAAATCGGCAGCATTAATAGAAGCTAATAAATGCGTAATAATTTCGGACTCAGCATTCTTAACATCCGATTTAGTTTTTGTTATTAAAGCTATAGTTGCAACTACCGGATTATGGTAGAAATTTGCCATTTCCCAAGTTTTTTTACCATCTTCAGGAACTTTCGGGTCATCCGTATTGAAGAGAATATTTAAACGCTTTTCATACGTCGGCCTATCAGCTGGATCAAGTGAAGCTAAAATACCTTTTTTGTAATCGATGATTTTCTTTTTCATCTCAGATGCCTTGTGACCTAAACCATCGTTCTTATCACCACACATGTAATTTGTTGGAATATCATAATTATCAGTTCCCTTCATTTCATGAAGGGTTTCAATTTTTGCCGATGGTTCCAATTTATCAGTTTTACGGATAAGTTCTTCTGTTAAACTTGACAAATACTTATCCATATCATCAGATAATTTTTTTATCTGCTGCGCCTTTTCAAATAGCGGCTTGGTCTTTTTGGGATCTACTTCCATTTGCTTCTGGAAAGCAGCGTAAGCTTGAGCATTTTTTCCTGTAAGGTTAGTAACAGTATTCTCAAGACTATCGTTAATCGTAATAAAAGCATTGATAATTTCTTTGGATACGTTCAAGGCTAACAATGCTGTTAACACCAGATACATCATCCCAATCATCTTCTGCCTCGGGGAGAGGTTATTTCCAGCCATTTCTCGTTTCTAGGATTTGGGTTAGTAAAATATTATTAAGAAACGGAATGTTATTTACCAGAATTCGTGTTCATAGCAGATAACATATTGCCATAAACTGTATTAAGAGCGCCAAGGTTTTTAGCTAACTTACCAACTTCCTCTTTGTACTTTTTAGTATCTTCAACTGTATTATTTAAATTGGATAATAATTGACCAATTCCATCATAAAACTTAGTTGTCTCTTTCATGCGCGCACTAGCTTCTTGTAATTGAAGCTCATAAACTGCATTCAATGCAGCCATGTTTTTACCTGCTGATTTCATTTGGTCACCATAAATTTTTACTTCTTCCTGAGAAGAACTCATGCTGTTCATTGCTTGAGCTGCCTTTTCATAAGAAGCAGATAATGATGAAACCTTTTGTGATGCTGTAGTCACATTTTTTGCGTATTCGTCAGTAGCAACAGCCGCATTCGAAATATTCGCCAACTTAGAAGTGTTTTCACTTAATGCTTTTAATCCTGTTCCTAAACTTTGAATTAATTCAGGTCCGATCTTAGCTTCAGATAATAGCTTATCCAATTCTTGTGCTACTGGATCTCCAGCTTTCTTATGCTTCTTTTTGTCATTACCATCGTGCATTCCTGCTAATTCAGGATACACTAATGACCAATCCACATCTTCATGTGGTGGTTCAAATGCAGAAAAGAAGAAGATCACTGCTTCTGTCAAAAGTCCTACTGTTAACATTAATCCAGCACCTTCCCAGTGTTGAATTTTAAAGAGGGCTCCTACGATTACGATTGCTGCACCGAAACCATAAAGCTTAGCCATGAATTGTTTAAACGCTTTCCCTTGCGTTATTTGAGCTATCCCCATTGTTGTCCCGTTTTTTTAGATGTTTTGGTTAGTTGAATAAATTATTTGAGCGAATTGTGGTATTTCGCTTTTTCAGAATGTAATAATAAATAAAATTTTAGAAATCAGACTTGTCTCGTCCAAGGAAATCCATTACACAACGAAATCCAATGTACGATTTACAAGAATCCTGAAATTCATAGCTACGCGTTCCAGTTTGAAGGAAATAACCAATGTCCTTCCAAGATCCGCCACGAATCACCTTTCGCTTTAATGCAGAAGGATCATTATCTTTTGCTTCATAAGTGTAATCAGGATTCAAATCGTGAATAAAATTATAAGCAGACTCATCAAAGGCATTGCTCGTCCATTCCGCTACGTTTCCAGACATACAATATAATCCGTAATCGTTTGGCCAATAAGAAGTGGCTTTAACTGTATAGAAACCTCCATCATCGATATAATTACCGCGCAATGGCTTGAAATTCGCTAAGAAACAACCTCTACTATTACGAATATAAGGTCCTCCCCATGGATAAGGATTGTTTTGTAATCCTCCACGTGATGCATATTCCCACTCACTTTCTGAAGGAAGGCGAAAATCTTGAACTATCTCTTCCCCATCTTCTTCTAGGTAACTATTTAACAGTCGAGTACGCCATACACAAAATGCGCGTGCTTGTTTCCAGTTTACTCCTACAACAGGATAATCATCATAAGCTGGATGCCAAAAATATGCTTTCGTAATAGGATCATTAAATGAATAGGTGAAATCATGAATCCAAGCCAATGTATCAGGATAAACGTTGATGATTTCCTTTTTAATATATACTGATCTATCTGTTCTACCTTGTGGTCTATTGGCTAAAGAAGCAGCGGCACCATCACGGTCCTTACTATAATCCTTTTGTGCCGCAGCTTGAAGATCAAGCCAGTAAAATTCAAAATTTAATTTACGTGAATCGATTTCTTTGCGACGATAAAAACGCTCACTCTCTGGTAAATAAAGCTCTGATAATGTTTCAACATTCGCTTCATCATTCCACTTAATCCGTTGATCCCAGTCGATATGCTCTCCATATTCCCCTTCATCAACAATGTGATCTCCCCCAATTAGTCGGTGAGCGAGAGAATCCCTCACCCAATATACAAATTGACGATACTCATTGTTCGTGATCTCTGTATTGTCCATATAAAAAGCATGTACAGTTACGCTTTTTGTTTGAGCAATTTGAGAATAAGGAACATCTTGGTCACCAGGGCCCATGTTGAATGAGCCTTGGGGAATAAATACCATCCCATAGGGATCTGCTTGGTACCATTTTTGCCTTCCTTGGACTCCTACTAGTTGCCCGCGGTTACCGCCTCCACAACTACTGAGTAACAGCACTGTTAAAGAAGCAATAATCAGGTTTTTCATGCTTTGTTTGCTTTTGGGTTCTGGATACACTAAAAACGTAAACATCGAACGCTGAAAATCTAGCTTTAGTATATGCGACATTTTCAGTATGATGATACGTTTAGTCTCCAATTTAAGTTGCTTTTCAAGTGAAATAATTCCTATTACTATAGAAACCTTACATTTCTGATTACAGGTGTAATTTTCTTTTTCACTTTGAAACAGTAGCCAAGCATAATTTCATGACTACCATCACTATATTTCTTAAGATTTGAAGTTGTAAAATCGTAAGAGTAACCAATGCGTAAATTGTCTGTAATATTTAATCCAATTAATGCTACAATAGCATCATCATTACGATAAGATGCACCTAACCAAAATCGATTATTAAAATAAGCATTCAAGTTAATATCTGCTGTAGTGTTTCCCGCAATTGTTTTAACAAATACGGATGGCTTTAATGTAATCATTGGTGATACTTCCGCAGAATATCCGATCATTCCATAATAATGACGTTCGAATTTAATAGAGGAATTGTCCAATGTTACACTTGGCTCAGATAAATGTGAAGCTGAAACTCCAACATATAATTTTTCTGAATTGTAATATAAACCAGCACCAACATCAAAAGCGGAACCACTAGAATTAGCTGGAATAGATGCATCATTAGGGTCAACGGGCTTAAATCCTGAAGCATCAACCTTATCTTGCAATAAGCCTAAATCAACTCCAATTCCTAATTTGCCATTGCCTAGATCAAATTTATAGGATCCAGCAAGTTTAGCATTAAAGGTTTGGAATGCACCGTTTTTATCAGAGGCAATGCTTAATCCAACACCTACTTTGTTGTTTGCAAATGGAGCCTCTACGCCGAGAACTCCTGTTTTTGGGGCTCCGTCTCCAAAGCCTACCCATTGTGAACGATAGAGCAGATGTGCACAAATCGCTTCGTTACTTCCCGCATATGCTGGATTTACGTATAAACGATTAAACATATTCTGGCTGAACTGGGGGTCTTGTTGAGCTAGGGCTAAGGTGGATATACAACCAGCTACTAAAACAGCTAAAATTTTCTTCATACAGTGCGTTCGATTTATCGGATGATTCTGGGGGTTAAAGTAAGTAAATATTATTCTAAATTTCAAAACCATATTAAGCTAACATTCCTTTTATTTATTTATTCACAAGCCCAATGATTACTATTTTATTGATCATTTTGAGAGGCAAAACATGTCATTTTAATGGTTCGATTTTAGGCTAAAACTTGCATAAATTATTTTTAAAAGAAATTTATTTGAACGTCTCAGAAAGCCATTATGCTAACTTTTGAAGCGCATTCCATAACCGATCAGGTACCTCATTGTTACATGCTTGTTGATAATCCTTGTAAGAACAAGGCAATAAATGATGACTTAAATACCTATTTCGGCCACCTTCCATCGGAAGTTTCATCCACCATCGGTCACTCTTCGTACTTTTTATAAAAGTAATCTCCTGCGCCACATTCGCGATTGCTACTATATATGTAATGTAATTATTAGCATTTAATAGTGGTAAATCTTGCTTTCTACTTGATACTCCTTCTATAAAATACCAAAGCATCTGCGCCACTAAACTAGCTGTTTGACCATTAACATCAAATTTAGGATTGTATTCGTAAATCCCAAGTCCGCTCAACTTATCACTCACTCCAGCATACATCAGTATCTGACAAGCTTCTTCACCAAAAAAACCATTAGGAGATGCTTGCGAATTCCCAGGTGCATCACTTTGTCGAATTGCTGATAAATCTACAGTAACTAGGTCAGCATTACGCACAATTGGTTCCGTTTCTTGAATATCATCACGAACTTGACCTAATCTAAAAGTGTCGAAATACAATTTTTTCATTAACTCAACACTTTCCGTACCTACATAATAGGTTTGGTACCCAATATTGCTAAAGTTAAAAAGATAATTTGGTTGCTCAAGAATTATTTTACCAAGAAATGTCTCGGCATTAACTGGGTCTTCGGGTTGTCCTAAATCAAAATGTGAATCAACACTTACGATGTTTATGATTTGCTCAAGTTTTTTATAACCAGCATAATGACCATAAGTTAAATCTTGACTTCCTCCTAGTATCACAGGTATAATTTTCAATGGAATCAATTCATAAATTACCGTAGCTATCGCTGCATACGTATCTTCAAGTGTATCTCCACGACGGATATTTCCTAAATCAATAATACGTTGTGGATGCTGATGAACCTTCAAACTATAAAATTTTTCACGAATGTGGTCCATCCCATTGGCAGCTCCAATGTTTAATTGATTGCCTCTATCTTCCCCTACACCTATTATTGCTATACGAACCCCCTCAAAATCTGGAAACTTTCCTTCTTGATAATAAGATTGAATAGCATTGCCCAAAGCATCCGAAGGGAGTGCTTGACCATCGTGCCATAACAGGCCAGCATCAAGTGGTTGGAAATAAGCTTCCAGCATAAAGCCTAAATTTATTTAAACTTATTTCGTCTTTTTTCTTGCAGTAACTTTCTTCGCGGCTGCTGCCTTTACAGGGACTTTCGCTACAGTTTTGGCAGCCGTTTTCTTAACAGGGACTTTTGAGATAGTTTTCACAACAGAAGTTTTCGTAGCAGTTGTTGCAGCAGTTTTCTTTACTGCCGTTTTCTTTGCAGGAGCTTTCTTTGCTGCAACAGGAGCAGCCTTTCTGCCAAACGAACGCTTGGGCTTTCCACCATTTTCACCAGCCGCTAAAATAATATCCAAACAATCTTGTAATGATAAAACATTGGGATCTTTGTCCTTTGGTAGCTTATAATTAAGTTCATTGGCAACCAAATAAGGTCCCCAACGTCCATTCAATAATTTCACATCTGGACGCTCATCAAAAATTCGAATAATACGCTCTCGATCCGTCTTACGTTTTGCCTCAATCAATTCAATGGCACGATCAATTTCTATTGTATATGGATCATCTGTTTTTGCTAATGAAACAAAGATTCCATTATGACGAGCATAAGGTCCAAATCTACCAATGCTAATAGTAACATCTTCCTCTTCGTAATTACCAATATTGCGTGGCATCTTAAAAAGATCTAATGCCTCTTCAAGTGTAATTGTTTCTAGTCGCTGACCAGGTCTTAATTTAGCAAACTGTGGTTTCTCTTCTTCTGTTTCTCCAGTAATTTGAACCAACGGACCAAATCGTCCGATTCGTGCTGATATTTTTTTTCCATTCTCAGGATGAACTCCAAGAATTCGCTCTCCAGTAGCACGTTCACTATTTTTCTCTGTGTCTTCTACCAGTTTATGAAAAGGACCATAGAATTTCTTTATCATTTTCGCCCACTGCAAATTGCCTTGTGCTATTTCATCAAATTCTCTTTCTACATTCGCAGTGAAATTATAATCTAGGATCTCTGGAAAATTTAACACTAAGAAATCAGTAACCACTGTACCGATATCTGTAGGAAACATTTTCGATTTTTCGGCTGCATAATTCTCAGTTCGATCCTCTGAAATAACCTTCCCAGCTTTTAATGTAAGCACTGTAAAAATTCGCTCTTTCCCAGCACGATCTTCTTTAATTACATATCCCCTCTTTTGAACTGTAGAAATAGTTGGAGCATACGTTGAAGGTCGACCAATTCCCAACTCTTCTAATTTCTTAACAAGACTAGCTTCTGTATAGCGAGCTGGTGGAGATGAAAATCGTTGTGTTCCCGTGATGGTATCTAAATCTAACACCTGGCCAATCGCTAAAGGAGGTAATAGTCCGTCTTTTTCTTTCTCATTCTCTTCATTTTCATCATCCGTAGATTCGAGATATACACGAAGAAAACCATCGAAACGAATTACTTCGCCAGTGGCAACAAATAATTCCTTCGATTTATTGTTTTCAATATTTACAACTGTACGCTCTAATTGTGCATCTGCCATTTGTGAAGCAATCGTTCGTTTCCAGATGAGTTCATATAAACGACGATCGGCATTTTCACCATCAATAGTAGGTTGATCTAAATAAGCAGGACGAATCGCCTCATGCGCCTCTTGAGCGTTTGCTGATTTCGTCTTGAATTGACGCGTAAAAGAATATTCCTTACCGTAGATTTTGCTGATAGCTTCTTTAGCAGAATCCAAAGCAAGTTGAGATAGATTCACGGAATCCGTTCTCATGTACGTAATTTTCCCACTCTCATAAAGACGTTGTGCAACAACCATTGTTTGCGCAACTGAAAATCCCAATTTACGACTAGCCTCTTGTTGTAAAGTTGATGTAGTAAAAGGAGCTGCGGGTGATTTTTTTCCTGGCTTTACTTCAAGATTTGAAATCTTGAAATTTGCGTTTGCTAACTTATTCAATAACGCTTCTGCATCTTCCTTTACAGGGAAACGTTGTGATAATTCCGCCTTAAGTAATGTACTATTTCCCTTTTTATCTTTAACAATAAAATGAGATACTAACTTATATGCAGATTGTGATTGATGTCCTTCAACATCTCGTTCACGCTCAACAATTAATCTTACAGAAACGGATTGCACTCTACCAGCAGAAAGTGACGGTTTAATTTTTTTCCAAAGAATTGGTGATAATTCAAATCCTACCAAGCGATCCAAGATACGACGAGCTTGTTGCGCATCCACCAAATGCATATCAATAAATCGTGGTTTGCTAATTGCCTCTTGAATTGCCTTCTTTGTGATCTCATGAAAAACAATACGTTTAGTATTACTTTCTTTAAGATTGAGTGTTTCAAATAAATGCCAAGAAATCGCTTCACCTTCGCGATCCTCGTCAGTCGCTAACCAAACTGTTTTAGCCTTTTTGCTCAGCGACCTTAATTCATTCACCACCTTTTCTTTGTCAGGCGACACTTCATATAAAGGAGAAAAACTATTTGCAACGTCAATGCCTTTGTCATTCTTGACAAGGTCACGAACATGACCATAACTCGACTTCACCTGAAAATCCTTTCCAAGAAATCCTTCAATCGTCTTCGCCTTTGCAGGGGACTCCACTATCACAAGATTATCAGCCATGCAGATTTAATAGAAATTATTTAAAGTTTTTTAACATTAATTGACCAAGTTCTAATTGGTTTAAAAGGGCTACATCAATTCATTGATTCCTGAAACCCTTCGGGGCGCAAAGTAACAAAATTTAAATTTTCAAAATTTTATGAATTCAAATGTTGCACTATTTAATTATGATTATATTGTATATCAACATATTAACATTTTATTGGAATCTAATTAATCCTTAAATTTGGCGATAAACCATAGTTAAAGCAATCTTTAGAAAGCTTTGAGATCTTAAAAATTGAAAAATTGATGGTTCATTTAAGCTATTAATTCATTCACTGAATTTGATCTGACATTTTGACACCAGCTCTCCTTTTTGCTACCTTTGCGCAAATAATTTTTATAATGAATGAGGAAGAGTTAAAAGTAATTGATGAGTCGAGGCAAGGGGAATCTGTGATGTTGGAAAAAAAAGGAAAATCCTCTGGCAAGAAATTATTTTTAGAAAGTTATGGCTGTTCAATGAACTTTGCAGATAGCGAAGTGGTTGCTTCTATTTTAATTGGACAGGGATTTGAAACCACCAAAGACATGAACGAAGCCGATGTGATTTTTGTAAATACTTGTGCTATTCGTGACAATGCAGAACAGAAAATACGATCTCGTCTTTTCGAATTTAAAAAAGCCAAGAAAAACAAACCTGGGATGATCATTGGGATTTTAGGATGCATGGCTGAACGATTGAAATCCCAATTATTAGAAGAAGAAAAATTAGTTGATATCGTTGCAGGTCCTGATTCGTATCGTGATTTACCCAACTTATTAAATCAAGTAGAAAATGGACACCGCGCAGTAAATGTTCTTTTATCAAGAGAAGAAACTTATGCTGATATTAGTCCGGTTCGTTTAGATAAAAATGGAGTAACTGCATTTGTTTCCATCATGCGTGGGTGCGATAATATGTGTTCGTTTTGTGTAGTACCTTTTACACGTGGACGAGAAAGAAGCAGAGATCCTGAAAGTATTATTAATGAAGCAAAACAGTTGTATGAAGATGGTTATCGTGAAGTAACATTACTCGGACAAAATGTGGATTCATATTTATGGTGGGGAGGAGGACAAAAGAAAGAACTACCAGTTGAAATTGTTCACGCAGCATTAAATCATTTATTGCCAATTGAAGAACAATCCAAATACACAACTTTCGCCGACTTATTAGAATTAGTTGCACAAGTCCATCCAGATTTACGTGTTCGGTTTTCAACAAGCAACCCTCGCGACATGACTGATGCAGTGCTTCATAGTATGACGAAGTATGAAAATATTTGCAAATACATTCATCTTCCAGTGCAATCAGGCAATACAAGAATATTAACAAAAATGAACCGTGGTTATACACGTGAAGATTACATAAAACGCATTGAAAGCATTTGGAAAATAATGCCTGAATGTAGTATTTCAACAGATATTATTACAGGCTTTTGTAGTGAAACTGAAGAAGAACATCAAGACACACTTTCACTTATGAAATGGTCGAAGTATTTCTATGCTTATATGTTTAGTTATTCAGAACGCCCAGGAACTGCGGCTGAGAAAAAATTTGAAGATGATATTCCTGCAGATGTAAAAGCGAAGAGGTTGCAAGAGATTGTTGATTTGCAAAGGTTACTATCTGAAGAACAAACGAAATTAGGATTAGGAAAAATTCATCGTGTATTGATTGAATCCATTTCGAAAAAATCTCCAGAAATGTTTTGCGGGCGAAACACACAAAATACAGTAGTTGTATTCCCTAAAGGAAATAATAAACGTGGTGATTATGTTAATGTGTTAGCAACAAATTGCACATCGGCAACATTAATTGGTGAAGTAGTTTCATAAAATAAATTTCAATAATTCACAATACATTTTAAGGTGAAGATTCAAGATTTAAAACAACGTTTTGGTATTATAGGAAATTCTCCTACGCTAGATCATGCGATTGATATTGCTCGTCAAGTTGCTCCTACCGATCTATCTGTTTTGATAACAGGAGAAAGTGGTACAGGGAAAGAAATATTTCCGCAAATCATACACTTTTTAAGTTCTAGAAAGCATGGTCCTTACATCGCAGTAAATTGCGGAGCTATTCCAGAAGGAACAATCGACTCTGAATTATTCGGACATGAGAAAGGTTCTTTTACGGGAGCACATGATGCACGAAAAGGATATTTTGAAGCAGGAAATGGCGGAACAATTTTTCTGGATGAAGTTGCGGAATTACCAATTCTTACACAAGTTAGATTACTTCGAGTTTTAGAAACAGGTGAATTTTTGAGAGTAGGATCAAGCAAAGTTCAAAAAACAAATGTGCGTGTAGTTGCTGCTACTAATGTGAATGTTACTGATGCAATAGAGCGAGGAAAATTTAGAGAAGATTTATATTATCGATTAAATACAGTTCCAATTCAAGTTTCTTCGTTGCGTGATCGTAGCGAAGATATATTTTTGTTATTCAGAAAATTTGCTGCCGATTTTGCAGATCGTTACAAAATGCCAATAATCCATTTGCAACCGGAAGCACAAAGATTATTGATTGAATACCGTTGGCCAGGAAATGTTCGCCAACTAAAAAATGTTACTGAACAACTATCGATTCTGGAACAAAACAAAGAAGTAACGGCAGAAGTTTTATTGAAATATTTACCAAAAGATAGCAACTCCACTCTACCGATGGTACTTCGTGAAGAAGCAAAAAATTCAGGCGAATTTTCGGAGCGTGAATTATTGTACAAAGTTCTTTTTGAGATGAAAAAAGATCTTTCAGAATTAAAAAAAGTAGTTGGTACTATAATGTCGGGTGGTGGGATGAATTTGCCTGTCGATGAAAATCCGATCAATTATAATCCGTCCGTTTACAATGATTCGAAAAATAAGTCAAATCAACATTCGAATATTATTCAATCGCAAAATGGAGTTACGATACAGCCTGCTCCAATGAAAATTGATGCGCATGAAGAAATGATTGATGAGTCCTTATCCTTATCTGACAAAGAAAAAGAGATGATCATCAAAGCGATCGAAAAACATAAAGGCAAACGAAAATATGCAGCTCAAGAATTAGGAATTTCGGAGCGAACTCTTTATCGTAAAATTAACGAATACAATATCAAATAAAGAATGCGCCAACCTTTAGCTTATATTTTATTAGTATTTACCATCTCCATTTATGGATGTGGAGTGTATTCATTTACTGGAGCTTCTATTGCCCCTGATGTGAAGACAGTTACCATTCAATATTTTCAAAATAGAGCGATTATTATTGAGCCAACTTTGAGTCAGAAATTTACGGAGAAATTAAAAGATAAATTTGTTTCTCAAACAAGTTTGAGAGTTGTGGAATCAAATGCTGATTTATTATTTGAAGGCCAGATTTCAGATTATCGAACACAACCGATTGCGATTCAAGGAGACCAAACGGCCGCACAAAACAGATTAACTATAACAGTAAACGTGAAGTTCAGCAACATAAAAGATAACAAACAAAATTTTGAGACTTCCTTCTCACGCTTTGCGGATTATCCTAGCGATAAAAGTTTAAATGAAGTGGAACAAAATTTAATTGAAGAAATAAACAAGCAATTGGTAGACGATATTTTTAATAAAGCTGTTAGCAACTGGTAATGACACGCGAACAATTCCTCGACTTAGTACGAGAGCCTGCATCGGCATCTCAGTTAACTGACTCCTCTCTTAATGGTTTGCTCGAGCAATTTCCATATTGTCAACCATTACGGATGTTACAATTGCGACAACTTCGTGATCAAAATTCTGTACGTTATTCACAACAATTAAAGATTGCATCTGCGTATGCACCTGATCGTACTCGCTTGTTTAATCTCATACATGAGAAAGTAGAAGTTGTTCGTCAGAAAAACGAATATACTGCAATAGAAACTATTAGTGACTTATTATTAAATACCGATTCAGAATCCATCTATCTAGATTCAATTATTTCTGAAAATGAAAGTGTTGATATTACTGAAAACACTTCTGTTGATTTATCTTTAGAAGAAAAAGCATATTCCTTTCCTCCAAATAATCATGAAGAAAAAAGTAATGTTTCTATTGATGAATCAGAATTAAGTCCACAACAGATTGTAGATTTACGTTTAAAAGAACTTAATTTATGGAGAGAAGAGATAAGTGAAATCCCTGTTATTAAAATAAGGAATGTTGAAGAAGAAATTACTCCTGAAATAACAGAAGATTCAATACAAGAGGATGAAGTTATCGTTTCATTGAAGGAGAAAGATTTTATTTCTCAAGAAATACTTAGAGAAAATTCTACTCCACTTGTTGTTGAAGAATTTGATACGCCAATTGAGTCGACAATTTATCCACTGGAGGCATTAATTTTAGAAGGCATTCAGAAAATAAAAAATGACAAAACTGATTATTTAAAAATTCCAGAAGTTGTTCAGGAGGATGAAATTATAGAGAATAAAATTTCATCTACAAACATTATATTTGAAAAAGAAGAAACAATAAAACTTGAATCGTCATTTGATCTTAAAGATGAAGTAGAAGTTACTTCAACAATTGATGTAGCAATAATTACTGCTGAGATTCCTTCCATAAAGATTATTGAAAGTAACATTGAAAAACTTCCTTTAGAAAATAATATTATTGAGAAGGAAGAGATTATTTCTTCAAGCGAAAATGTTACTATTAGTTCTGAAGTGCATTCTTTTTCAGAGTGGTTACACACTAAAAAAATTCAGGAAGAACACACTGGTATTGAAGTTGTAACTCCCGTTAGTGTTGAGAAGGTAGAATTTGTACCAACAATTATCGCGGAAGAAAACATTTTTGAAATTAATATTCCACAAAGTAGTATTTCGAAACCTGAATTTGTTGAAGAAACAAAAATTGTTACGAAGGAATTTGAAAAAGAGAAAGAAGATATTCCTTTAAATATTGCACCAACAGCACAAAAGAAAGAAGAAATTGTTGAGCCTCCTTCTTCGAAGTCTCGAGTGATTTATGTAAAGAATCAAACTGTTCCTTCCGTTGAAATAAAAGAGAAATCGATAAAAATTCAAATTGATGACAAGCCAATGATGGTTGTTCATCAAGAAGAAAATACGATAAAGCCAATTACTAATTCACCTCCACAAGTAGTAAACAGTAATCATGAAAATGATCGGGAAAGTTTACCAAATGTGATTAGGATGATTCCTGAGGAGGAAAATATTTCTGCTGATGAACTTGAAAACAGGAAGCTCATTTCTGAACGGATTGCCTCGTCACCTATCCCTGATATACCTAAGACAAAAATGGGCAAATTAGAGCTCATTGAAAAGTTTATTCACGAAGACCCTCGCATAACGCCGGCGAAAAGCACTTTTTATTCACCTATCAATATGGCTAGAAAAAGCATTGAGGAGCCAGAAGATATTGTTTCTGAAACACTTGCAAAAATTTATGCTCAACAAGGAAACATACAGAAGGCAATATTATTCTATGAAAAGCTATCCTTGAAATTTCCAGAAAAAAGCCGTTACTTTGCAGCCCTTATTGAAGATCTAAAAAATAAAACTTAATTCCTGACCAATACATGTATACGTTCGTTGTAGTTCTCATAGTAATCGTAAGTATCCTCTTAGGATTAATTGTTTTAGTTCAAAACTCTAAAGGTGGCGGACTAGCATCTGGTCTTTCTGCTTCTAACCAAGTGATGGGTGTTCGTAAGACAACTGATTTCCTTGAGAAATTAACTTGGGGTTTTGCAATTAGTTTGATCGTACTTGCTATAGTTGGAAACCTTGTTCTTCCTAAAGGTGGAAAGAACGCGGAAAACCAATCTTTGATTCAACAACAAATTGATAATACTGCTGCTCCAACTACAACAGGTGCTCCTGCACCAGGTGCTGCACAAGGTCAAAAGCCTACACAACCATCAGGTCAAGGGCAACCTCAAGCGCCAGCTGCAAAACCAGGAAAATAATTTAATGACAGATTGACCAATAATCTGTCAATAAAGATGCTGTCATAAATCTCTGAGGAGAAATTTTGACAGCATTTTTCATTAATCTCCTCATGGCACAATTGCTGACTAGTTGAAAATGTAATTTTTTATTAAAAAAATCTAAACCCAATTATTAAATATTTAAACCATGAGCTCAGTAAGTATTAAACCATTGGCTGACCGTGTGATCGTTGAAGTATCACCGGCTGAAGAAAAAACTGCTAGCGGAATTATCATTCCCGATACAGCAAAAGAAAAACCACAAAAAGGCAAAGTAGTTGCCGTTGGAGATGGTAAAAAAGACGAACCAATGTCGGTAAAAGTTGGAGACACCGTTTTATACGGAAAATATTCAGGAACAGAAATCGCAGTTGATGGGAAAGACTTTCTTATCATGCGTGAATCAGACATTTTCGCAGTCATTTAAATTTCCAACCGATAACTATCGGCAATAAAAATTTCTCAATTTAAAAAAACTAAAAAGCTCATACAACTATGGCAAAAGACATCACCTTTAACCTTGAAGCACGCGACGCCTTAAAACGCGGTGTAGATGCATTAGCAAACGCTGTAAAAGTTACATTAGGTCCAAAAGGACGTAACGTTATTATCGATAAAAAATATGGTGCACCATCGATCACTAAAGACGGTGTAACAGTTGCAAAAGAAATTGAATTAAAGAACCCAGTAGAAAACATGGGCGCACAGATGTTGAAAGAAGTTGCATCGAAAACTGCTGATGTTGCAGGTGATGGAACAACTACAGCAACTGTACTTGCTCAGGCAATCGTTACTGCAGGTTTAAAAAATGTTGCTGCAGGCGCAAATCCTATGGATTTAAAGCGTGGTATCGACAAAGCTGTTACAGCAGTTGTTGCAGACTTAAAAAAAATGAGTAAAACAGTAGGAAGTGATAGCAAACAAATTGAACAAGTTGCTACTATTTCTGCTAATAACGATAGTGAAATTGGGAAACTGATAGCACTAGCAATGGATAAAGTTAAGAAGGAAGGTGTAATTACTGTTGAAGAAGCGAAAGGAACTGAGACAACTGTTACTGTTGTGGAAGGAATGCAATTTGATCGTGGATATATCAGCCCTTATTTTGTTACGAATCCAGATAAAATGGAAGCTGTTTTAGAAAATCCATACATCTTGATCTACGACAAGAAAATTAGCAATATGAAAGAATTATTGCCGATCCTTGAGAAAGTAGTTCAAACAGGTCGTCCATTGTTAATCATCGCTGAAGATATAGACGGAGAAGCATTAGCAACACTTGTAGTAAACAAATTACGTGGTTCATTAAAGATTGCTGCTGTTAAGGCTCCAGGCTTTGGTGATCGTCGTAAGTCAATGATGGAAGATATCGCTATATTAACTGGTGGTACTGTTATCAGCGAAGAACAAGGATTCAAATTAGATGGCGCTGACATCACTTCATTAGGAAGTGCTGTTAAAATCAGTATTGATAAAGACAATACTACAATTGTTAATGGTGCAGGTTCTAAAGAAGATATTAAAGGTCGCGTAAACCAAATTAAAGCTCAGATTGAAACATCAACATCTGATTATGATAAAGAAAAATTGCAAGAGCGTTTAGCTAAATTAGCTGGTGGTGTTGCAGTCCTTTATGTTGGTGCTGCTACTGAAGTAGAAATGAAAGAAAAGAAAGATCGTGTTGACGATGCTTTACATGCTACTCGTGCTGCTGTTGAAGAAGGAATAGTACCGGGAGGTGGTGTTGCTTACATTCGTTGTATCGCAGGTTTAGATAAAATGAAAGGAGATAATGATGATGAAACAACAGGAATTGCAATCGTTAAACGTGCTCTTGAAGAACCACTTCGTCAGATCGTTGCGAACGCAGGAATTGAAGGTTCAATCGTTGTACAAAAAGTGAAAGAAGGCAAAGATGATTTCGGTTACAATGCACGTACTGATGTTTATGAAAACATGCTTGCTGCTGGTGTTATCGATCCAACTAAAGTTGCTCGTGTAGCTCTTGAAAATGCTGCTTCTATTGCTGCTATGTTACTTACTACTGAGTGCGTACTTGTTGATATTAAAGAAGACAAACCATCTATGCCATCAATGCCAGGTGGTGGAATGGACGGCATGTATTAAGAATAAATTTAGTCATTAAAAAAACCCCCTGAAGTATGAAACTTCAGGGGGTTTTTTTTGGTAAAATTTTTTCAAAGGAAGAACCATTTTCACAACGCAATTTATACTCTAGCATTTTTAATACCAATCCTTCTTATCAATGGGAATCCTTCCTCGTGGCTAATGGAAGCTCGGTCTACGTTCGTTATATAATTGTTTTAAATTATTCAAACAATGTTGGCAATACGTAAATTAGCAATCAATTTAATGACTTGAAAATTGGTTTAGGAGAAATTAAAAATTTCTAAATAGTAAAAATTATTATGCACAGTGAATGAAGATTAAAATGCTAGTTCTCCTTATCCTGATAACTTGCAACTCAATAAAATTTAACTTAATCTTTCCATGATTATTGTTTTTTTACATAAATTCGTTTTTAATATATGTACTACCTAAAGCTCGAAGATTATGTAATGGATATTTTGCAGAGAGAATTATCTCCGGATCTGACTTATCATCATGTTAATCATACAAAAGATGTATTACATGAAGTGGTTGAGTTAGGACTCGCCGAAAATGTTACAGAAGATGAAATGTGTTTGCTTAAAACAGCGGCCTTATTTCATGATTCAGGTTTTCTGTTGGGATATAACCACCACGAAATGAGTAGTTGTAATCTTGCTAAAGAAATTTTACCACAATACAATTATCCAGAAGCAGAAATTAAAATTATCTGCGAATTGATAATGGCAACTCAAGTGCCTCAACGTCCGACTAACAAGTTAGAAGAAATTATTTGTGATGCTGATTTAGATTATCTCGGAAGAAATGATTTTGATGAAATAGCTGAAAGTTTATTCTTAGAATTCTTATCGCATAATATTGTAACGGATCGCAATCATTGGAATAAAGTGCAACGATCTTTTTTTGAATCACATCACTACTGGACAAACACCTCAAAAGCTAAACGCGCACAATTAAAAGAAATTCACCTTGATCAAATCCGATCAATGATTGTTGAATAAACTATTTCTATTTCCATCTCTACAACCCAGTCATGAACGCAGAGTAAGAAACTGATTTTATCGTTTTCATATTGATACACATTACAGGAATGCCTTCCTCATTTGCAATTACTTTTTGCTCGTAAGAACCCATCATATAATCAACAAGTCCTTGATCTGGATCAATTAAAATAACAATTAAACTACTGGCAGTTGCAACAGCAGCATTTACTGTTTCTTTCTGAAAATCCTTACCAGTAAATGAATCAATAACAGAAACATTTACATTGTTTTCTTCAAAGAAATCCTTTGCATACTGGAGATTTAATTTTACCTTTTTCAATAACCACTCATCACTTACAGGTCGAGATAACAAATGTATAGTGGCTCCAAACTGCTCAGCAATTTCCATAGCGAAAATTAAAACTTGCTTAATTTCCATCGAAAAATCTACAGGTATTAAAATATTTTTTATTTCTTCAAATGGTCGGCTTTGAGTAACAATAAATGGAACCGTTGAATGTGTAATAACTTTTATTGCATGACTACCCATTAATCGTTGAGCACCTTTTATTCCATGTGTTCCCATTACAACCAACGCAGCATCCGTTTCAGCTGCAGTCTGACCAATATGATCGAAAATATTTCCCTCAACAACAGTAGAAGTAGTTTCAACGTTTGAAATTTTTTGATTGTTTGCAGCTTTCTCCGACAACTTTATTTCAGCTTCTGCTAATGTGTTTTTATCAGCAACATGCATCAGCATCAATTTATTATTGAAAATTTTAGCAAATGAACTAGCATAGCTCAATGCATTATCAGTGATGGGTGTAAAGTCAATAGGAATCATGATTAACTTATCATGGAAAATCTGTTGCATATTCTTTGTTTTATTGATAAATTTCTCAGTCATTAAACACTGAACTAATTACATTACTACTTTTACCGTATTCAATTGTCAAAGATAATACTTTAGTGAATAATTTCATTTTATTGACATAAAAACACATGAATAAAAATATAATTTTGAATGAATGTTGAATTTGATTTTAAGCATAACAAGTATTTATCACTTCCATTGTCAACTTGGAAGTAATCAATACCAATTTTCGTTCAAAATTGATGTTGTACTCATTACATTTATCTTTATACATTGCAAACTATGATTACCACCGAACTACTCTACTCTCTATTTCTAAGTAATCCTGTGATTTGTACAGATACCAGAAAGCTATCCAAAGATTGCCTTTTTTTTGCGCTCAAAGGAGAAAATTTTAATGGAAATCTCTTTGCAAAACAAGCATTAGAACAAGGAGCAGGATATGCTATTATTGATGAAGTTCAAGATTCAAATGACGCACGACTTTTAATGGTAACTGACGTTTTAAAAGCATTACAACGCTTAGCAGGTTACCACCGTCAACAATTAAATATTCCAATTCTTGCAATTACAGGAAGTAATGGAAAAACTACAAGTAAAGAACTTACGGCAGCTGTACTCAATAAAAAACTCAAGACTTATTTCACTCAAGGAAATTTTAATAATCACATCGGAGTACCCTTAACATTACTTTCAATTACTAGTGCGCATGAGTTTGCTGTTGTTGAAATGGGTGCGAATCATCAAGGTGAAATTGCTGAATTAAGTGCCATTGCTCAACCTAATTTTGGATTGATAACCAACATTGGAAAAGCACATTTAGAAGGCTTCGGTGGTATAGAAGGTGTGAAGAAAGGAAAAGGTGAGTTGTATAACTATCTTCAAAAAAACGAAGGTTTAATTTTTATTCAATCAAGTCATGAAGCTTTAGTAGAACTATTAGGTGATTATTCGCACGTGATAACTTACGGAGAAAAAATGAATGCTAATTTTGTTGGCGAGATTATCAGCACCGAAAATTATTTGCATGTTAAAGTTCATCATCCTTTTGAAATAATTATCAAAACCCAGTTAACTGGTAATTATAATTTTGATAATGTAATGGCTGCCGTTGCTGTTGGAGCACACTTTGGCGTATCAAAAGAATTAATTAAAGAAGCTATTGAAAATTATTCTCCAGGGAATCTGCGATCACAAATAATCAAGAAAAATAATATTGAAATTATCTTAGATGCTTATAATGCAAATCCATCAAGTATGGAAGCTGCATTAATGAATTTAAAAAATTCGTTTATTGGAGATAAATATATTGCACTAGGTGAAATGCTTGAACTGGGTGAAACATCTTCGTCAGAACATGCTAGAATAGCGTCGCTCATCGATTCAATTCATCCAACAAATGTTATTTTGGTTGGAAATCTTTTTAAAGAAAGTGCAATAAAATATAATTATAATTATTTCGAATCTTCACTTGAAGCCTCCAAGTGGTTACAACAAAATTTACCTCAACACGGAGTACTCTTGATTAAAGGATCGCGCGGAAGTAAAATGGAAAAATTGATCGATGCAATTGATTTGATATAATAACAGAAGGCAAATTAGTTGAGCGTGTTATCCTTTTTCTTACGTCGAAATTTTTTCGCAATTCCATTTTGATTATTGTCTTCTTCATAATATCCAGAACCTGAGTTAACATATCCATAGTTATGACCATAACCCGCATTTTTACTAAAGACAGAATCGTTTAATACGATACTCACATTTTTAACTTTGCCTTCAACGTGTAAATCATCCAATGAACGAAGGTATTCTAATTTCGAAAATCCTTGTCGTACGATGTATAACGTAATATCTGCAACGGGCATTAATAAAAATGCATCAGAAACAATTCCTAATGGTGGTGTATCGATAACAATGAAATCGTATCGACTTTTCAACTCTTCAATTAAAACCTGCATCGATTTACGCGACAATAATTCAGCGGGATTAGGTGGAATGGGCCCTGCAGAAATAATATCTAAAAATGGAATTGTAGTAGGGCGAATAATTTGATCAATAGACGCATTTCCTACAAGATAATTACTTGCACCGATATCATTTTTAAGATTAAAATCTTGAAATAATTTCGGCTTTCTTAAGTCCATACCAACAACAATAACTTTGTTTTGTTGCATCGCTAAAACAGTTGCCAAATTTATTGTCACGAATGATTTTCCTTCTCCACCAACTGATGAAGTAATCATAATCACTTTACTCTGACTATTCATTCCATAAAACTGAAGGTTGGTTCGAATGGTCCTAAATCCTTCCGCAATTGCTGATTTTGGTCGGTGATGTACTGCCAAATTAGAATCGTCACTTGAATGCCCTACAACACCTATCATAGGAATTGTGGTAGTTGCAGAAATATCATCTTTACTCTTTACTTTGCTTCGTAATATATTCTGAACTATTATGATTCCTATTGGAATAACTCCCGACAAAAGCGCAATGATAACGACGATAATTTTTTTGTTAGGTGAGATTGGATCATCAGCTAGTGCTGCAACATCGAGAACTTTATTGTCGGAGATAACAGTCGCCTTAGCAATACTTGTCTCCGCTTTTTTCTGCAATAAATAAGTATAAATATTTTGATTTACTTCGAAATTTCTTTGCAACCCAATTAATTGTCGCTCTTTATCTGGAACACCTTTGATAGAACTTTCAAATTGTGATAACTGCGCCTCTAAAGCTTTACTTGTTACCTGCATTCTATTTCGAATAGAACGAATGTTTTCTAATAATGAAGCACGTGTTTCAGCAATTTGCTCATCCAAAACTTTTACAGCAGGAGCATCCTTTTTTACACCGTAAGAAATACTTTTTCGTTTAGCTTGAAGGTTCTGGAAATTAGTGATCAATTCAATTAATAAGGGATCGGGAACACCTAAACTAGAAGGCGCCATATTTGTGAGATCATCATTCTTTACAACATAATCATACAAATTTCCTAATGAGGTCAATTCAATATTATTTTTCTCTCTTTCAATATCAACATCATTCATCTTTTGTAACATCACTTTCGATTCTTCACTCAAATCAATTGTTTTATTCTGCTCTTTAAATTTCTGCATATCCTTTTCCGTAGCACTTAAAACCACACCAGTGCTTGACAGTTGTTCATCCACAAATTTCAATGTAAGAGCAGCTACTGATGCTTTATCTTGAATATCTAAATCAATATAAACTTTTGCAATTGTATTCAATACATCAATGGCTCTTAAAGGAACTACATCATTGTAAGTGAGTGTAATTATATTGGCATCCTTATCAAATGGCTCTACATCAAGATTCAATTGCATGTCACTTGCAAGTTTATTTATTGATCGTTTCTTAAAAACATACTCTTGACCTTTGGGTGGAAAAGCGTGAGTGTCATTTTTATTAATTACAAAATTAAAATAGCGCGATGTTATTCGATCACCAAATTTTGCTTTTTTGTCGATCGTAAATGCAGGTAAATCATCTCCAGAATATTCTAATGTTAATTCAAAATTATTGCTGTCTAAAACTTCTAAATTAAATTCTGCTTCTTGTAAATAGGGTGAAAGGGTATCGAACTTTACAATAAAAGGTAATTTTGCTTTTGGATAAATTGGTTTATAAGGATACGACGTTGAATTCCAATATTGAACTCTTAATTCTAATTGATCGATTGTACTAGTTATTACTGATCGTGATTTTAAAATTCCAACTTCTGTTTCCAAACTCATTGAAGAACCCATGATATCAGTAGAGATAAAATCTTCAATATTTTTTGGCGATGATTTACTGTCATCAATCAAAACACTACCAATGGTTTGATAAACGGGCAATGTAAGTTCTATATATACTACTGCTAATAACGTTATAATAATTCCTGATATTAAAAAGTAATACCATTTGCTATAAACTTCCTTAACAAACCTTCCTAAATTCAACTCGTCGTTCTGTTGAGTTTTGTTTAATGAATTATCCATTACTTATTATTTCTAACGTACAATGCAGCAACTAAAACTAAGGTAGTTATTAGCGAAGTAAGTACTTGTGTGGCTGGACTTATTGATGTAAATGCTTTTTTTCTCGTTGGAGGAACATAAACAATATCATCTGGGTAAATATATTTACTGATTCCAGTAAATGCAGTTTTAGAGGTGAAATCAACTGGAATTTCTATTAAACCAGTTGGTGTTTTACGAAGAATTTTTAAATCAGTTCTATTCGCATAATTTGTTAAATCACCAGCTAATGCAATCGCTTCAAGAATTGTTAATTGTTCGTTTGGAATATAATACAAGCCCGGACGATTTACCTCACCAACAATTGAAACTTTAAAGCTTAATTTTTTTAAGGTGATGATTGGTTCATCAATAAATGCACGAAAACGATTTACAACAGTATCATGTGCATCTTCAATTGACAATCCAGCCAAATTAATTGTACCGATATAAGGCAAAGAAACATTCCCAGTTCTATCCATTACAAATCCTTTCTCGTAAGCTGAGCGGTTATCTGCAGTAACAGGATGGCTGTTTAACATGCCCAACCCCGGAAATGCATCTGGATTGATGGTATACAATTCAACAGAAATAATATCACCTGGATATAATTTCATTTGAAACGTTGTAGTATCTTTTAATAAAGATGCATCACCTTGAAGATATACCAATTTTTTCTGAGCGGTACATCCAACAAATAATACAGCAATAACAAGACTTACAAGAAGAAAAAACTGGTTGATTTTTTTCATAATTTTATTGAAGAACGCCTCTTGATATAACTATTCGTTGAACCTCAGAAGTACCTTCGTAAATTTGAGTGATTTTTGCATCTCGCATCAATCGTTCTACATGAAAATCTTTTACGAATCCATAACCTCCATGGATCTGCACTGCTTCAACAGTTGTTTTCATAGCTACTTCAGAAGCGAATAATTTTGCCATTGAACTCGTTTGTGCGTAATCCAAATGTTGATCTTTCTGCCAAGCTGCTTTCAAACACAGTAAACGTGCAGCTTCGATTTCGGTTGCCATATCTGCAAGTTTAAATTGAATAGCTTGATGATTGCATATCTCCGTGCCAAATGCTTTACGTTCTTTTGAATATTTTAAGGCTAATTCAAAAGCTCCCGAAGCAATTCCTAATGCTTGTGATGCAATTCCAATTCGACCACCAGCAAGCGTTTTCATCGCGAACTTAAATCCGAATCCATCCTCTCCAATCCTATTTTCTTTCGGAACTTTCACGTCTTGAAACATCAACGAATGTGTATCAGAACCTCGAATTCCTAATTTATTTTCTTTCGGCCCAATCGTGAAACCAGGCAAACCTTTCTCTACAATTAAACAGTTAATTCCTTTATGTCCTTTCGCAACATCTGTTTGAGCCATCACCAAATAGGTGGAAGCTGAATTGCCATTTGTAATCCAGTTTTTGGTCCCATTTAAGAGATAATGATCACCCATATCTATAGCTGTTGTACGCTGAGAAGTAGCATCAGAACCTGCTTCGGGCTCCGACAAACAAAATGCTCCAATCTTTTCGCCTTTGGCTAATGGAACAAGGTATTTCAGCTTTTGCTCCTCCGATGCGAAGTTCTCTAATCCCCAACAAACAAGTGAATTATTCACCGACATAATTACCGAAACAGAAGAATCTATCTTTGAGATCTCTTCCATTGCCAAAACGTATGAAATCGTATCGAGTCCGCCTCCACCATATTTGGGATCCACCATCATTCCAAGAAATCCTAATTCACCAAGACGTTTAATTTGTTCAGTAGGGAATTTCTGCTGATCATCGCGCTCAATCACACCTGGCTTTAACTCGTTCTGTGCA
>JAYVOC010000188.1:0-36631 GCA_043758125.1 Bacteroidota bacterium | reverse complement strand
AAAAAAAGCAGCAATGATAGCGGTCCTTCTACTGCTGCTGGAACAATTTCGGCCAAAATTAGTGGTACAGCGTGGACAGCACCTGCAACAACTACAAATGCAAGTTTTGATGGAACAGATTTGACAATAGATGCTATAGGTACGTCAGGAAATTCAATAAACATCAGTGCTAAAATAACAGGAACAGGTACCTATATTATTGATGGATTTTCAGGAAATAATGCTACTTATTCAACAGCAACTCCTTCCAAAACCTATGATTCCGATTTCTGTGCCACTGCCGGAGTTTTAACTATTACTGAATTTGATATTACAAATAAAGTGATGTCAGGATCATTTCATTTTAATGCCGGAAATTTTTCAGGAAGTACAATTGATTCTGTTCTTGTAACTGATGGTTCATTTAATAAACTTGCATTTTTATATAATGTAAGCGGTGGAAATACAATGAGTGTTACAGTAAACGGTACACCTGTAGTTGCTAATAATGTTACTGCAACAGAAAATGTCACAGCTGTCGGAATCCAAATATATGGATCTGTTGCTAACGGTCCTGTATATCCGAAAGTTTCAGTTGTTATTCCGTCTGGAGCACCTGCTGGAACAACTTACCAACTTTTATCTACCGCTTGTGATGGATATTACATTCCAAGTAATGGTGTTTCATACACTGAAAAATCAGGTTCTTTAACGGTTACAGCTCATAATTTAAGTACTCAACATATCGAAGGAACTTTCTCTTTTACTGCTCAAAATATTAATGGAACTGGTCCGATATTTACCATGACAAACGGAATGTTTTCTGTTGATTATTAATTAAAAGATTTAGCATAAAAAAACCGGTTAGTGATCTAACCGGTTTTTTTATTTTAATATCGTAAAAATTACTTTTTGATTAATCTTGCAACAAACAAAGTATCTGCTCCCATTTCCATTCCCTGTATCAATTGCATGGATTCTAAAACAAATCCTAATTCATCAACGGCATACTTAACAATTGCTTCATTTTCCTTTTCAAAAACAGAACAAGTGATATAAATTAATGGCTTACCATTTTTTAACGATGGGGTAATTGCTTTAATGATTTTTTTTTGTCTTATTGAAAAATCATTTAAAAGTTGTTCTTTAAATGTTTGCATTTGCTCAGGATTTCTCGACCATGTTCCCGATCCAGAACAAGGAACATCTGCAATAATTCCATCGAATTGCGATTCACCAATTTCAGAAGGTAATCCGTTTTCTAAATCAACAGTTACAGCCTTGTATTTCTTTAAACCAGCCTTCCTGAATCGTTCACTTAAATTCTTTAAACTATGTTCACGATTATCACTAACTGTTAGTTGTACGTCGCCTAAAATACTTCTTAGCAACAAACTTTTTCCACCTGAAGCAGCGCAGCAATCATACCAATTATCACCAGGCTGTGGCTTGAAATATTCTCCTGTTCGTTGAGATGATAAATCTTGAATTTCAAAGTTTCCTTTTGTAAAAGATTCAGTTTCATGAACTGCAGTTCCAGCAGGCAACGCAATTGCGTTCGGATAATTTTCGAAAGTTTCTGCTTTAATATTTAATTGCAATAACTCCGCCATTACAATTGCTAACATACCAGGTTTAACACGAAGCCATACTTTTGGTTGTGTTAAAAAACTTTCAACAAACAATTCTTTATTAAGTAATGGACTTACCAAACTGGAAAACGAGAAAATCTTCTCTGCATGAAAACTACTATGCAATGATTTAATAATTTTTAATTTTTCAGGAACATTTGAAGTGATTTTATCAATCGTTAAAATGGATTGATCTGCGAGAAGCAACTTTGCTAAATCATCCGCCTTGTGATGTGCTAAAAAAAAAGATGCAATTAATCGATCTTCATTTCCAAGCGTGTCCATAGAATTACCTACACGAAACCAAGCATAAATTAGTTCGCGTGTCCACCTACGATCACGTGCGCCCATTTGCTTACGAGCACGAAATTGTTGTTTAAGAAAATGATGTAATGGCTCCTTGAAATCGTAAGCATTAATAAATTCAAGACTTTGTTTCGTAAGAAAATTACTTACCATGATAAATTGCTTTTATTTTGAGAAAAAATATCTCATGAGTTTAATTTTGAACTCCTAAACTCTTGGAGATGCTATGTTGCCAGATGGCAATTTCTTCAGGATAATTTCTTACTTCACAAGTATTTTAATGTTGAAAACACATTTACATTTCCATCTTCATTTGACTTTTATCATCTTTACTAGGAGGAAGAAATAATTCAGGTTGCTTTTTTCGAAGCGTAGTTACTTGCTCTGGTGTTGCAAGCTTAACTGATTGAATTGGGAATTTAGTAATCACATTACCTTGAACACCTCGTCCCTTTATCAGCTGACTGCCAAAATGAATTATAGATTCTAGATTACGCAACTTTGGTTTCGGTTTTAACTTCACAATAACAGTTGGACCTTCCGCAGCAGTACTTACTGAAATATACAAAATTCTCGACCCCAACAATCCCTTTGTCAAATCATAACTTTTATCTCGCGTTACACCTCCAACAGTAAATCGTTTCATCATGATGGCACCTTTCGAACCATCTTGATAAATTACATTGTAAACAGTTTGTTCATCTTGCTCCTTTCTAAAAATTGCTACGTGAATAATATCTTTACTCACATAATTTTTATCGGAGATTTTGAAAACCATTAACTTCCCATCACCTGTAATTGCAATCACATCATCTATATCAGAACAATCAGAAACAAATTCATCTTTCTTCAAACCTGTTCCAATAAAACCTTCTGCACGGTTCACATATAACTTAGCATTATTCATTACAACCTTTGATGCAACGATCACTTCAAACTCACTTATTTGCGTCCTGCGCTCACGACCTTTACCATATTTCTTCAACAGATTTTTATAGTAATTGATTGTGTATTGCTTGATATTTTCAAGATCAAATTTTACCGATTTCATTTCTTCTTCAACACCCCTAATGTGTTCGTCCGCTTTAAAAGCATCGAACTTAGAAATTCGTTTGATTTTAATTTCAGTAAGACTTGCAACATCTTCATCAGTAATCTCTCTAAGAAATAATTTCTTGTAAGGCTTTAGTCCTTTATGAATTGTATCAATTACTGCTTCCCACGTTTCACATTCTTCAATAGAACGATAAATACGTTTCTCAATAAATATTTTTTCTAGTGAACTGAAATGCCAATCTTCTTCAAGTTCAGAAAAACGAATCTGCAATTCTCTGCGTAATAATTCCTGTGTATTTAGAGCAGTAAGGCGTAAGATTTCATTAACACTTAAAAACTGTGGTCTACCATCATGTATAACACAAGAGTTTGGTGAAATACTTATCTCGCAATCAGTAAATGCAAATAATGCTTCAATGGTTTTATCTACATCTTCTGACGATTCAGGATGTAAATGAATAACTACTTCTACTGTTGATGCCGTATTATCTTCAACCTTTTTAATTTTAATTTTCCCTTTCTCATTTGCAAGGAGAATAGAATCAATCAAACTTGTTGTTGTTGTTCCAAAAGGAATTTCCTTAATGACTAAAGTCTTCTTATCGCGCTTCTCAATTACAGAACGTACACGAATTCTTCCGCCACGTAAACCATCATTGTATTTTGAGAAATCAGCAATGCCACCTGTTGGAAAATCAGGAAGGAGATTTACTTGCTTACCACGAATAGAATCGATAGAGGCCTCAATCAATTCACAAAAATTATGTGGTAAAATTTTACATGCTAATCCAACAGCAATACCTTCCACACCCATTGCAAGTAACAATGGAAATTTTGCAGGTAATGCAACTGGTTCTTTATTTCTTCCATCATAAGAGGCTTGCCAAATAGTTGTTTTAGGATTAAATAAAACTTCTAGTGCAAATTTGCTTAATCGTGCTTCAATATATCGTGCGGCTGCAGAGCTATCTCCAGTATAAATATTTCCCCAATTACCTTGAGTATCGATGAGTAAATTTTTCTGCCCCATTTGCACCAAAGCATCACCAATTGAAACATCACCATGAGGATGATATTTCATAGTATGTCCAATAATGTTCGCCACCTTGTTGTAACGTCCATCTTCTAGTTCCCACATTGCATGCAACACTCGTCGTTGAACAGGTTTCAAACCATCATCCAAATAAGGAACAGCACGCTCCATAATTACATACGATGCATAATCTAAAAACCAATTCTCATACATCGTCGACACTTGCCCGTGGTGCTCCGAATTTGCTTTACCCTTTCCTTTTATTGGATCGTTCTCCATCTATTCTTGTATACTCGTAACGTTAATTAATAAATTAAACTTCGGCAACTTCAGTTACTGGAATTTCAATTTCTTCTCCTGCAGGTTCTAGTTCCTCTTCAATGCGAAGATTTTTAATGATAAACTCTTGTCGTTCTGGTGTGTTCTTGCCCATATAATAATCTAGCAAACCATGTAATGAACTTTCTCCTGTTAATGTTACTGGATCCAATCGCATTTTTTTTCCGATAAAAGATTTAAATTCATCAGGAGAAATTTCTCCCAATCCTTTGAATCGCGTTATCTCTGGCTTAGATCCTAATTTTTGAACAGCTACCTGACGTTCTTTATCACTATAACAATAAATTGTTTCTTTTTTATTTCGAACACGGAACAACGGTGTTTGCAAAATATAAACATGATTTCCTTTTACCAATTCTGGAAAAAATTGCAAGAAAAATGTTAAGATCAACAAACGAATATGCATACCATCCACATCGGCATCAGTTGCAATCACAACGCGGTTGAAACGCAATCCTTCTAAGCCATCTTCGATGCTAAGTGCATTCTGCAATAAATTAAACTCTTCGTTTTCGTAAACGATTTTTTTCGTTAAGCCAAAACAATTTAAAGGCTTTCCTTTTAATGAAAAAACAGCTTGTGTATTTACATCACGTGCAATTGTTATTGAACCAGAAGCGGAATCTCCCTCTGTGATAAACATCGTTGAATCTAATCGTTGAGGATTACGCATGTCCGTAAGATGTGTTCTACAATCACGCAACTTTTTATTGTGAAGATTTGCTTTCTTAGCACGTTCATTTGCAAGTTTTTTTATTCCTGCAATTTCTTTACGCTCGCGTTCACTTTGCAATATCTTTTTCTTCCAAGCTTCAGCAGTTTCTGGATGCTTGTGCAGATAATTATCAAGATTAGTACAAATAAAATCATTGATCCAATTTCTTAATGATGATCCACCTGGATGTGTATACTGCGATCCTAATTTCGTTTTCGTTTGAGACTCAAAAA
The DNA here is from genome assembly GCA_043758125.1 of Bacteroidota bacterium. Taxonomy (GTDB): domain Bacteria; phylum Bacteroidota; class Bacteroidia; order AKYH767-A; family OLB10; genus JANXSD01. The sequence goes on along the minus strand of JAYVOC010000188.1, from coordinate 31,339 downwards.
CTGGTTCTTGAATACGAATACTTATTGCTCCTGTTATTGAAGTGCGCACATCGCTTGGATCAAATTCTTTTCCGAAAAAATCGCGCGCAGTTTTTACAATCGCTTCACGAAAAGCAGCTAAATGCGTTCCTCCTTGTGTGGTATGTTGTCCATTTACAAATGAATAATAATCTTCACCGTAAGCTGTAGTATGTGTAATCGCGAACTCAATATCTTTTGATTTAATATGAATTATCGGATACAATTTTTCATCACTCATCTGCTCGTTTAACAAATCGAGCAATCCGTTTTCACTTCTAAATTCTTTGCCGTTAATAATCATTTTCAAACCAACATTAAGAAACGTATAGTTCTTAATCATCGTTTCGGCATATTCTATTCGGTATTCATAATCCGTAAAAATATCCGGATCGGCATCAAAAATTATTTCAGTGCCATCGGGTAAATTTGTTGGGATTTCATTTTTTTGGGCGGTTAGTTCACCACGTTCAAATTCTGCCCAAGTAGTTTTCCCTTGTCGAACTGATTGTACTTTGAAATATTTTGAAAGCGCATTTACAGCCTTTGTACCAACACCATTTAATCCAACCGATTTTTGAAAAGCAGTGCTATCGTATTTTCCACCGGTATTAATTTTACTCACACATTCAACCACTTTTCCCAACGGAATTCCACGTCCATAATCACGAACACGAACACGACCATCTTTGATTACAATTTCAATTTGCTTCCCATAACCCATCACATATTCATCAATGGAATTATCAATAACCTCTTTCACTAAAACATAAATCCCATCATCTTTATGTGCGCCATCACCCAATTTGCCAATATACATTCCAGGTCGAAGACGTATATGTTGCTTCCAATCAAGGCTTTGAATACTATCCTCGGTATAATTATGATCTAGTGTTGGGGATTCTATTTTCTTCGCCATGTGTTCTGCTCCTGTTCTTTAAAGGCTGCAAAGATCGGAATATCCGATATCATTATTTCAAATTTAAGTTCTCATACCTATCAGAAATCACATTTGTGCATTTTTTTTAAACAGAAAGCCTGTTAGTAATCTATCATCAAAATTCTAAGACGCTAATAATCAGTACTGAAAATTGGAATTGTCCTCTAGAATGATGCTATTTTATTCTTTCAAAATTCTCTACAAAATTATTAACAGGTTAGAAATCATAAATTCACGTATTAATTACAAAATCTACTTGACTTTCCTTTTGTATTTCTTAAATTTACGATTCCAAAACAATTTATCATTAATGCCATCTGTAGTGGATTAATGTGACCCCATCTATCTTGAAAAAAACGTTTACGGTTATTTTAGCTGTTATTACTTTTGTTTGTGTGGTTGCAATGATACCGGGAAACCAGTCGAAGCCACTGACTTTTCATTCGGCGGAAGACCTTAGTAAGATGCAAAAAATGTTGCATACAAATCCAATTTCACCTGGTGAATTCTTCCTAACTCCCCAAAATTGTAAAGGCTGTCATGGATTTGACCCAATGGGTTTCGCCTCTGTTGATGGATCTGGCGTTGACGTAAATCTTTACGACGACTGGGAAACTTCGATGATGGGATTAGCTGGAAAAGATCCATTATGGAGAGCAAAAGTTAGCCATGAAATCCTAACAAATCCTGCACACAGTAACGAACTTCAAACATTGTGTACCTCTTGCCATGCTCCAATGGGACATTACACTGCATTTTTTAAAGGACATCCGTATTACACAATTGCTGAACTTGTAAATGATTCACTAGGACTTTCTGGCGTTGCATGTGGTAGTTGTCATTCGATTGGGCCAGATAGTTTAGGTCAATTATTTACTGGAAATATTCCTTATGACACCAATAAAGTTGCTTACGGACCATTTGATATGCCAGTAGTTGGTCCGATGCAATTATATGTAGGATTTACCCCTGTGAAAGGAAGTCATGTGAGTGAAGGAAGAATGTGTTCATCGTGCCATACATTAATTTCAAATACGGTAGATCTATTAGGAGTTCCTACTGGTGGTACTTTTGTAGAACAATCTACTTTTCATGAATGGGTAAATTCTTCTTATCCAGCTTTAGGTGTAACATGTCAATCATGCCACATGCCTGTAATTGAAAATCCTGTTGTACTTGCCACTGGAAATATTGCTATGCCTGGAAGAGCTCCATTTAATCAACATCAATTTGTTGGAGCAAATTCATTTATGGTAAATCTTATAAAACAAAATAAAGTATCGTTAAATGTTTCTGCACCCGATGTGAATTTCGATTCTACCCTTGCAGCAACTAGTAGACAGCTTAAGCAAAATTCACTTATCATTAATGCAATTATAGATACTATTTTTACAGATACTGCTTTTGTTTCGGTTACACTTATCAATCAAGCTGGACATAAATTTCCGAGTGGATATCCTTCTCGAAGAGCTGTTTTGCAATTAACTGCTATCTCATCAATTGGAGATACTATTTTTGCTTCGGGGTTGTTCGATAGTACTTACGAAGTTCAAAATATTAATCCGAATTTTGAACCTCATCATGATGTGATTACTGATGAAACTCAATCACAGATTTATGAAATGGTGATGGCCGATGTGAATGGAAACAAAACTACCGTTCTTGAAAGGACATCTAGCAAATTAAAGGATAACCGTATTCCTCCTCTAGGATTTACAACTTTTCATTATGCTTATGATACTTGTTTTATTGCAGGTGATGCTTTAAATGATCCCGACTTTAACAAAAATGGATTGAATGAAGGTACAGGAAGAGATGTTGTTCATTATCATATTCCGCTCAAAGGCTTTACAGGTTTTTTCAACCTTACAGCTACTGTATATTACCAAACGCTTCCTCCTGATTTTGTGAAAGAAATGTTTACCTTTAACTCCTCCGAGATCGACACTTTTCGTAGAATGTTTAATGATGCGGATCGTTCACCTGTATTAGTGGTTAGCGATACAATTCAAAACATACGTGTTAATACTGGAATAAGAAATAATAGTGCATCATCAAAAATTATCGTTTGGCCAAATCCAAGTAAAGATGGGAAAATTACAATTTCTGGATTTACGCAAAGCATTAAACTAGTGAAAATTTATAATTTAAAAGGTCAATCTTTTGAACCAAATATAAGGTTCTTAAAAGATGATCAATTACAAATAATACTTCCAGAAAATCAGGGAATCTATTTAATCAAAATACTCTTAGATAATGCAAGTTTTACTGAACGTGTACTTCGTTTATAATTACCAAAACAAAAAGATTTAACCAAAAACAAAATATCGATATGAAGATATCTACTTACAAAATTTTAATGGCCGTATTGATAACATTTATTAGTTTTCATTTGAATGCGCAAGTGGCTTTTAAAAATGCCAATCAATTATTAGACAATCCCAATTTTTATAGTGGTTGTCCGGTAGCAGTTGTTGATTGGAATAAAGATGGATTAGATGATATAATTCGACTAGATCAAACACATTTATTATATGTGCAGATCCAAAAACCTGGTCATCAATTTCAAACACTTTATCTTGGTGATTTTGGTCCTAACCCAATTCCTAATGGGCATTTCGGTTGGTCGATAGCTGTTGCTGATATTGATAAAAATGGATACATGGATATTGTTGCTGGTGGCCCAATAAATAATGGTGCTGTAAAAATATTTATGACAAATTCAACTGGAACTGGTGGTAATTTTATTTCTATTCCTAACTCAAATTATTTTTTACAAAACGCAACGTTTGGTGATTTTAACAATGATGGTTGGATAGATTTATTTTGTTGTGATGACAATGCAGAAAGTCATCTTTATTTGAATGATGGCACAGGCACTCTTGCTGTATCTACTTTAATCAATTTTAATGTTAGTACATCAGATGATTCAGGAAACTATGGAAGTGTTTATACAGATTTTGACAATGATGGTGATCTTGATTTGTACATCGCAAAATGTCGCCAAGGTGTTAATGATACGAATGATGCAAGAAGAATTGATGTGTTATTTGAAAACAATGGTAATGGAACTTATACGGAAAATGCTGCTACCTATAATTTAAATAATAAATGGCAATCATGGACAGCAAGTTTTGGCGATATAGATAACGATGGTGATCTTGATTTAATGGTTACCAATCATGATCATGTAAGTCAAATTATGCAGAATGATGGCACTGGACATTTTACTGATATTACAACTCAAACTGGTTTTGACATTTCTGGTATTACACCCATTGAGAGTGTGATGGAAGATTTTGACAACGATGGATTTATTGACATACTCACCACAGGTAGTGATTCGAGACTTAGTCATAACAATGGCAACGGAACTTTTACGAATATCAATGGATTGTTTGATAACAATCAAATGGAATCATTTGCTTTAGGAGATCTTAATCACGACGGATTTATTGATGTGTATGGGAGTTATGCATCTATTTATACAACTCCAAGCACTTCAGTAAATGATGTTATTTGGCTAGGAGAAAAAAACTCAAACCACTTTATAACTCTTGATTTGAGAGGAGTAAATTCTAACTCTGGAGCTATTGGTGCAAGAGCTTCCATCTATGGCGCTTGGGGAGTTCAGATACGTGAAGTGAAGGCGGGAGAATCTTATGGCACGAACAACACAGCTATGTTACATTTCGGATTAGGTGCAACAACGCAAATTGATTCATTAGTTATAAGATGGCCTGCAGGAACATTACAAACTATTATCAATCCTGTAGCTGATCAATTCATGACGATCATAGAAAATGATTGTGTATCACCTGTTGCGAGCATTACAACCACTATTAATCCACTCGTAATCTGCACTGGGCAAACAGTAAATTTATCAGCTCCCTCTGGATACACTTACTTATGGTCGGATGGATCAACTGCACAAAATTTAATTGCAACTGCAGAAGGAGAATTTATCGTTACCATTAGCACTGCTGGAAATAATTGTATTGGCATTTCACCTTCTATTTATATTTATCAATCACCCAATCAAACCCCTACTATTGCCGCTAATGGTGTTACTGAATTTTGTATTGGTAATTCAGTTCAACTTGTTGGGCCACCAAATCAACTATCTTATTTATGGTCGAATGGTGATACTACACAAACAATAGTTGCTACACAGAATGGATTGTACACATTGATGATCCAAGGATATTGTCAACAATTTACTTCAACACCGATACAACTTATTGTGCATACCGCAGCTCCACCTATAGCAAATGACACAACCTTAATTGGTCCTGGTATTGCTTCATTAAATGCTACTGGTTCGAATGTAAGTTGGTTCACATCTGCAACTGGAGGAAATCCAATTGCGAGTGGAAATACTTTCACTACTCCATTATTAACAAGTAATACAACATACTATCTTCAAGATTCAGTAACGTATGGAGGTAATAAAAGTGCTGTTGGAATGCTTTCTCCTTTTGGAATCAGTCCGTATAGTGGAAATACAGTTAATGCTTCTATGTATTTTGATGTATTACAAACATGCACCATTGAAAATGTAAAAGTATTTACAGATGTTGCCGGACCAAGAACTATTTTATTAATTAAGAATGGTGTTATCTTAGATTCACTTACTGTAAATGTTACGCAGCTTGTTCCCGACTCACAAATTGTAACATTAAATTTCAATATTTTACCTGGAACTAATTATGAGTTAACCACTGACACAATCACTAATAAATTGTTACCTGGATTAGGTGGTACGATTGGTCCACGCTTAAAAAGAAATAGTACTGGAGTAGTATATCCATATTCATCGGCAAACGTTGTTAATATTACTACTAGTTCCGCTGGAGGTAATTATTTTTATTATTTCTATGATTGGAAATTTAAACTCCCTGACCATTATTGCGAGAGCACAAGAAATTCCGTTACTGTAACAATACAATCTGGAGTTGGAATACAAGAACTTTCAGAAAAAGGATTTGGTGTTTATCCGAACCCAGCTCATAACAAATTAAACATTCAATTGAGTGACCCTTCAAATTCTCAATTCAGTTTATTCGATCAAACAGGACGATTAGTTGTGCATGAGCAAATCAAATCTAAAGAAAGTTCAACTGACATTTCAAATCTTGCACAAGGAATGTATAATCTTCAAGTTCAAAGTTCAAAAGGAGTCTTTACGCAAAAAGTTATCGTTCAATAGTTAGAAAACTGTAATTTATAAAAGCCCTGTTGTCTTCGCACTACTGGGCTTTTTTTATATTTAAATCTATCGATATCTTAAGATTAAAAATAGAAGTGTAAAACTGCGAGTATCAACTTGAAGTATCTTGAACATAATTAACCATGCTAACTATTTTATTTCGATAACAAACTGAACCACTCAACACATTTTAAAATATTCATGAACACCATTCAATCAAATTATGAGCAGTTATAATCAAGCATAAATAATGGTAACAACTGCAATTACGAATTAATTAAAAAAACGCTTAACAATTCTATTCCTCTTTAAAATTTTATAAATCCTATTCAGACAATTTGAAAATTCATACTCAAAATATTTCAACGTTAATAATTCCAATTCATCGCAAGCGACATTTTTTTTGCATCGATAAAATAATTTTTATCTAAAAAAACTTACTGAATCTGCAACTGCTCTAACTCTAATGAATCAACAGGGACCGAATCAACAGGCATAACAATTTGTAATGCCAATCCATTTAGATGAACAATTGGTTGCAATGAATCTGCTTCAGATTGCGAAATCTTTTCACGCTTTACTAATCTTCCGGCAACAAGTTTAAAATAATTTGCCATAAATGGTTTTAAATTCCCAGCAGCATCGAAACTATATCTAAAATATTTTGGATGAGGGATTAAGCTCGATAAATAAATTGATTCTGCAAGCGTTAGGTCTTTAGGAGATTTTCCAAAATAAAAATGCGAAGCTTCTCCAATGCCATATACATTTGGTCCCCATTCTATGATATTAAGATAAACCTCAAACATTCGTTCCTTACTTACCAATCGATTTTGTTCAATCAACCAAACGATTAATGCTTCTTCGAGTTTACGTGCAATAGTTTTATTTCTACTTAGATGAATATTTTTCACTAGCTGCATAGAAATAGTGCTTCCTCCTCTAGCAAATCGTCCTTGCTTTATATTTGTTGCGATGGATTCACGAAATGATTCTTCAACGAAACCTGAATGATTAAAAAAGCTTGGATCTTCAGAAGTTAGGATAGTATTTTTTAAGTAATCTGAAATCTGATCATAAGGAGTAAACATTGGATTTTCAGGACCTACTATAAAACTTCTTATTGGTCGATCACCATCCATTGCTAAAAAAGAAAATGGTGCAGACATTTTGCTAAAATTTTCCGTTCCATATTCTTGAATGCGAAAATTCTTTTTCTTCAATTGTGAATCGAACGATAAGGAATCGGGATGTTTACTCAATAAATCGAAATGCACTGAATAGGCTAATTCTCCGCTTGCTTTAAATCCTTTAAACGTATGGAACATTCCTTCAGGAAGTGAAGAAAATAAATCTTGTGCATCAGAAACTGTAAACCCTTCATCAAGAATAATTCTCTTTTCGGGTTTCCTACTGTAACTCAAAGTAATATTAATTGGGAGTTTATTCAATCGAAATAAAGTTCCAGGAGAAAGTTGAATACTATCGGTTGCAATATTTGCATTTAGATGAAAATTAATATCGGGCATCAATACATCATCTGGAGATATTCGCCAATGATTAACTAGCAGATTTTTCATTACAAAGTCACTATTTACTGGAATAATATCGCTTGATTCATCAGCAGAAAATTTTACATTAGCTTCATCGAAACAAACTTTAAATCCATCAATCAAATCAAAAAATGGTAACGCATAAGCAGCACCGCGAGTACGGTTTACAGCAAAATCATAGTGTCCCTTTTCTGCATCTGCTTTACCTTTCACTAACCACAGATTGACACCTTCTAACGATGAAGTAATTATACTTGATTGAAATAATGAACCATCAAAAAATAATTCAGGAACCTTTACCATTTCTTTCCTATTAACGTCTCGATAATTTACAACAAATTGGCGAATGATAATATTCTCATTAAAAATGTCATTCACTTTTCTAAAAAGCATTTTAAAACGTTCATTGTAACCATCCGTATTTTCACCTTTACTTGAATCAGCATCTTCATGCTTTTTAAACAAGAAAGAATAGTTACTATGAATGCTATCCGTTTTAACTAGATTCACAATCACATCATCAACTACTAATTCGCGAAAGCCGACTTGCATTTTCAAAAGTTTTCCAATACGAATTCTTGCTTTAAAACTTTCCATGAAAAATAATGTATCGTTTCCATCAGGAGGAATGAGAATAACATTTTTTAAAAATATATCACGGAAGCCAAGGAATCCAGCATCTTTTATAAGCAATGTTGCACCAAATCGCTGTTTAACTTTTTCTTGTGCTTTGCGAATTACAAAATCTAAAAGTGGTTGACGTAATAAAATTATTGTTGTGAAAAATAATATCAATATAGAAAGCGTAATTAAGAAGCGGTTACGGAATTTCATTATTTTTTGCCTATGGTTAATTGGGACAGGCTAAAAATAAACAAACAGGGCTAATTAGCCCTGTTTGTTTTAATTCAATACAAATATTTTTTAGTTCAAGCCAACTTTTACTAAGTCAACCATCCCGTATCCTTGATCATTTAAGGCACCAACGCCACAATCCCATATAAAACGGTGAACATCAGGGTGAGCATGCAATGTGAATGGTAATAAATATCCCATCATCGTGCTTCCATCAGCCGCACGGTAGTAACGAGCGAATTTTTTTCCTGTCTCATTTAATTTCTGAACATATTCTAAATCGGGCTGAGCATCAAATTCAGCAAAATTATTTAGTTGTGTCTCCGTAAATCCAGCACGCTCCATACGATCTAAAGTTTGTTCGTAAAGGATATCTGAAAACTCTTGAGAAGTAGGATCAACTGTCATTTGACTTCTTTCAGGATCCTTACGTGGATCGATCAAAATCATTGGGCTGATGCATAGATATCTCATTTTAGTTTGAAATTCTGGATCAGGAATAATCTCATGACTACGTGGCATTAGGTTCATCTTTCCAACCGCCAAATAAGGCATTTCAAAAATTTTAGATACCAATTTCTCCATTAAATCTTCGTTTCTACTGGAAACTACTAAAGTAACTTTTGAACTCAAAAAACGCATGAAGCCATTTTGAATTTTTGAAGTCCCTTTTAAGGATGAGAAATTAAAAACTGAACGATCACCACCGAAAGTATCCAGTATTACATAGAGGCTTTCAGCAAGTAAAGTTTGATGATGCAGCGGAATAGTGTTTGCTGACATCTGATCCCTAAGGAATGAAATTTTTACACGCATGTGAAAATTATTTAAATTATTTGTGATTATGTCAAACTCCTAATCGAAGTATATGCCAGTAATTCCCAAATTGCTACAGTGAAAAAAGCTTTTCAGATAATGAAATTTAAAAACATAAAAATCAAATACTTAGAAAAAATTTTCGACAAAAAAATGGGTTTTGTTTTATTAACAGCTCTATAAAAAATTAAAAAATCATTATAATATTCCTAAAATGGGATTGTTTTTCTTAAAAGAAGAAATTACTTTTTACCGCTTGCCTTATAAAGCACTTCCTTTTCATCTTTAGTTAAACTATCAAATCCAGACCTATTTATTTTATCGAGAATTCGATCAATAGAATCTTGCGTTGAACCTTGGAAATCCATTTTAAATCCCCCTCCTCTATTATTAGAGACCACTTTCATTTTAGTTTTTCTTTTACCGCTAAAGATTCCAACGAATTTGATGAGCCATGATGTTAAGTCTCTACCATTTCGAAGTTGCTTAATCATCACGAAACCGAATAATGCTCCACCTAAATGTGCAATTTCACCTCCTGCGTTTCCATTCGGAATACTAATCGCGTAAAGCAATATTGAAACAATAGCGATGTATTTTAATTTTACTGGTCCGATGATGAATAAGAATACAGTGTAATCTGGTAAAAGCGTAGCTGAGGCGACCAAAACAGCAATTACTCCAGCAGAGGCTCCTAATAATCTTGAAGCATCACTTGTTGTTGCGAAAGCAGGAAATAAATTAAAGGCAAGAATATAAAATAATGCACCCACCAATCCGCCTAAAATAAATGTAGCCCAAAATTTTTCGTTGCCTAAGTATTCTGTAAATAATTTCCCTGACCAATAGAGCACGAGCATATTGAAAAGAATATGCATCACTCCTTCGTGCAAAAACATATATGTTAAAAGTGACCATGGTTGAAACATTAACTGATGTAAACTTGATGGCAAACTGAGATAAGAAACAATTTCTGTTAGAATGCTATCATTCAATTGAAAGAGATACATCACAGCTTTTGTCAACATGATTACAAGAAAAACGCACACATTAATAAATATCAATCTGTACAACGCTCTTGCATTGCCGAATTGTAATTTGATATCATTGATGGGATTGCTCATAGTGAATCGTTACTCCCAAAACGTTTATTTTTCCAAGCCTTGATAAGGAAGAAGCCGAACAACATTCCTCCTAGATGTGCGAAGTGCGCAACATTATCAGTTGGATTGTTTTGAATTCCAGAGTATAATTCAAATAATCCGTAAAACAATACAAACCATTTTGCCTTTACTGGAATTGCAAAATACAAATAAAGAATTGTATTCGGAAACATCATTCCAAAAGCCAATAACACACCGAAAACGGCTCCTGAAGCACCAACTGTTGGGACATCAATTTTGTTCTTCAAAATCATGTTTGCATAATCATTTGCTTCACGCAAGTATGCTGGATCATTTGGTGATAATTGCCAATCATTAAAAAATTTATTTAAAGATTCAATTTGTCCGGGTTCTAAAAATCCGATGTAATGTGTGATGAATAATTTAAAATCTACAGGATTAACATGCGTTGAAAAATTTTCGACTGCAGCACGAATTTGTTCAACTTCGTACCATGTAAATAACGTATGGATGATTGCCGCACCAATTCCAGTTACGAGATAAAAAATAAGAAATCTTTTTGGACCCCAAAAGTTCTCAAGCACATTGCCAAACATCCACAATGCAAACATATTTGAAAAAATATGCATTAAACTTCCATGCATGAATAAGTGAGTGATGTATTGATGTGGACGAAAATATTCGGAGGTTGGAAAATGTAAGCCAAAGAAATCTGCTAGATCATAACCAAATTTTTCATTGATTACTGTTGTTGCAAGAAACATAATTCCATTGATGATCAACAGATTTTTTACCACAGGAGGCAAGATCTGAAAACGGGATGGTCTGAACTCTTCTGACGACATATTTGAAACCTATTAACGGAATTAAGATTGAAAGTAATTTAATAAATCATTTGAATTTAAATGTACCATAATTGGTTTGCCATTTACTCCGTAATTTGAATTTTCGCATTGCAATAAATCTAAAGCAACTCTTCTTAACTCTTTTGGTTGAAAGTTTCGAATATCTTTCACTGACATACTTCTTGCCATTGATCGAGCGAGATTATCATGAGCACTTAATTCCAAACGATTTCGATTATTTCTATATTGTTCAAGCAAATCTTGTAAAACTGTTGTTTCTTTTCCGGAATCTAATCCAGATGGAATTCCGTGAATCACAATTGTATTATTACCAAAATCTGTTAAATCAAAACCAAGCTTTCGTAAATCATCATTCAATTCAGTAACCAACAACGCATCATCGTGACTCAATTGTAATCGTGGTGGAAATAATTGTTGTTGTGTAATAACAGCTTTCGTTTGTAAAGCATGAAGATAACGTTCAAACAATATTCTTTCATACGCACTTGGCAAATCAATTAATAAAATTCCATCTTTAAAAGAAATATTTAAAATTCTTAATCCTGTTAAAATAAATCGTTCATCAGGCAATTCTTCCAACTCTCGTTGCAATTCCTTATGAGGTTCAATTATCTCTTCCTTATAAAATTTTTGTTGTATTGGTTCTTGATGTAACTTAAGCCATTGATCGGTACCTTGTGTTTTCATTCGTGACCATGAATTATCACGATCAATATTTGGATTAAAAGACGTTTCAGGTTTAAACGGATTGTAATTCGGATTTACTTTTATTACGGGTTGAATTGGAATGTCATTTAACTTATCAAGCGGGACATCAAAGGCACGTTCTTGATCAAAATCAAGGGAAGGTGCGATACTGAATTTACCTAATGCACGTTTAACTGCTGCTCTTAAAATTGCGTATACCGATTTTTCATCTTCAAATTTAATTTCCGTTTTTGTTGGATGAATATTTACATCAATTTTTGAAGGATCGATATAAATTTTAAGCCAATAAGAAGCGTAAGCATCTTTAGGAATAAGTGAATCAAAAGCAGCATTAACGGCATGATGTAAATAACTATCTTTTATGAATCGATTGTTCACAAAGAAATATTGTTCTCCTCGATTCTTTTTAGCGAACTCTGGCTTACCAATAAACCCTTCTAATTTTACAATCGTTGTATCCTCTTCAACAGGAACTAATCGTTCATTATAATTGTTTCCACAAATAGAAGCAATACGCTGACGAAAATTCCCTTCGCGTAAATCAAAAACTTGCAAATCATTATGATGAAATGAAAAATGTATTTGCGGATTTGACATTGCAACACGTGTAAATTCTTCAATAATGTGTCGTGTTTCAACGGGATTAGATTTTAGAAAATTTCTTCTGGCTGGCACATTGTAAAAAAGATTTTTAATTGCCAATGATGTTCCATCTGGTGTTGCAACGGGATCTTGAGATTTACAAACGGAGGCCTCAATAACTACTTTAGTTCCAATTTCAGATCCGCGTAATCGACTTTTTAAATCTACTTGTGCAATAGCCGCAATTGACGCTAAAGCCTCTCCACGAAACCCCATTGTATGCAATGAAAAGAGATCTTCAGCTTTCCGAATTTTAGAGGTTGCATGACGCTCAAAACTCAGACGAGCATCTGTTTCCGACATTCCACCGCCATCATCAATCACTTGAATTAAGGTTTTTCCTGCATCACGGATTATCAATTGTATCCGACTACTTCCTGCATCTACAGCATTTTCTAAAACTTCTTTAACAGCAGAAGCAGGACGCTGTATCACCTCTCCAGCAGCAATTTGATTTGCAACAGCATCAGGTAAAAGATGAATAATATCTGCCATAATTATCGCACAAAGGTATAATTTCCTAATGTTATAAATGCACTTTTAACACAAATAGAAAGATTTAACTTACTAAGGAGAAAAAAAACAAACATTTTAAAATGCAATTTGTGAATTCACTATTTAATTGAACTCAAAACTATCTTAAATTTAATTTACCCATTCTAAAAATTGACACTTGGAGGATAAAATTAGCTTTTTATGCCGAAGGGTACGCAACTCTAACGTGATAAATACTATTCAGCATTTTCTTGAAAATCTTTTTAATGACAGTAATATCGCGATAGGTAATATCACAATTTTCAAACTGTCCACCTTCAATCTGATAATTGATGATTTTATCAACTAGATGATCAATAGATTCTGCATCGTGTGAAGCAAGACTTCGAGCTGAAGCTTCAACAGAATCAGCCATCATCAAAACCGCAGTTTCTTTAGAAAATGGTTTAGGACCTGGATATCGAAAATCATCAATATCTGCCACCTCATCAGGGAAATTTTTTAAGAATGATTGATAAAAATATTGAACAACAGTAGTTCCATGATGCGTTCTAATAAAATCTACAATAACATCAGGAAGTTTATGTTTTCTTGCACGCTCGATACCACGAATAACATGACTAATAATAATGGAAGCACTTTCATCAAATGATAATTCATCGTGAGGATTCATTTGAGTACTTTGATTTTCGATAAAGTACATTGGCATGTCCATCTTACCAACATCATGATACAATGCTCCTACTCTTACCAACAAAGAATTACCACCAATCTTATAAATTGCCGCTTCCGCTAAGTTTGCAACTTGTAATGAATGTTGAAAAGTTCCTGGCGTTTTCGTTGCAAGTTCGCGTAACAAATCACTGTTAAAATCCGTGAGTTCCATCAATGTAAAATCAGATGTAACAGAAAAAGTTTTTTCAATAAAAAATATTATTGGATAACTTAATAATGTTAGCAAACAATTTCCCATCAGCCAAACAGCATTCGAATAATTTATTTTATCTAACGATCCTTCTGACAATAATGATAAGCCTATGTAAGAAACAAGATAAGCAATGAATATTATTCCAGCAGCAATAAAAAGTTGAGATCGCTTACGCATATTTACAATACTAAAAATTGCCACCATTCCAGCTACAATTTGCATGTAAACGAAATCAAATCCACCAGGCGCAACAGTACCTAAAATTAATATTGTTAACACATGTGTGAATAAGGCAGTACGTGTATCAAAAAATGCTCTTGTTACAAGTGGTAAAATACACAAAGGCAACATCATCATATTCATTCGATTACTTCCCAACAATTGCGAATAAATGATGCAAGTAGAAACGATCAAAAGAAAGAGCAATGAAATTTTTCTACTGTCTAATAAAATATCTTTTCTCAACAACCAAATAAAAGTTAGTAAAACTCCTATAGCAGTACAAACAAGCAAAAGATAACCAAGATAAAGCGAAGGTCGTAATTCACTGTTAGCAGCTTCATTTCCGCCAAAGGCAATTTTTAGAGAACTTAGTTGATCGTATTCACGCTGACCTACAAATTTTCCATGCTCAATAATCACGGCACCTTCTTTCACTAATCCTCGTGTAGGAATTATTGCTTCGAGATATTGTTGTCGGTTACGTTCTGTTAATGCAGCATCATAAATAATATTTGGCTTTATCGATTGAACAAGTGCTGCCAATAATAATCCATCTCCTTGCAAATTTTTATTGATAAGTTGCCGTTCTATCTCAGCTGCCACTTGATTCAATTGTAGATGCGCTGACAATTCTGTTGGAACAGATTTATTTCCTTTCAACAATAAAACTTGTTGATTTTGATCGACAGAATAATTTCGTGGCAAATCAATTAATCCTTGCTTATAAAATTGATGAATGATTTCATCGCCCTGAATTAATGCTTTACTATTTTCTTCTTTAAACAAAGAATGAAATTCAAGCAACGCACGATTTTGTGATAACGTATCTACTTTAAAAAATAAAGGCGACTGACTAATAATTGCATTTTTTTCTTCTTCTAATTGCACTTTTGACTTATACAATGGGAAATCAAATGGCGCTTTTAAGTCCTCATAAATCCAAATACTTCCCTGATCAAAATCGTACTTGAAACGCATTTGTCGTGGAAGAAAAGCAGTTATACCGATAATCGAAAGCGTAATTAAAACAATACGGTAATAGAGATCGTGTTTATTACTAACTTGAATAAATAATTTTCGGAGATTCATACGTTGGTTCAGAAACAAAAGTAATTAATCTGAGGTGCAAGAATTAGGAATTAAACATTTAGTTTTCATCATCGACAAGAGGAAAAAATAAAAAGAAAGCAAACCTATAAGCCGGGTTCTGTATTCATCAATTTTCATTGTTGAAATCCTGTCATTTATCTGCGATAACGCTCACGCACTACCTGAATCAGCCTACCCATCAGGGCATCTTGTTTTGCAACAAGCTTCGAGCGAGCAGCCCTTCGCCCTGACCTATTTGGCTTTTCAACCCACAAGGTTTACCCTCTTGGATGTTACCATCACAAGACGTGAGCTTTTACCTCACATTTTCACCCGTTCCCCACTAGGAGGTGGTTATTTTCTGCGGCCCTTTCTGTCAATCCATCGTTCCCAATGAACTGCCTTCCCGTTAGGAAGTGTGGTGCTCTGTGTTGCCCGGACTTTCCTCCCTCCGTAAACGAAGAGCGACAGGACAGTTTGCTTTCTTCGCAAAGATAGAAATATGCAATTACCTTGTGATACGCAGCCAATTTTGAAGCAGCTGTTTTCCAAAAGCTGTCATTACTGATTCAGGATGAAACTGCACAGAATAAATTGGTAAATCAACATGTTTCATTGCCATGATATTCGATTGCTCATCACGAGCAAGCACTTTAAAAGTTAATGGTAAAGTCATTTCATTCACCACCCAGCTGTGGTATCTTCCAACTTCGAAGTTGTTGGGAATAGTTTTGAAGAAATCATCTTTCTCCTCTGCTAGGATACATTTTCGTTGCAGACCATGAATCACTTCTGCCAATTGCAAAAGCGTTCCACCGAAAGCTTCTGCAACTGCTTGATGCCCTAAACACACTCCCAAAATTGGTTTAGTTGCTGCATATTTTCTAATGAGTGGAATTAAAATTCCTGCTTCTGAAGGCATCCCTGGACCTGGCGATAACACGATACGATCATATTGCGCAACATCTTCTAAAGAAATCTCATCATTACGAAAAACGCAAATTTCATCTTCCGTTAAGGTTTCGAGATAATGAACCAGATTCCAAGTAAACGAATCATAATTATCCAACAATAAAATCCGTGACATCAGAATCTGCTATTTTCGCAAAGATAATTTATCATCTCAATAAAATTTCAAGCTACAATTATGAAATCCATCATCCATACAAAAAATGCACCTGCTCCAATAGGTCCTTATTCGCAAGCAGTAAAAGTGGGCAACATACTTTACGCATCCGGACAAATTGCCATCGATCCTTCAACAGGGAATATGGTGATGGATAACATTCAGGCAGAAACACATCAAGTAATGAAAAATATATTAGCACTATTGAAAGAAGCAGGAATGGAATACCAAAATATTGTTAAGACGAGTATATTTTTAAAAGACATGAATCAATTTGCAGCAGTAAATGAAATTTATGGAAGCTACTTCACTTCCGATTTTCCTGCAAGAGAAACTGTAGAAGTTTCGCGATTGCCAAAAGATGTTAATGTCGAGATTTCAGTGATTGCAATTTTATAATTTAACAAAACAATTTATTTTATGAATAAAAATAGAATTGAAGCATTCAGTGATGGTGTTATAGCGATCATCATAACGATAATGGTTTTAGAAATGAAAGTGCCACATGAAGGAGCAGACTTAGCATCATTGAAACCAATATTGCCTGTATTTCTAAGTTACATTTTAAGTTTTGCTATGGTATTAATTTATTGGAATAACCATCATCATTTATTTCAATCGGTGAAAAAAATTAATGGTAAAGTTTTATTGGCAAATGGATTGTTACTTTTCTGTTTGTCGTTAATGCCATTCGCAACTGCATGGATGGGAGAGAATCATTTTGCATCCATCCCTGTAGCATTTTTTGGAGTAATACTTCTATTATCCGGTGTAGCTTATTCCATTCTTTCCAAAACACTTATTAAAATTCATGGCCATGATTCAATTTTATCAAAGGCAGTTGGAAAAAATATCAAAGAAAAAATTTCTACTTTCACCTACTTCGCTGCAATTCCAATTAGTTTATATCAACCGTTGATTTCTTGTCTTATTTATTTAGGAGTAGCTATTATGTGGTTAATACCAGATAAAAGAATTGAAAGAGTGTTAAATGATTTATAAACTGAAAAGTTTATTTTAATTTGAAAAACCTCTTCTCTTCTTCAGTTTGAAGAAGAGAAGAGATGAAGTTTAATTATTTATTCTCAGGAATCCTCATTAAAGTTTCTAAAAAATATCCCCAGTATTTTTGCACTGAACTAATCTGTACTTTTTCATCAGGTGAATGAGCACCACGAATATTGGGACCAAAGGAAATCATTTCCATGTCTGGATAATTGGTTCCAAGTATTCCACATTCTAACCCAGCATGACATGCACTGACTAATGCTTCTTCTTTGTATCGTTCTTTATAAAGATCACTCATAATTTTAACGATAGAAGCATCAGGATTTGGTGTCCACCCTGGATAAGATCCTTTAAAATCAACTTTAGCTCCTATTAATTCAAAAGTATATTTTAAACTATTTGCTAAATCCATTTTTTCGGAGTCAACAGAACTACGTGTTAAACATTGAAGAGAGTATTCACCATCTTTTGCTAATACTCTTGCCAAATTATTGGATGTTTGAACAAGATGTAAAATATCAGGACTCATTCGATAAATTCCATTTGTACAAGCATAAAGACATTTCATTAATTTAATTTGAAATCCCTTTTGCATTACCCGTTTTACATCATCTGCTTTCGCAATACTAATTGCTAAATTTGGATCTGTTGTTTTGTGTTCTGATTTTAATTCAACTTCAATTAATTTAATAAAATCTTCAAAAGAATTTTGCTCTTTTTCTGGAAGTGCAATCTCTGCAATCGATTCACGAGGAATTGCATTTCGTAAACTACCTCCATCAATACTACTTATCTGAATTCCAAATTTTTCGAAAGCAGCGAATAAAATACGATTCATGATTTTATTAGCATTTCCCCTCCCCTTATAAATATCCATTCCTGAATGACCTCCAGTTAAGCCCGTAACGGAGATTTTATACATTAATGAATTCGGAGGAACAGCCTCATGCGTATAACTTCCAGTCGCTGTTACATCAATACCACCAGCACAACCAATGGTTAACTCGTTATCATCTTCAGTATCGAGATTTAACAATATTTTTCCATCTAACAATCCACCTTTCAAGTTCAGCGCACCAGTCATTCCTGTCTCTTCATCAATCGTAAATAAAGCTTCAATAGCAGGATGAGGAATTGAAGTAGACGATAATATTGTCATGATAGAAGCAACGCCAATTCCATTATCAGCACCTAGTGTTGTTCCATTCGCTTTTACCCAATCACCAACAACAATCATTTCAATACCTTGCTTATCGAAATCAAAATTAGTGCTTGAATTTTTTTGATGTACCATATCAAGATGACTTTGCAAAACGACTGTTTGCATTTTCTCCAAACCTTTACTTGCTGGTTTCTTAATAATCACATTTCCAATTTCATCTTGACTTGTTTCGAGATGAAGACTCTTCCCAAATTTTAGAATAAACTCTCTAACGAGTTCTTCTCTCTTCGATGGACGTGGAACTGCATTTAAATCAGCAAAGTGATTCCACAATTCTTTTGGCTCTAATTCTCTAACGGTTGTTGACATGACTTTAAATTAATTACGAATTAAATTCCAATAGCTATCGGAATACGAATTTTAAAATATAGATTTATATTTACAAATATAATACTTATAAACTATCAAGTAGTACGCTTTGATTGAATACGATTTAAATCTGTATTACTTAAATCGTAAAACTCAATCCACACCACGATTTAAAAGATGCCTTTTGTTGGTCATTTCCATCTGGGATAAAAGCGATTCTAACAGTTTCAAAATAAGTTTTCGAATCAGTAGAAAGCAAAATCGTTTTCATTTTTCTTTGTGAAAATACATTAAGTTCAATAGGTTGTAAATTTGCTTTTATGAGATCGCTCAAATTATTTTCAACTTTCCAACCATTGCAAGAAATGAGTTCATCTTCTCGAGAAAGTCCAGCATTTTCTGCTGGGGACCCTGGTAAAACATTGGAGACTCTTGTAACCCCACCTTCAGTAACAATTCGAAATCCATATAATGATTCATTAGAAAATACAGATGCAGTTTTCGAAAGATAACATCCAATATAGCTTAACCTTTCATTTAATTTTACTTCATAAGAAACTGGCTGATTTAGTAATTCATCAAAAACATAAGCAATATTATTACCAGCAAGATCAATTGCTAATGATCGAACATCTTTTTCAGAATACCCCAAATTATGCGGAGCAAAATCATTGTATAATTGATAAAACAAATCATCAAGCGATTTATTATCAGCGGTAGCTTTGCGAATCGATAAGTCAAGTAATAGCGCTATTAAACTACCTTCATCATAAATATTTGTCTTGCGCGCTGGTGCACCTGGAACATATCCATCCAACCATGTATCATAACTACTATCACTTACAGAAAGATTAAATCGACCGTAGTTGTCAAAGTGTTTTTGTAAACGTGAGTTGATTTCAATAAAATAATTTCTTACATCAAAAAATCCACTTCGGGCTAAAAACAAATCACCATAATAAGTTGTGAACCCTTCATACACCCAACCTAATTGACTATAATTTTCCTTCGTGTAATCGTATACAATAAAATCTTTCGGACGAAGTGTTTTTACATTCCACGCATGAAATAATTCGTGTGATGCAACTCCTAGAAGATCATTATACATTTCATTTTCCATCAATTTATAACCTGGACCGAGTGCAAGAACAGTACTTGATATATGTTCAACTCCATGATAAAAACGAAAGGGTAAAATCAGAATTAGAAAATGATATTCCGCATTTGGTAATTTATGCATCATTGCCAATTGCACTTTTGTAAACCCTTCAAAATCTTTAATGATCTTATTCCAATCAGGTTTACATTCGCCTTGAAACCATATATGAAAAAGATGATCATTTACTGAATAGGTTTGATGCTGTAAAGTTGCAGATGCGAAAAAAGGAGAATCAACTAATTCATGGAAATCATTTACTTCAAGTACATGTTTCTTAGTTTCCTTTAATGCACAAGCGATTTCCCAAGTTGGAGGAATATTTAAATACACATTACATTTCTCATGTAAGTTGTCTGATTCATATATCATGCAATGAATAGGATTCACATACAACATTTGCTCATCAACCCAACAAGCGCCTGCATCAGGTTGTGAGGCAAAATATTCGTAATCAATAGTTACTTGTTTACAATTAATTTCAAGTACCTGCCATTTATCTTTTGTAATTTTCTCAAGTCGTAAAGCCTTACCATTTTCATCATAAGCCCTAATACTTCGAATATTTTTTGCAAAATTTCCTAGTTCATATCTACCAGGTCGCCAAGATGGTAACTGAAACTCAATCGAGCTTTCTTGATTAACTACTTTCACAGCTTTGATTTTCAAGAAACGACTAGAAGGAATAGGTATTGAAAGGTAATAATCCATTGTATAGAAATAATATTTTTCAAAAATACAATTAAAATCTATGGTTGGATGAATTCATTAATATTCTCATCCAAGGCAAGGTTGTGCCCATTCAGGAATTATACTTTCGCCTATCAAGTAAACTTTTTAAATTTATCATCTCAAATTAAAATCAATTCTCATGAAAAGGTTTTACTTACACTATTCGAGATACAGCACAATTTGATACAATTACTCTAATCACAAATCCTTCTGCTAATTTTCTTTTAGGAAAAATTTCGTTGAATAACGCAACTTCAATCCATGAAAATAATTTGACAGAATTAGCATTGTATCCTAATCCATCAACTGGAGAATTAATTATTCCAATTGCATTACAAAATTATGCGCTTAACATTTTTGATTTCACAGGCAGAAATGTATTTGCAATCAATATAGTAATTACCAACCGAATTAATTTTCAGGAACTTCTCAACGGATTGTATTTATTAGCATTTTCAAAAGACAATAAATGCATAACATTTAGATGGATTAAATCAGAGTAGTAACATATAATTTGTGTTATTTTCATTATTATTTTTGGAGCTTTAGTATTTAAAATAGCTAAGGCATTTACTTCAATGGTGATCAGATTTTTAGCATGTTTTAAGAGATAAGGATACAAAACTATGATTTTCAGTAGAGTAAATATTTCTCTTCAAAATACTCTACCTTCGCTGCTCTTAAAAAACATATAGAATATGAGTTTCGATCTTATTGTTATCGGTAGTGGTCCTGGTGGATATGTAGCTGCGATTCGTGCTTCTCAACTTGGAATGAAAGTAGCCGTAGTTGAAAAAGAATCTTTAGGTGGTGTTTGCCTTAATTGGGGTTGTATTCCTACAAAAGCTCTTTTGAAAAGTGCTCAAGTTTTCGAATACCTAAAGCACGCTGCTGATTATGGTATCACTGTTTCAGATTTTAAAGCAGACTTCGGCGGAATGGTAAAAAGAAGTCGTGATGTTGCTGATGGAATGAGTAAAGGAATTCAATTTCTTTTCAAGAAAAATAAAATTGAAGTGCTTAGCGGAACAGGAAAATTAAAGCTTGGTAAAAAAGTTGAAGTTACTGCTGCAGATGGCACTATATCAATTCACGAAGCAAATCATATTATGCTTGCAACAGGTGCTAGAAGTCGTGAGTTACCGAACTTGAAACAAGATGGAAAAAAGGTAATCGGCTATCGTGATGCGATGGTACTACCAACTCAACCTAAGAGCATGGTTATTGTTGGATCAGGTGCTATAGGATGTGAGTTTGCTTATTTTTATAATTCAATTGGTACTAAAGTTACGATTGTTGAATTCATGCCAAACATTGTTCCAGTTGAAGACGAAGAAGTTTCTAAACAACTTGCTCGTTCATTCAAAAAGCTTGGTATTGAAATTATGACGGAAGCAAGTGTTGAATCAGTTGACTCTAGTGGAGATGGTTGCAAGGTGACTATTAAAACTAAAAAAGGTGAAGAAATATTAGAAGCAGATATTGTATTATCAGCAGTAGGAATTACTTCAAATATTGAAAATATTGGATTGGAAGAATGTGGTGTTATCACTGATAAAGGTAAAGTTTTGGTAAACGACTTTTATCAAACAAATATACCAGGAGTTTATGCGATTGGTGATATTGTTAAAGGTCCATCACTTGCACATGTTGCTTCTGCTGAAGGTATTTGTTGTGTAGAAAAAATTGCAGGATTACAAGTAACACCTATCAATTACAACAACATTCCAGGATGTACTTATTGCTCTCCCGAAATAGCATCTGTTGGTTATACAGAGAAAGCTGCGAAAGAAGCTGGATACGAAATTAAAGTAGGGAAATTTCCTTTCTCTGCAAGTGGAAAAGCAAAAGCATCTGGTGCTGCTGATGGTTTTGTAAAAGTTATTTTTGATGCAAAATATGGCGAATGGTTAGGAGCACATTTTATCGGCGCTAATGTTACAGAATTTATTGCTGAAGTTGTTGTTGCAAGAAATTTAGAAACCACAGGACACGAAATTATAAAATCGATTCACCCACATCCAACAATGAGTGAAGCGTTAATGGAAGCATGCGCCGCAGCTTATGGTGAAGTGATTCACATGTAAATTAATCTATTATTTCAAAAAAAATGTCGGACTACTTTGTAGTCCGACATTTTTTTTGAAATTAAGTTTACAAATCAACCAATCAACTCCAACAAAGCAACATTTTCAACATGCGCCGTATGCGGAAACATATCCACTGGTTGCACTTTAATAACTTTATATTTCTCACTCATCAATGCAATATCTCTAGCTTGAGTTGCTGGGTTGCAACTTACGTAAACAATTTTCTTAGCGCCCGATTTATTTATTTGCTCAACAACATCTGCATGCATCCCAGCTCGTGGAGGATCTGTTATTATAACATCAGGTTTTCCGTTAACTTCAAAGAAATTTTCTGTAAGTAAATCTTTCATATCACTTGCGAAAAATTTTGTGTTATAAATTTTATTGATCGTCGAATTTAGTTTTGCATCTTCAATTGCATCTGCAACATATTCAACTCCAACAACAGCTTTTGCATTTCGAGCAACGAAGTTTGCAACGGTTCCTGTTCCAGTATACAAATCATAAACTAATTCATTTCCAGTTAAGCCAGCATAATCACGTGCAATCTCATATAACTTTAACGATTGTTTGCTGTTAGTTTGAAAAAAAGATTTAGGACCAATTCTAAATTGTAATCCTTCCATCTCTTCAACAATATAAGGCAATCCATGATGTAATTTTAATTCTAAATCCTGTAAAGTATCGTTTGCTTTAGGATTCACAACATAAAGCAACGAAGTAATCTGCGGAAAATTTGCAACAAGAAAATCTAATAATCCTTTACTTTTTTGCTCATCATGTTCATACACCATAACAATTACCATCACATCACCTTTCAATGTTGTACGAATAATTAAACTTCGCAAGATGCCCGATTTATTTCGAAGATTTATGAAACTTAAATCATTTTCAAGTGCATATTTTTTTATAGCATTACGAATACTATTTGATGGCTCTGGTTGTAAAAAACATTCATCAATATCGAGCACTTTATCAAATCGACCTGGAATATGAAAACCTAATGCGGGTCCATCTAAAATTTCTTTTTCTTCAAACTGCTCTTTCGTCAACCATTTTCTATCTGAAAAAGAAAAATCTAATTTGTTTCTGTAATAGCGAATATCTTCTGAGCCAATAATGGGCAACATCGGTGGCTTTTCAATTTTTCCTAATCGTTGTAGCGCATCACTCACTTGTTTGGATTTAAATTGCAACTGTGATGAATAATCTAAATGTTGCCATTTACATCCACCACAAATTCCAAAATGTTTACAAAAAGGATCAATTCTACTTGCTGAAGGGCGAACAAGTTTAACAACTTCCGCTTCCAAATAAGATTTATGTTTCTTTTTAATAATCACATCAACAATATCACCAGGGACAGCCTTGTCAATAAAAACTACTAATCCCTCATGACGTGACACTGCTTTGCCTTCATCCGCCATGTCAAACACCTCTAAACCTTCTAATATTTTACCTTTCACCCTATTTATTTTTGTAAGGTGACGAAATTAGGTAACTTTGAGTGTTAAGTTTTAAAAATGGGAAAGAAGTACGTACTTTTTATTTTATTTGTTTTCACTTCGATAATAGCGAATGCATTCCATATTGCTGGTGGTGACCTTACGACGAAATGGCTTGTTGGAAATACTTTCGATATTCAACTTACGCTTTATAGAGACTGCAGTAACCCGAATGGTGCTCAATTTGATGCATCCATTAATTTAGCGATTTATGATAAAGGAACTAATTTATTAGCTACTTCAGTAATTCTCACTTTAGATCAATCATCTATAACTCCAATTGTTTTATCTGGAAATGGATGCAGTCCTCCGCCGTCCGTATGTTTAGAAAGTGGTAATTATCATGAAACAATTATAATACCTGATAATCCAAATGGATATTACCTCGTATGGGAACGTTGTTGTAGAAATAATACTATTATAAATATTGTTAGTCCGCAATCAACGGGTCTCGCGTTCTATGCCGAAATTCCTGATCCTGCTTTGCATAATTCGAGTCCAGTTTTTAATAGCCCACCAGCACCATATACTTGCGAAATGCAATTTTTTCAATTTGGATTTCAAGCTACTGACGCAGATGGAGATTCTCTTGTTTATGAACTTTCAGATCCACTTGATGGAGGTCATACTTCTACAGGGAATTCAAATCCATTTGCGAATGGTTCTGGAGGCGGACAAATTCCATTACCTGCTCCATTTACTCATGTGATTTGGCAAAATTCTTATGGACTAGCAAATATATGTGGAGGTACAGCACCATTGGTAATTAATTCGAGTACTGGTTTGGTGCAAGGTACTCCTAACAATATAGGAATTTATGCAATGGCGGTTACTGTTAGCGAATATCGGAATGGAATTCTGATAGGATTAGTTCGACGAGAAATTGAATTCACTTCAATATCCTGTTCCGGAAATACAGCGCCAAATATTTCTCCAAGTATTGCAAATAAAGACTATGAATTATATGCAACTGATACACTTTGTTTCGATGTAACTGCTACAGATATAAATGGTGATTCTATTTACTTGATTCATGCTGGTGAAGTTTTTGAAAATACAAATCTTACCACGATATCTGCACCTTATGCGTTAAGTAAAGATACTGCTGGTTTAGATTCAATTTTTACTACTTTCTGCTGGACACCATCTTGCGATCAAACAAAAGATTCTGCTTACTTAGTTACTTATACAATTCGAGATAATGGTTGTCCATTAGCACTCGCCGTTAATGGTAATTTTAGAATCAAAGTAGATCACATGAAAATTATTGATCGCCCTAATTTATTATGTCTGCATTTTGAAAGTAACGATGTAATTAAAATAGTTAAAGCTCCAGACAATACAATTAATGCAAGATATTTTAAAGGTTATACAATTTATCGAAGTGTAAACAACAGTCCTTTTTCTCCTATAAAAATTATTGCAGATCCTTTCACAAATATTTTTTATGATAGCTCTGCAATTGACAATAAAAATAATAATTATTGTTACGTAATTACTGGTGTAAATAATTGCAATATCCAAAGCATTAATTCCGATACATTGTGTTCTGATAATGCCTTCAATGCAAATAAAAATTATATTGAAAGTGTATCTGTTGAAAGCAACAATGCTATCAAGATGAAATGGGAACAATTTGCGGATGGTTTCTTTTCAACTTATTTTATTTATCGTAAAATTAATTCTCCAAATGCTGCATTTGAAAAAATTATTGATTTAAAAAATTATCCTTCTTTCGAATGGAAAGATGATAGTGTGCATACTTCACAAAATTCATATTGTTATAAAATGATGAATGAAGATGTATGCGGAAATTTCAGCAATGTGAGTGATGAAGCCTGTACAATTTTATTAAATGGCAAAGCAGATTTTTTTATCGACAAACTAAATTGGAATAGTTACATCAATTGGCGGGGATCCGTTGCATCTTACAACACTGAAAGAAGTGACGTGAATATTAATATTCCTTATCGTCAAATTATAGTAATTCCTTTTGCAGATACAATTGCCGAAGATCGTAACTTGCCTTCCAATGGTGGTGTTTTTAATTATCGTATCAGAGCAATAGAAGGAATAGGAGGAAAAAATGCTGAAAGTATATCTAATGAAATAGAATTAATTCAAGCGCCAGCAATCTATTTGCCGAATGCTTTTAGTCCGAATATCGATACGAAAAATGAACTTTGGGGTGCTGAATCCGTATTTGTAAAAACATATAACCTTGTACTTTATAATAGATGGGGACAACTAATTTTCAATACTGAATCTACACAAGAAAAATGGGATGGAAACTTTAAAGGATCAGAATTACCTGAAGGAATTTATATTTACAAAGTGCAATTTTCTGGTTATAATTCCAATAAAGTTTTTGAAAAAACCGGATCCGTAACGCTTATTCGATAAGCAAATCTCATCATCACTTTTCTTAATTTAATTGAATAATTGTTACCATCCAAAAACTAAAATTGCTTCCTCTAAACCTAATCATTACCTTTGTACATCAATAATATTACCATGAAAATCGCCGAAACAATAATAACTAGTCAGCAAGCAATTGAGTTAGAAGAAAAATATGGTGCGCATAATTATCATCCATTACCAGTAGTTTTAAATCGTGGTGAAGGTGTTTTTGTTTGGGATGTTGAAGGCAATCGTTATTATGATTTTTTATCTGCTTATTCTGCCGTAAATCAAGGGCATTGTCATCCGCGAATTATTAATGCAATGATTGAACAAGCTCAAAAATTAACACTTACTTCTCGTGCTTTTCACAATGATGTTTTAGGTGAATACGAACAATTCATGACGAAGCTTTTCGGTTATGATAAACTTCTCCCAATGAATACAGGTGTAGAAGGTGGTGAAACAGCCTTGAAACTAGCGCGTAGATGGGGCTATGATGTGAAGGGCGTTGAAAAAAATAAAGCGAAAATAATATTTGCAGAAGGAAATTTCTGGGGCAGAACATTAGCTGCAATTTCATCCTCTACAGATCCATCGAGCTCTGGTGGTTTCGGCCCATTTATGCCAGGCTTCGAACTCATTCCTTACAATGATTTAGCCGCTCTTGAAAATGCTGTTAAAGATCCGAATGTGGTTGGTTTTATGGTTGAACCAATTCAAGGTGAAGCTGGTGTTTTAGTTCCTGACGAAGGTTATCTCGCGAAAGCTTTTAATATCTGTAAAAAAAATAAAGTGCTTTTTATTGCTGATGAAGTTCAAACGGGTATTGCACGTACTGGAAAAATGCTTGCTTGCGATCATGAAAATGTTCGTCCCGATATTTTAATTTTAGGTAAGGCATTATCTGGTGGCACCATGCCTGTTTCCGCTGTGTTTGCAGATGATGAAATCATGCTTTGCATTAAGCCTGGTGAACATGGTTCAACGTATGGTGGAAATCCACTTGCATGTAAAGTTGCAATGGCAGCAATGAGTGTTGTTTTAGATGAAAAACTTTCAGAAAATGCTGCTGCACTTGGTGAAATATTACGCAGCGAATTACGCAATATAAATTCTGATCGCATCACTTTGGTGAGAGGGAAAGGCTTAC
Source organism: Bacteroidota bacterium (assembly GCA_043758125.1). Taxonomy (GTDB): domain Bacteria; phylum Bacteroidota; class Bacteroidia; order AKYH767-A; family OLB10; genus JANXSD01. The sequence goes on along the minus strand of JAYVOC010000188.1, from coordinate 3,173 downwards.
TTAACGCAATTGTAATCAAAGAAAAAAGTGGTCTTAATGCATGGGATATTTGTCTTCGATTAAAAGACAACGGTCTACTAGCAAAACCAACACATGGAGATATTATTCGTTTCGCTCCTCCTTTAGTAATTAACGAAGAACAAATTTTGGAATGCGCAGCTATTATTCGAAGAACTTTAGAATCACTAGATTAAAAAAAATCCTGAAGTAAAATACTTCAGGATTTTTTTTGGAAATGAACTTTATTTATGAAATAACATCTGGATTAGGTTTCTTTAAAATTGCCGCCATAATTAATGCTATAATAGCACTAAATAATAACCCAAAAACAATAGCAAATCCAAATTGTGCAACAGGTGTCATAAATTTACTTGTCATTTGTATTTGTTTATCTATCATTTCCTCACTTAGCCCTCTTTCTTGTAATTTCTCCAGTTGTTGATTCATTTGAAAATCAATAAATGTAGGATCGATAAATTTTAAAAATATAAAATGATAAATTCCACCAATCACAGCTCCAATGGAAGTTATTATAAAACCCAATCGAAAGGTTTGCCCAAAGCTATTATAACCATTACCTTCTGTTTCTCGAAATAATTTTGTGGCTTGTACAATACAAATTATTGGTATGATAAGACCTAAAAATTGAATCCACATTGCTGATGCATTTCGATTTAAGCCTGTAACGTACAGGATCATTGCCCATAAAACGCCTACTCCTGCGTTTATTAAGCCATATTTGGTAGAAGGTTTCATAAATAATTAATTTTTTATAGGATGCTATCGTTAAATTTGCCTCAAATTAAATGCATTTCGCAATAGAAACCAAGATATGTTCGTAAGAGCCATTGATGAAGTTAGCAAATTTACAAGACCGATCCACTCGATTATAAGAAGTTATAGTACAAATAAAGTATATCCTGGTGCGGCAACTTTATTTTTTGTGAATGAAGAAGGTGTTGCAATCACTTGTCGACATGTAGCTGAACATCTTCTTCACGCTGATAAAATTAATCAACAATATTTACTTTTTGCTCAATCACGATTCAGGTTGAGACAAGATGAAAATTATTCTGAAAATTTAAGGCAGTTGGAACAGCAATTTGGATTTCATCAAGATTCACCGATTCAAATCAAGCATAATTTTGTTGGTTGTTGCGATAGATTTACAAGCTTTGATTGCCATTTGCATCCTCAATATGATTTAGCCATCATCCACTTCAAGGGATTTCAACAGATCGGCTATTCTAGTTTCGCTCGCTTTACTAAAGATTCAAGCATTACAAAACCAGGAAAGATGTTATGTCGTTTAGGATTTCCTTTTCCTGAATTTACCAATTTTACTTACAATTATCAAACTGATGATATCGAATGGACACGTGAAGGAAATCCTCGCTCACCATCTTTTCCAATCGAAGGAATTATCACACGATTAATTTCTCAATACGGAAAAATTTCTGGTATCGAAATGAGCTCACCAGGATTACGCGGACAAAGCGGCGGACCACTCTTCGATAGCGATGGTGTTGTTTATGGAATGCAAAGTTCAACACGACATTTACACTTAGGTTTTGACCTTGAAAATTTTGAAGTAGCAATTGGACCCGGAACAAAAAAAGTTACCAATATGCCTTTCTTACATGTTGGACAATGTATTCATGTTGATGTGATCAAAGATTTTTTAAGAGAACATGGAATTAATTTTCACGAAGTTTAATTTGAAAAAATGATTAATTTAGTTAAGAATTTTCAATCAAAAGTTTTGCTGCTTCATCGCCAACCATAGTTCCGATTGCAATTCCCATTCCTCCCATTCTTACAGCACAGAAAAGATGATTGCTTATTTTTTTTACAATCGTATTTTTCGTTTTTCCTAAACCCATAATTCCGCTCCATCGTTGCTCAACTATATATTTATTACGAGGTAAGATCATCGTTGATAATAACTCCTCTAATTTATTTTGGACAATTTCTGTCAATCCAAATTCAGTAGTTTGCTCAGTACTAAAATCTAAATTTCGTCCGCCACCAAAAAGAATTCTATCTCCAACATTTCTAAAATAATAATAACCTTTTTCGTAATGAAATGATCCTTTAACTTGTAAATTTTCAATCGAACTTGTTATCAAAACTTGTGCGCGACCTGGTTCTATTTCTAGTTCAGGAAGCAATTGTTTTGCAAATGCATTTGTTGTTATGACTACTTGTTTTGCATGGAAACTAAATCCTTGCGAAGTAGAAATTTTTATTCCATCATTTATTTCTTCAAAGGATTTTATTTCGATACCATTTAAAACTTCAACTCCTTTTTCACGTACATATTTTAACAAAGATTGCATCATTTTACCAGTATCAATCTGACCTTCTCCTGTATTAATAATTAAATGTTGTACATGATCAAAACCAAAATCTGCAATACAATTATCTTTTTTCTGATAGCTGTTTTTTATACCAGTAATTTTAAAAAGAGAATCATTAAAATAATCTAATTGATCATTACAATGTTTATAATTTTTTTCATCAGCGGTAGCGAATACTTCATAACCACCTAAGGCTTCATAACCAATATTTTTATCTCCTAATAAAGTTCGTAGTTTTTTTAAACCTTCCCATCTGCGTTGCACCAAATCAAAAACTTCCGACTCAGTCATCCTTGTTAAGTCATCCATCAACTCCGTTAAACTTCCAAAACAAGCAAAGCCAGCATTACGTGTACTCGCACCATAAGGCAAGAATCCACGATCAATAACCAAAATTTTATGATTCGGTTGCTGCTCTTTAATCGCTCTAGCAGTATTTAGTCCGACTATCCCACTTCCGATTACCAATACATCAATATTGCTGAAATAACTATTCTTTTCCCAAAAGCTTAATTCCATGCCTCAAATATAAGATCTAAGCTGGCTTTAGAGGTTACCTCCCATGCAAAACCCAACTAATAACTTATCTTTGCGCCTTCTTTAGAAAAATAAAATATGGGATTGAAATGTGGCATCGTGGGCCTTCCAAATGTTGGTAAATCCACCTTATTTAATTGCCTTTCAAATGCTAAGGCACAAGCAGCAAACTTTCCTTTCTGCACTATTGAGCCAAACGTTGGAGTTATCACTGTTCCTGATGATCGTTTGAATATACTAGAAGGGATTGCAAAACCACAAAAAGTAATTCCTACA
>JAYVOC010000187.1:0-8710 GCA_043758125.1 Bacteroidota bacterium | reverse complement strand
TTGATAGATGTACCGGAATGTTTAGTAATCATAAAGCTGTTTATTTTACTTCTCCTGTGGGTGGGTATTGCATGGCATTTTCACCCAACTCTAAATATGTTTACTATGGCACATTTACTACTTTATTTCAAGTTAACACCGATACAAGTAACATGGGAGCTAGTATGGATACAATCGCAATAAAAGATAATTATTGTTATCCCTATAATTTTACTTGTCCTGATTTTTGGTATGGCTATCTAGCAGCAAATGGTAAAATATATATTAGTTCTGGCGGTCAAGCAATAGATTTTCATTATATCAATTCTCCTGATAGTGATGGCATATCATGTGATATGCATTTGCATGGATTACGAGTGCCATGCTATTACGGTAGAAATAATGTTTACCATCCCAATTATTATCTGGGTCCCGTTTTAGGAAGTGCTTGTGATACCTTAGTGCATGTTGGGTTTTACGAGTTAACACAAGTAAATAATGTTTCCTTACAGCCTAACCCAACACATGATGGCAACTTTAGAGTGAGTTATTTATTACCACAAAATAAAAATGGAATTTTAATAATAACTGATATAATGGGTAAACAGATATATAAAATAAATTTACCTCAATGGAGTACCCTACAAGATTTAAGTTTACCATGGCTTACAGATGGAGTTTATACAGTAAATATTACTTCGGAAGGTTCGAAAATTAGTAAGAGACTGGTAGTAATGAAGTAAAAATCGAAGTTCGAAGAATGAGAAGGCTTAATTTATCAATATTCCAACTTGTTAGTCATTGTATAAATCATTAAAATGAAAGCAAGCTGTTAATTGTATTTACAAATTCTTCATCACGATTACGCCATTCCTTTTCTCCGTCACTCGTTAAAAAATCTGTCCACCTTGAAAGCATATTCCCTGACAAATGATTTACAATTATTGCGATGCTATTACTTTCTTCGTTGTATTGCCAAAATAATTTCTCATCAGAAACTTGATTTATAGTTTTCTCTCCAAGTAATTTATATTGCTCAAATTGTTTACGAGCACTTTGTAAAAAGTTCATTGCGGAATTTTTATAATTTGATTCATAATTCAACTTCAACTTCTCTAAGCCAAATGGGATAAGGGAATAAATTAATTATGCGTTTTCATTTAGGTTTATTGCTTCTATTATCGACTATCGTTAAAATTGTAATTTGTCTGCCAGAGATTTTATAAATTGCCGTTAGGTGTTTATGAATTAAACCAAGCCTGCAATTTTTATGTTTTTTTGAAACCTTAAATGTTCTGGGAAATAATGTGATTGTTTTTTGGAAATGAATAGTGAGATCTAATAAATCTGAACATTCTTTTTCGCTCCAATTTTTTAGTAAATATTCAAGTAATTCGTCTACTTGTTATTTGGCTTCTAAAGTCCAAATAACATTATACAATCCTGCCATACGAGCTCCAAAAATCCTTACTCGAAATCACTCTATTGTTTTCTAAATCGGATAATCCACGTTGCAATGATTCGATTTGTTCAGGTGTTAGATTGTCTGCCCAGTCACCGGATTCCGAAGATTTTTTAAATTGCAATGAAGAAGTTAAAATACTTTTATCATCTAACCTCGTTAGCCATTCGATTAATTCGCTTTTTATGCTTTCAGAGTTCATAATTCAAAGGTAGGTAATGGAAGGAAAAAACCCAAACTTTATTACATTCAAATTAGGGCTTCATAAACTTCCAGAAACAGCAATTTTAAATTCCCCACTTAAATTTATCCATATCAGCAACTGCGCCTGCTAACAAATCAATACATCCTTGAATGTCTGTTTTGTCCGCCATCTCAATTGACTGATGAATATGTCGTGTAGGAATAGATATTGCTCCAGCAATAGAACCAGTTTTACCATTGCGTTGTAAAGCTGCGGTGTCAGTTCCGCCAGCAGGAAGAATTTCTACTTGCCATTTAATTTTATTTTTCTTGGCAGTCTGTTTTAAGAATTCAATCATGCGCGGATCACAGATCGTACTTGAATCCATAATTTTTATCGCAGCACCTTCGCCTAATTGAGTAACCATTTCATGCGGACGAGCGCCAGGAGTATCGAAAGCAATGGTGGTATCTAATCCTAAACCAAAATCTGGCTCTATGTTATGTGCTGCTACTGATGCACCTCTAATTCCAACTTCTTCTTGTACTGTAAATACAGCATAAAAATCATAAGGAATTTTTTTCGGCAATATTTTTAATGCTTCAATCAATATAAATACAGAAACACGATTATCAATAGATTTGCAATTTACACAATTTCCCATCTCAATCAATTCGCGTTGACGTGTAACTGGATTTCCAATGCTAACAATTTTCTCAACTTCTTTTTTCGGTAATCCTAAATCAATAAAATAATCACCAATTTGTGTCACCTTATTTTTCTCTTCTGGAGTCATTAAATGAACAGGCTTCGAACCCATCACACCAACAATATCTTTTGTTCCATGTACAATAACACGTTGTGCTGTTAATGTTTTTGGATCAAAGCCACCAAGCGTATGAAAACGTAAAAAACCTTTCTCATCAATATGCGTAACGATAAAACCAATTTCATCCATGTGTGCAGCAACCATTATTTTCTTACGTTCCTTGCCACGCTTCAATGCAGTTACATTGCCCATCTTATCAACACTCACATCATCTGCTAACTTTTTGATTTCTCGAAGTACAATTTCACGAATGCGATTTTCATATCCAGGAGCACCAGCAGTTTCGCAAATTTCTTTTAGTAATGCAATATTCATATCAGTATTTTATTCGATGTGTGTAAGTTTAACTGTGTTTGCAGTGGCGCGTTCTTGCAACGGAGTACTCGCCACATGTATAATGTAATCACCAGAGTGAACTAATTTTTTATCTACTAAAAACTTCTTGATGTCACTAACTGTTTCATCAGTACTTTCATATTTATCATAATAAAAACCACGAACGCCCCATAAAAGATTTAACGTTTTTAAAAGCGGTTTGTTATCAGTGAAAATATAAATACAAGCCTTTGGTCGATGTCCAGAAATTTTAAATGCAGTCATACCAGAATGTGTCATCGCTACAATTGCACTTGCATCCGACTGCCGCGCCATAGTGCACGACGTATAACTAATTGATTCGGGAATAAAATTTTTGGAGCCTTTGAGTGGAGGCTTTTCATGATAATAAATGGAATCTTCTTTTTCTACTTCGGTGATGATTTTCTGCATAGCTATAACCGTTTCTACAGGATATTTTCCTACAGATGTTTCACCACTAAGCATGAGCGCATCAGCACTATCAAAAACTGCATTACCAACATCATTTGCTTCAGCACGAGTAGGACGATAATTAGAAATCATACTTTCCATCATTTGCGTTGCGATGATCACTGGCTTTGATGCAGCGTTACACAATTTTACAATTGTTTTTTGAATCACCGGAACTAATTCCATGGGCATTTCAACACCAAGATCACCTCGTGCTACCATCACACCATCCGAAACAGCAACAATCGCTTCAATATGTTTTACAGCTTCCGGCTTTTCAATCTTAGCAATAACACGCGAAAGTTTATTTCTGTCTTTGATGATTTGTTTTAATTCAAGAACATCTTCGGGCTTGCGAACAAAAGAAAGTCCAATCCATTCTACATCATTTTCTAATGCAAAGTCAAGATCTTTTTTATCTTTCTCCGTAAGACTAGGTAATGAAATTTCAGTGTTTGGAAGATTCACCCCTTTACGTGATGAAAGAATTCCACCATGAATAATTTTTGTTTTCACACGTTGATTAGGTAGTATCTCCGAAACTTCTAATTCTAATTTCCCATCATCAACTAATACACGATCACCAATTTTAGCATCGTTATGAAAATTCTGATATTTAATAAAAACTTCTTCACGCGTTCCTAAAACTTCATTTGTTGTAAGTATTAAGTGCTCGCCTTCAATCAATAAAAAATCACCATCCTTCATATCACCAATACGAATTTTTGGTCCTTGTAAATCGAATAAGATCGCTACATGCGTTTGTAATTTTTGATTGAGTTCACGAACATTTTGAATAATGATTCGCATCATATCATATTCTCCATGCGAGCCATTGATACGGCAAACATCTACACCGGCATAAATAAGTTTTTCTAGTATGGCTAAGTCCATAGTGGCAGGACCAATTGTAGCAATAATCTTAGAACGATTAAAATGAGTTATCATTTGTTGTTTTTGATAAAAAGAAATTGATGAAAATTAATATTCGGACAATTCCTCTTTTCTATAAATAGGATTTAGTGAAAATTAAATTATTTAAACAGCTTCTACCATCAGAAAGTTCTCTGCCGATTTTAGCTGAGTAACATCCATCTCGGTCACTACACTCACGATTTTTAATTCGCTAATACGTTTTGTGATGTCTGTAATATTTGTATAACGACTATAATTTCTGATCATCAGAAAATAATCTACTTGTTTCATCTCTGAAAGGAAATGACCATTACTTCCTTTGTTGCTGATAATAAAATAGTTTTCATCATCAGCATTTGTCCAAGAAAAAATCGAAAATAAACTACTCGATCCTTTCTTCTCCATTTTTAATTCTAAATCAGACAAACGTTCCATAGAAACTTCCAACTGTCGATTTATTTCATAACAAAGTTTATAGTCGCGATAAGCACAGAATATCCCCAATAAGAGAAAATCATAATCCTCTTCAAATTGCAATGTTATTAGCTTTTTCGCCATTTCGGTCTCAAAAATAAGATAATAAACATTCTCTGCATAAACATTCTCTGCATAAACATTCGACCCCTTCAGGGTCGATCAAAGGAACTCATTTTTTTCTATTCGTATTCGACCCCTTCAGGTTAGAAGGGCAAATACATCGTTGATATGGTTTAAATTAAAGATTGACAGTTTTGAATCCCGATAACTATCCAGAATTCCAACCAACAAATTTTCAAATTAAAATATCTTTGTGGTGATGGATACGATTCTAAACGATGCTTATTTTATGCGGATGGCAATTGCGGAAGCAAAAAAGGCCTTTGATGCCGATGAGGTTCCAATAGGAGCTGTAATTGTTGCGAATGGAATTGTTCTAGCAAAAACACATAATATGGTGGAGCGACTAAATGATGTTACAGCACACGCTGAAATGATGGCATTCACCGCAGCTTCAGATCATTTAGGAGGAAAATATTTGAAAGATTGTACTTTATACGTCACCTTAGAACCTTGCCCAATGTGTGCTGGAGCTTCTTACTGGACACAAATTACAAGAATAGTTTTTGGTGCCTACGATACAAAAAGAGGATATAAAAAACTTGCTTCAGAAGTATTGCATCCTACAACTCAAATTACTGGTGGTATTATGGAAGAAGAATGTGGAATGTTATTAAGCGAATACTTTAAAGCAAAACGATAAACTACACGTTGATTGCTTGAACTGTTTGTGCTGTAAGAGGCTTATTTAAAAACTTTTTAATGAAACGATTTTTGTTTGCACGGTTCAAATCTTTGAAACTTTCTGACGTTGAAAGCATAATGATTTTACATTGATTTTGCGTTACTTCAGTTAATAATGCAAATGCATCAAGAAACTGAAATCCATCCATCTCAGGCATATTAATATCCAAAAAAATCACTTCTGGTAATTCTGTGTGCTTCGCGTTTTTGATGAAATCCAATGCTTCGACAGGCGACAGAAATGCAGTTACTTCTTGTGCAAATCCTATCGATTCGAGCAGTTTTTTATTCACAAAATTATCAAGTGAATTATCATCTATCAACAGTACTTTATTATACTTGGAGGCACCTGCTTTTGCAGAACCAATTACAGACTCATTCAATGTTTGACTGCTCATACTTTGTGTAGTAATCTCTAAATAATTAATTTAATCGGTTTAATGGTTTGATGTTTGGTTTCGGGTATTATTACGCTTTTATTTTATCCATGTTCAATAATTCTGCAGCTTTTTCTTACAGGCATATTACATCAATGAAGAATTCAAATCCGAGAGCTATCTGATGAAGAAATCAGAATTAAAATGGAAAAATTTACCACCTAAAAACCCTTTCCTTCTGCATGAGCACAACTTGTCCCGTCAATTTAACGGGATTGGCACACTAGCACAACTTGTCCCGTCAATTTAACGGGATTGGCACACTAGCACAACTTGTCCCGTCAATTTAACGGGATTGGCCTATTAAAAAAAATGAAGGAACAGTCGACAATTAAGCCAACTGTTCCCTTCAAACCAACCAACAGTCTAACCGCTATGCGGCCATCCGAAGCTTTTTATGATTGACATCCGGTACCAATGATTCGATATGGAAGCCATACATTCCTACATAACCTGCCTCAGGAAAGGGGACTAAGTCGAACCAAATTTGCAGCTCGCCAAAGTGTACTTTGCACAGAGTAGGAGTGAGTTCATTAAAGGCGTACTCAATTTCTGGGTATGCCTTCAAAAGCCCAGTAGGAAGCTTGTTACCTTGACGACATTTCCAATCTCCTAAAAGAGGTAGTGCCGTTAAGTTTGATCCGATCAATCGCTTGTCGTAACCAATCCGGATTATCGGAAAGGCATCGCGAAGATCGTTTGTTGTTGTAGCCTTTGTTTTCATAGCGTGTTGAATGATTATGGAACAATGATACTACGATAGTTTGCCTAAAATGATTCAAAATAAGCAATAGTATTACAAGTCTTTTTGTTTTTGGATGCTAGGTCTTTGTACCTTTGCAAAAGAATTTTAAAAAATATTATTATGCCATATCCAGAACAATTATGCGCACCGATGCGCAATGAATTAACAAGCATAGGTTTTACTGAATTAAGAACTCCTAACGACGTAGATCAAGCTATTCCAAATAGCAAAGGAACACTCTTGTTAGTGATGAATTCTGTTTGTGGATGTGCTGCAGGTGCTGCTCGTCCAGGTGTTAAAACAGCACTTCAAAAAAGTGAAATCAAACCAGATCATTTAGTTACAGTTTTTGCTGGTCAGGATATAGAAGCAGTGGCGCAAGTGCGTAAATATCTTCTCCCTTATCCACCTTCATCGCCATGCATGGGATTATTTAAAGATGGTGTTTTGGTGCACTTTATCGAGCGTCATCATATCGAAGGACATTCATCAGAAATGATTGCAGAAAATTTAATCGCAGCATTCGAAGAATTCTGTATTCCTGTTACTACTTAAGAAAATCTTACATTTTAGGGTGTGAAAAGGTTCTATGAAAATGGAACCTTTTTGCATTGGTACAAACTAATTTTTGCAAAGCCCTCTTTTTCGATCAAAATCTCCACGTTCAGAAAGTGTTTTTTGTATCAAGTTAAACACAAGCATTCTTAATTTTGAAACATCATCTTCCGTCATTCCCACAGTAGAAATCGGCTTATGAACAATTATCCGCGATAAGCCAGGACGAACAACATAACGTTCAGCTTTTGTATCCGGAAAAATAAACCAATTATCTAAAAAAGTAATTGGCACAATTGGAACTTGCTGCTCAATGGCAATTTTAAACGCTCCATTTTTAAAGGCTGATAAATTTGGAGAACACTCCGGAATCGTCGCCTCAGGAAAAATGGCAATGCTAATTCCTTTTTTAAGATCTCGGTTTGCTCTCTTAAATGCTTTATGTGAATCGGTGATGCTACCTCTATTAACAGTGATATTCATCCTTTTAAAGAAAATATTGAGCAAAGGCATTTTCAATAATTCTGCTTTCCCCATAAAATGGAAATAATTTGGAAAGGCAATGTTGGTTAAAACGATGTCTAAATAGGAGCTATGGTTCGGACAAATCATATATGCTTGACCTTTTTCGATTGGCGCTTCGAATTCTAATTTATAACGAATGCCACAGGAGAAAAGAATCCAATGCGCCCATATTTTTTTCAATTGAAAAACATAAGGGAACCATTTTTCTCTTGTCAATAATACAAGGAAGAATGGATACAATAACAGAAATGATAGTAGGCCACTGAGGAAAAACCATCCGCACCAAATGCGGCGAGCCCAGAAAGAGAGTTGTTTCACAATGCAAAATTAGGGCTTTTCGTTAACTTTGCACCTATGGAAACAGTTGTTAGTGGAATAAGAAGCACGGGAAATCTTCATTTGGGAAATTATTTTGGCGCGATGAAGAATTTCGTTCGCATGCAGGAAGAAAATAATTGCTTCTTTTTTATTGCAGATTACCATTCATTAACAACGCATCCAACACCAGAAAACCTTCGACAAAATGTGCGTAAGGTGTTTGCCGAATACCTTGCTTGCGGATTAGATCCAGAAAAATGTACACTGTATGTGCAAAGTGATATTCCAGAAACAGCAGAACTTTATTTGTTGCTAAACATGAATGCCTACATGGGCGAGTTAGAGCGTGCAACAACATTCAAAGAAAAAGTTAAAAAGCATCCCGATAATATTAACGCAGGATTATTAACGTATCCAGTTTTAATGGCTGCCGATATTTTAATTCATCGAGCAACAAAAGTTCCCGTTGGTAAAGATCAGGAGCAACATTTAGAAATGACACGCCAGTTTGGAAATCGTTTTAATAGAATGTATCATGTTGATTATTTTCCGGAGCCAGTGGCATTTAATTTTGGCGAAAGTTTAGTGAAAATTCCTGGTCTTGATGGTAATGGTAAGATGGGAAAATCGGAAGGCGAAGGAAATGCTGTTTATCTTTTTGAGAAGCCGGAAG
>JAYVOC010000186.1:0-2151 GCA_043758125.1 Bacteroidota bacterium | reverse complement strand
ACAGGTTGAAGTCGTATCAATTCATCATTCACATTAAATGAATGGTTTTCCGGATGACAACTAAAATAGGGTCCGATGATACAATCATCATCGATTGTTAATCCTCCTGCTCCACCTAAATGTGCGAATTCGCCAATACCAACGTGCTTACCAATTCTAATAAATTCTCCTAGTTCTTTGAAAGAGAATGAAACTTTCAAAAAAGAATTACCGCCAATCCATGAGTGATCGTCAATAAAAAAACCTTGATTACCATTGGCAATAATTTGAACATTGTCACCGATTTGTATGGCTTTACCATAATGAAAAAACTTTTTCCCAATAATATTTACATTGCTCCCAAGGAAAATAAATTTATTCGGACTAAAAATATTAATCATCTTTAATCCACGTAAAAGAGCCATTGTTTTCGACCATAGAAAAGAAAACATCATTGCATCATCCACATTTTTATCAAGTGTGAATGATGGATTTTTTTTTCTCCCAAGGTATGTTACAAGACACTTTAGCATATTAAATTTTCCAAAATGTTGTTTGACAAACAAAGAATGCCATCGGGGAAAATCCTGAAAATTTATGCATTTCTTTTCCTTCCAATAAATTAGCTCCATTCCAATTTACTGGATTATCGCTATTATCTAATATTAACCAGCCGCCTGGTTTGATTTTTTTAAGTGCTGCGCGAATACAATCATTACGTCGTGTAAAATCATTCATTGAATCAATTAAAACGATGTCAAAATATTCATCATCTAAACGTTTAAGATCTGTGATGGTATCACTGCCCTGCATAACATTTAGATTGAATCTACTTTCATTGTATTTTTCTGGATTAGAATGCACCTTTGAAATAATCATTTGAGCCCATTCGATATTATGTTCGTAAGTAACAAGATTAACTCCTTTATCCAAAAACCATAACGAACTATTTCCACCTCCTAATTCTAAAACTCTCATACCAGGTCGAACAATACCGGACAAATATTTTATAGCATCTAGAACAATAAAAGGGACAGGATTTTTCATGATTGGAGAAGTACGTGCTTGCATATACGTCTTCATAATATACGGCAATCGAGATACACTATAAAGTGAAGGGAAATTTCCCTCGTAATCCGTAAAACGTAAGCTAGCTTTCAATTTTTCAATATGACCATCATCACACTCCCACTTTAAAGTTGTGCGTCCCAGTAATCTATCGATAACAGGCTTTTCATAACTTGATTGAACAGTGTTTTGATTTGGTGCTGTAAAATTTTGACGTTTCATGGATATAATTTATGTTAAATTATTTCAAAGTGTTGCCGAAATACATTCTTTCATTACAAGATCGAGTGTATGATTAAGATCGGTATTATTAATGACCATATATTGTTGTTTACTTCCTGATTTACTAAGGTCTTCAAACAACTCCTTGTATTCAGCGGTTAGATTTTGAATGTCAATACTGCTTAATTCACGTTTACGGCTAAGAATAATTTCAGGAGCAGCATACAGAAATACATTTACATTCGGTTTAAAAAGAAAATAATAAAATAAGCGAAGAAAGCTTTTCGGTAAAACAATATTTGATCGTTTCGAATCAATAATAAAATCAAAATAATACCGATCATACAATACAGTGTAACCTCTTAATGTATATTTAAAATAAATGTAAAATTGTCCGAATAAATAATCTAAATAATAATATAGAAACCGAATCAATGAACTTAACTTACTTGTATTACTTCCTTGTCGTGGTAGCTGATTTGTTGTTCTCATTTCTGCACTCCTTTTTCCATAACTAATGGAACTAAGAATTGGAAGTAATGATGGACGATGACGTAAAACCTTTACGCGTTGTCGATATTTCATCTGTAAGCTATCGCGAACACTTTCTAATAATGTTGATTTTCCAGCACCATCAACTCCGCTAAACGTTACAACAATTCCACGATTGTGGATCATGTCTCGTAATACATCTGTTATGTATCTTAAAAAATTTATTGCGCGAAGAACTTTATGGTTATCTGAATGTTCAAGTATTTTTTGAATTATCTTTTTTGATTCTCTTTCGGAAGTAAAGAATAATTCGTCTAATGTGTTTAAATGCAATTTGTACTTGTGACAGATATAGCCGAAAATTTCACTTCTTTCCTCTTTACTTAAAGA
>JAYVOC010000185.1:0-2620 GCA_043758125.1 Bacteroidota bacterium | reverse complement strand
ACAATGATAGAACTTCCAAATAAGTCAACAAATTTTAAATCAATATAAGGTTTATTTGCTTTTGATTTATAAAATGATTCAGGTACTTTATACCATTACTCAATATGTTTTAGACCAATAATCGCACGAAAAAAGATACTCAAAACCACAAATACTTTTAATTTCGCTTTTAGTTAAAATATTAACCTCATTAGTAATGAACTCACTAACATTATCAAGTGTTTTATGAAGTTTTCCAGTAAAAGCTCTTTTCATTTTCCACCATATTTTTTCTGATGGATTTAGTTCGGGTGAGTATGGAGGGATAAAGAGTAAGATAATGTTTTCGGGTATTACTAACCGTTCAGCTTTATGGAAGGCTCCATTATCAAGCAGCATAATTTTTAATTCAGTTGGATTTAATTCAGAGAATTTTTCTAAAAATACTTGAAAGGTTTCGGTATTACAATATGGCATTTCCAATTCAAAATGTTCACCTGTTATAGGAGAGAATGCACCAAACAAATACAGCGATTTAAAGACCTGCTGAAAATTACAAACGGGCTTAACACCCTTTGCTGTTAATCCTTTTCCATTTCTTGTAAACAATCCAAAACGGCTTTCATCTTGGCAATACAAATTTACTGTTTGATTTTCTTTTTTGTTTTCTGCGATAATTTTTTTGCAGATCTGATCGAAGTTTTTTTAAAAGTCTCAACAGCTTCTATGTCCTTTTTTACATGAACTTTTCTTGCCACCTTTATTTTAGCTTTAAATTTCCTCACAACAAATCCATGGAATGTTTTATAATTTATATCAGTATTAAATGTCTTATTAAACCAATCTAAAAGTTCAACAAATCCTACAATACCATTACTTGGATCGTTTAATTTTTTTTCCAAGGCTGCTCGTTCATCACCGATAATTAGACAAGGCTTGTAGCCAATATTAGAATGTAATTTTAGTTGTTTAACTCCTCCGGATATATAAGCAGAGCGCCATGTTTGAACACTATTGTGATTGACGCCAATCTCATTGGCAACTTCCCGCTTTGATATGCCTGTCTTCTCATATCGTTTAAAAATTAGCAAAGCTCTAAACCGCTTGCTTATAATAGGAGTGCTGGACTTTATTAATTTTTTAATCTCGCTTTCGCTTTCTTTATTAGACATTATACATCATAAGCGAATATAGACAGTTCAACATACCATGTCGAAAAAAGGGATATAAAAGGCTGTAAAATGGGGTGAATTTTGATTTCCAAATGGGACTATCATATTCAAAAATCAAGCAAAGCGAAGGCGTTATGCGCAGCTTAACAGGGTTAACCCTTTCTCAATTCGATAAATTGCTACCTGCATTTGAACATCAATTTGAAAAGCGTTACAGCAAATACAATTTGTCCGGAGTACTGCGACAACGCAACCAAAGCCAAAAGGCAAGCGATAAACTGCCGGAAGCAGAAGACAAATTGTTTTTCATATTGACTTATATCAAAAACTACCCCACACAACAAGTGCAGGCAAGTATGTTTGATATGCACCAACCACAATGCAACCGTTGGCTCAAAATATTGCTGCCGATATTGAATGATGCGTTAGATGAATTAGGATTATTACCAGCCCGAAATGCGATAAAGGCAAAGCGAAAATTAAAAGACGAAACAACAGTGATTATTGATGGAACCGAACGCCCCATTCAGCGTCCTAAAGATAACGACACCCAAAAAGAATATTATAGCGGTAAAAAAAACGACATACGGTAAAAAACAATCTCTTGGTAAACATGCAACGAAAAATTATTTTCCTAAGCGAAACGTACGAAGGAAAGATGCATGATAAGAAAATAGCCGATGAAGAACCATTACAGTTTGAAAACGAAACGATACTACTGCAAGATAGCGGGTTCATTGGACATTATCCAAAAAATACTAAAGTGAAACAACCGTATAAAAACTCAAAACTGAATAGACTGACTGAAGAACAGAAAAACGTAAACACAATACAAGCAAGAAAAAGAGTGCGAGTAGAACACGCCATTTGCGGAGTAAAAAGACTGCGAATTGTAAAAGACATTTTTAGAAATCATAGAGAAGGAATGATAGATTTGTCAATGCAAGTGGCTTGCGGTTTACATAATCTCAGATTAGCCGCTTAATAAAATCTTATGATGTATAATGTCTAATTTATTTTTTATTTGAAAAGCCCTCGCAATGACAACTCTATTTGTTTTGTAACACTGCTATTGATTTTCTAAAATTTTCTTCAAACCTTCTTTCAGCATCGGCAAACTGATAGTAATAGAATTCCAAACCACATAAATGTCCACCCCAAAATAATCATGGGCCAAGTAATTACGAAATCTTCTTACTCCATCCCAATCTACCTCGCTGTGCCTGCTTTTCAATTCTTCAGATAATCGCGCACACGACTCGGCAATAATTACAAAGTTCATAGTAACAGCATCGTAAGTTTTTGAGTCGTTCTCTAAATCTTCAATGCTATGGGTATTCGCCAAATATTCTTCAATATGCCCAATAGCATAAAGACAATTTTCTATGTTGGCAACATCCTTTTCAAGCATATATCGCTTGTTTTAAAATTCTTTCTTTAAAGTGTGGCTTTAAAGATCGCGGATTTGC
>JAYVOC010000184.1:0-2053 GCA_043758125.1 Bacteroidota bacterium | reverse complement strand
TTTAAGCCACTAAAGCCTGCACTATTTCCCAATTCTTCTTCAATTCGCAATAGTTGATTGTATTTGGCTATTCTATCTGATCTAGATGCTGAACCTGTTTTTATTTGGCCAGTATTCAAAGCTACTGCTAAATCGGCAATTGTAGAATCTTCTGTTTCGCCTGAGCGATGACTCATCACAGCAGTAAAAGAATTTTGTTGCGCCATTGAAACAGCAGAAATCGTTTCACTCAAAGTACCTATCTGGTTAACCTTTATTAAAATGGAGTTAGCAGATTTTTCTTCAATCCCTCGTGATAAACGTTTAACATTGGTAACAAATAAATCATCACCAACAATTTGAACCTTATCACCAATAGCAGCATTTAATTCTGCCCATCCTTTCCAGTCATCTTCAGCCAAACCATCTTCAATAGAAATTATAGGATATTTTGAACACCAGTCTTTCCAAAAACTTACCATTTGAGAAGAAGTTAATTTGTCGCCTGTTGATTTTTTGAAAATATACATACCACTTTCTTCGTCGTAAAATTCTGTGCTTGCAGCATCCATTGCAATCCACATATCATGACCAGGTTTATAACCAGCCTGCTCTATTGCTTGTATTACACATTGAATAGCTTCCTCATTCGATTGTAAGTTGGGAGCAAATCCGCCTTCATCACCAACATTCGTACTTAAGCCTTTATCTTTTAAAACTTTTTTTAAAGTATGAAATACTTCCGTTCCCATTCTCAACGACTCAGAAAAACTCTTTGCACCCGCAGGCATTACCATAAATTCTTGAAAGTCAATTCGGTTATCAGCATGTGCACCACCATTAAGAATATTCATCATGGGCAATGGTAAAAGATGTGCATTTACACCACCAACATATTTGAATAACGACATTCCCGATCCAGCTGCTGCCGCTTTCGCAGATGCAAGAGAAACACCAAGAATGGCATTCGCTCCTAACCTTGATTTGTTTTCCGTTCCATCGAGGTTAATCATCGCATTATCCAATGCAAGTTGATCGAGTACTGACATACCTCTTAATTCTTCTGCGATAACAGTGTTTACATGATTCACTGCTTTTAAAACACCTTTGCCTCCAAATCGATTTTTGTCATTGTCGCGAATTTCAACAGCTTCGTGTTTTCCTGTTGATGCACCAGAAGGAACGGCAGCTCTTCCTAAAATACCATCTTGTGTAATTACTTCAACTTCAACCGTCGGGTTTCCACGCGAATCTAAAATTTCACGTGCATGGATGTCTGCTATCAAGCTCATATAAGAAACGTAATTATTTATTTAAAGTGTAAAAATAGCAAATCCATTGTTTTTTCAATCAATTTAGATCTATAAACATATCATTAAACGAATAATTCGAACATATTAGCCATATCTTTGCTTAGAATGAAATATTTGCAGCATAATCTCTTATCTTATCTCTTCATCACTGTCCTTTTATTGGGTAGCTTGGGATCAGTTTATTCCGTTCATTTATGTATTGAAAAAGCAAAAATGTCGAATGTATCTTGCGAATCGAAAGAAAATACGGATGCTATTACAGGGTGCTGTTGTTCAAAATCAACTAATGCAGTCGAAAAATGTAATATGATAAAAGATTTAAGTGCCGAATCTTTTACTTCCAACAAATCATCCTGTTGCCTCAATATAAATGCATATTTTAATATTCCACTTTACCATTCATCAAATCTTGATTATAAATTATTTTTGGATCATTCTCTAGTCAATAATTTTACTTTTATTAATCATCAACTATTTGCTTATTACTTTAATGAAGATAAGTTTTTTTTGCCTCTTGATATTCATCAAGAGAATTGTAACCATGAAATTATTATTCAACATTGTGTTTTTTTAATTTGAAATAAATTAGATTTTTTAAATCTATAGAAATTAAATCTGTAGATCATCTAACAATGTTAAATTATTACAACATAAAAAAATGAAATCATTTAAAATAAAAGATAGATTTTTATTAATAATTATCTGTATGCTGCAAAGCATTATCGTTCAAGCTCAGGATATAAAAATTGCTGGAAAAGTAT
>JAYVOC010000183.1:0-3911 GCA_043758125.1 Bacteroidota bacterium | reverse complement strand
TGTAGTTTCAGTAGCTTATTTACTTAAAGTTGATAGTCTTGGCGATTTACTAAATACTGTACCCACTTTAAGTGAAAATCGATCTTACATTCTTTACCCAAATCCTACGGCTGGTACCATTCATATTGATTATAATTCTGAAAATAAATCAAAGAGTTTTTCTTTCAGAATTTATAATGCACTCGGAAATTTAATTAAAGTTGGACTTTTAGAAAGCCAGCAAAATGAAATCGATTTATTCGGAATAAACCCAGGGATATATTTCATTTCATTTTTTACTGATGAGAAATCTTTACAAACTATAAAATTTATTGTAACCCTTTAAAATCAACTCCATGAAAAAACGAAAAATTATTTTAGCATTTTGCATCACGCTATCATTTCTAATTGATAACGCACATGCCCAGTTGAAGACTTGGTATTTTGCAAGACAACAAGTCCAAGTGGATATTCCGGTACCAGTTGTTACACCACTGAATTTTGTCGGTGTTTTTAATTTTGGAGCAGCTAACAGAATTTATAAGAGTAGCGACTCTGCACAAATTCAATTTAATGTTTCTCAAATTTAGCATATAAGGCAAAAGAAATTAGCACGATTGCCTTGAGTTTTAATTTCCTCACTGATAAGGTTGAAAACACACCTTACTTCGATTATCATGTAATGAGAGAGTTTCGATAACGAAAGAATATGAGATTAAAGAAGTTTCACCAAATCCAGCAATTGATCTGATTACAATAAATTATCAAGCCAAAAAAGCTACTTCAGCTTATGTTTCAATAATTCAACCATATACAACTTCAAGTAATAATTATATCATTGACCCAACTTTAACAAGCCAAGTTATTAGTGTTTCAAATTTCACTCCTGGTAGTTACTTTGTTCGACTTGTGTGTGATGGAGTTGTTAGAGATGAAATAACGTTGGTTATTCAATAAGTATAAAAATCATCCATGAAGTAATTGTTTACTTCATGGATGATTTTTTAGAAATTATAAATAAATTAGAAAGAATGAACGGAATTTGTTCATTACTCGTAACCTTAATTTTTTATAATTTTTATTTCCACACGCCTGTTTATAGACCTAGCGCTTTCCGAATCTTCATTTACCAATTTTTTCTTCGCGCCATAGCCTTTATATGAAAGACGATTCTTTTCAATTCCTAATTCAACGAGGTATTCATACACTTCCTTCGCACGGTTAAGGGACAAGCTATCCGTTCTTGTATCGTCATCATAGCCATCTTCCTCTTTTTCTGGTAAACAACAAATATGTCCGTCGAGTTCGATTTCAATATTTTTATTTCTATTTAAAATTCTGAACAACTGATCAAGAGTTTTAAAGGATCCCGGGAGCAACTTATGTTTGCCAGGATAAAAATTTAAATTAGGTATCCTTAAAAAAGAACCAACTTTAATATAAGATAAATCTTCAGGAAGCGACGAAGCATTTGATTCTGATTTTACTTCTCCTGAATAAAAAATAACTTTAGCGCATCTGTTCAAATCCTGATTCGAATGAGTTGCAAATTCCTCTCCATTTGCTTTTACCTCTATAATGCTGGACATTATTTTTCGAGACAAGAGATATTCCTTAATGACATGAGCACGTTTAAAAGAAAGTGAACGGTTAAAGCTAATCGAACCAACAGTATCACTATTTGCTTCAATGCTTGCACCAACTATATTCAACCGTGATATGATACTGTCTATTTTAAAAATATCAACTGACTCTAGCGCTGCTTTATTAAAACCAAAACAAATGCTGACCTGGTTTTTGTTTTGCCCAAAACATGATAAATGCCAAAGCACAAATATTAAAAGTAAAACACATAATGATTTTTTCAATTGAAATAAAGTAATAAATCACTCATTTATAAATTGTTTTATCTGCCGATTATACTCTCAATATCATTCAAAACTCTCTTATGTATATCATCATTATAACCGACATAACTTCTTAGAATTTTATTTTCTTGCACGTTCATTAAATACAATGTCGGATATACGCTAATTCTTTCTTTTACTTTTTTTGATTTTTCATAAAATATTGGATAATCAGCGCCTTTCTTTCTGAAGAGACTGTCACTGTAAGTAAGGTGATCGAAGTCAACAGGATCTATTGCCAGTACAGATAAATCCCTCTTCGAAAATTTATTTCGGAGTTCAATTAATAATGGAATTGACTTTAAACAATAATAGCAAGATGAATATGTAAAATCAATTAACGCATATTTTGAAGTCAAAGAGGAAAATGAAAACGGATTACCGTTAACATCATTTGCATCCAGTTCAGGAAATTCAATTAAGGTATCACTTACAATTTTGTTCAGATCGCTGTAGGGGTCATAAATAGTTTTTGTTTTGCCATTGATGAGTGAGTCTTTCATTGCTGAAACTGTTCCAGAATTAACTCTTGAGTATTCTATTGAATCAAAAATCTTATATTCAAAATCCGCCGCTTCTGAATCGTACATGGCTCTCCGAAATTTCGTTATCCGGTTCGAATCTTTATCAATGTAAACATTTATAGAATCATAGGATCCATCGGGTGAAGAATCAGAATAAGTAACAGTATATGTACTTCTTGAAAAAATCTTTTCTTCCTTTATTGAATAGTTTTTGATTTTCTCATTGTTGAGCGCTAGTGCAGGAAATTTTACAAGCGGAGGAAAAAGCTGTAGTGATTTAGTGATCAGATCAAAGTTCGTAAAGTAATTCAGAGTGTCTTTTACAAAACAAGAAATATCATTTGCATTGTTCGATTTACACAAATTATCATTGCAAAAATACTGGAATCCAAGATTGAAAATCAAAACAAAAGATGCAATAGAATCATCGTTAATAATAGTTTTATCTGCATACAAAGAAACCGGCGAAGAAAATTCTTTAGGAGAATACAAAGGTTTTTGTTTCCATATATAATCGACCTTGAAAGACTTATCTGATGCCGCTACATCATTTACCTTTTCGAATACTTTCCGAAGCAGATTTTCATTTCCCTGCGAATAACAAAGATGAAAATTTAATATAATAAAGAACAGAAATATGTTTTTTGATGCCATGTAAAAGTAAAGGCCAAAGAGGCTTTCTTTGGCCTTTTGATTAAAATCAGTTTATAACTACAGAGCTGGCTTTTATGAAAACTGCTCCTCCTTTGAATTTCAAAACTCCTCCTATGCTTCCTTGTTTAGTAGCCCAATGAAATTCGTTGCATCCGTAGTAAGATCAGTCTGGGATGTGAATTCAGTAGCTTTAAATGTAACTAAAGAAAAAGAAAATAATATTCAGAATATGAATGTAAGATTTTTTTCATCTGATTGGTTTTATATAAAAATTAAAAAATATGGTTATTAAACATTCCTCTTCTCACCTCAGTCAATAGCGCCACTTTCTAAGATCTATCCACATTTAAAAGATACCGCTAATTTTAAAACTAAAGTAATAATTTTTATTAAAAAAGAATTGAAATTCGAAAATAAAACTGACCATACTCGTCTTTTAATATTTTCAAGAAGACAGCAGAATAATCTGGCTTATGCTATTATCCGTATGTTTATAATGAAAAATAAATCCTAAAGATCACGGTCATTAACGTTTGTCCAACAGCGTGTAATGTATTTCGATCGATGACTGCTAAATTATCATTGTGAGTGTGCCAATGGGAAGCGAATGGGATTTACAAGAGTAATAACTTTGCTCAGTTAAAATTTAATGTTTCGCAACCCACAGTCTCCTTTTCTTAAGAGATTATAAAGTCATCAAATCTGTCCCAATCAATTTCTGTTCAACAACTTTTATCTTCTCACTCTATGTTCTACTTTTCCTCCGCCACAACTTTCAATAACGTTTGGCCAACTGCTCGTAAAGTATTTCGATCGATGACTGCTAAATTATCATTGTGAGTGTGCC
>JAYVOC010000182.1:0-15063 GCA_043758125.1 Bacteroidota bacterium | reverse complement strand
TCTGGAGATGCCGTTGGTTGGTGGAATTATAACGCAGGTGTTTATAAAAGTATTGATGGTGGATTAACATGGAATCCAACTGGATTGGTTTGGCAATTGTCGGCACAAAAGGCAATTTATAAAATGGAATTTGAGCCAGGTAATTCATCAATTATTTATGTTGCGAGCACTGGTGGATTATACAAATCAACTAATGGTGGATCGACATTCAATCTCATCTATGCTGGATCAATTAATGACATAAAATTTAAGCCGGGATCTAGTTCTGAACTTTATATTAGTGTTGACAATTATTGGGGATCAAGTGAAATTTATTATTCGAATAATTCGGCTACATCATTTACAAAAATTACAAATTTTAATACGAATTATAATTTTCTAAAACTTGCAGTTACTCCGGCAAATCCAAGTGTTGTTGCTGTTTATTGCTCTGTGAATAATCAAGTGTATAGGTCTTCTAATTCTGGTACTACATTTAATTTAAAATCCTCGAATGCACCAGGAAACGGAGCCTTTTTTATATCTCCAATTAATGCCACAGAAATGTATTGTGGTAATGTTGATGTTGCAAAATCTACTGATGCAGGTGTAACATGGACGAACATTACTATTTGGTACAATTCACCACCTCTGCCAGAAGTACATGCCGATTTACATAATATTTCATTCAATCCTTTAACACCGAATACTATTTATTTTAATAATGATGGAGGCCTTTATCAATTAAATACGAATTCAAATACATGGCAAGAATTATCAAACCATCTTATTATTACTCAATTTTATTCTGTTGCAAATTCGCAAACGAATTCAGATTTTGTAATTGGAGGAACGCAGGATAATGGTGGAAGAAAGCGTGTTTCTACAGGTAATTGGCTTGCTACCAACGGGGGAGATGCAATGGAAACTGCTGTAGATCCCAATAATGATAATACAATTTATACTACCTATACATTTGGAAAATTATATCGCTCTTTGGATCAATGGACTTTAGATGTATATCATGATATTACACCAAAAGATAATTTTGGAATTGATTACGTTGGTGATTGGGTAACGCCATATTCCTTGAATCCACAAAATTCAACAACAATTTTTGCTGGTTATACTGAAGTCTATAAATCAACAAATCGTGGAGATTCATGGTCTGCAATAAGCAATAATTTATTAGCAGGAAGTTCTGGAAGTACACTGCAAGCTCTTGCAATCGCACCTTCTGATTCTCAATTTATTTATGCGAGTAGTGGTAATGTTTTATATTTAACATCAAATGCGGGAACTACTTGGAATTCTACCACACTTGCCGGAACAAATCGAATTACTGCAATTCTTGTTCACCCTTCTCAACCTAATACACTTTGGGTGAGTAGAGCAGGTTTTGGAAGCAAAGTTTTTAAAAGTATTGATGGAGGAATTACTTTTCAAAATGTTAGTGGGACGCTTCCTAATGTTCCAGCGAATTGTCTTTTTTATGAACCATCAAGTGCCAATGGAATTTATGTAGGTACTGATTTAGGTGTTTATTATAAAAATGATTCACTCGCCAATTGGGTGGCATACAACAATGGTTTACCTGCTGTAACTGTAACAGATTTTGCAATATATTCTCCAGCTAATAAATTACGAATCGCTACTTATGGTCGTGGTATTTGGGAAACAAATCTTTATAGTACAAATGTTGGTATTAACGAAAACTCAGCGAGTCATGCGATTTCAATTTATCCAAATCCAGCTAATGATTTTTTTAGTGTATTAAATCCAATAAAAAGCGGTAAAACTCAAGTTTTGGTTAGAGATATTCAAGGTCGTTTTATTTATAATGTAGATGCAAACATGAACGCAATCGAAACCAAAATAGATTGTAAGAATTGGGCAAATGGTATTTATATAGTTCAAATTATAAATGAAAATAAAATGCTATCTAACAATAAAATACTTGTACAGCATTTGTAATCAAATAAAAATTTCAATTTTAAAACTAGTATGAAAATGTAATCTAATAATTTATTAGATCTGCTTCTCTTTTTATTAGTTGAAGTACCAACAAAATTGATAGGATTTTTTTTAGTGATGCAATTAGCGGAATGATGAAACAAAGTTTCCTTCAAGAAAAGACAATTGTAATTTCTTCAAAACAAGCGAATGATAAAAATATTAGAATCAATTATACCGTTTATAGTTCCAACAATTAAATTAGTCAATGAATTAAGTAAATTAAAATAATTTTCTACTAACCATTTATATTTATTTCGAATCTTATCGCTTAGCAAACATTGCTGTTAACTTTTTAGGATTCCAATTAAACTTATAGGCAATTTCCATATTGATAAAGCTATAAGAATCTTTTAATTTTGGATTGCCTCTTCTGCTTGTAAAAGCACCTGCTTCACCGTTCGTTCCTTTGCCAGTTGGATCAGAAATATATTTCGCAATTTCTTGTTGTTGAGGATTGTTCGGATAGCGTTGTTCAATTTGTTTATAGGTAGCATACGAACCGCTAACATCATCTAAATAATCTGTAAGGAATTTATAATATCCAAACTCAATAGAAAAAGTTACTGCTTTATTAATGCCATATCTAAAACCTCCACCAATTGGAAATCCAATATGCCAAGGAGAATTTAACTTATTGTTCGATTTAGAATCTGAAACAGCTCCTTGCCCTTCTGTATGCCAATCAATCAAATCAGTTTCATATTTGCCATCTTTCTCAATCACATTTCCTTCTCCTGTTGATTGATCCGCATCACGCACTGTTCCATCCGACCAAAAATAATATCGGTTTTTCATATCTATCGAACCACGAAATAAATCAGCTTTTGGGCGACCATAATACACACCAACACCTGTAAAAACAAACAACGCAACACTTTGCTTATACAATGGTAAACGACGATTAGGATAATACGTATAGCTCAAATGTGTTGATACGCCGAAGATGTCTGTTCTGAAATTTAATCCTCGTCCGTAATTTCGTAATTCCCCACCACTTTTTCCGTTTACTGATTTTGTTTCATCATAACCTATGCGATGCCAACTAGCGCGAGCTTCAATATTAAATGCGGAATACTTTTTTCCAGAAACAGGATTAGGCGAAATAAAATTTCGAAGTGTAATTGCTATTCCAGGACGAACAGAACTTCCTTGAAAAAATTCGTCATTTCCTAAATCACCAAAGTAATTCGTGACTCCACTTGCAAAACCAACGTCTAATGAGTTTTGAGCTTCACTGCGCTGAATAATAAAAATCAAACCGATTAATAGTAGTATTTTATTCATGAGAGATTTTTTATTTACGAATAAAGGTAAAAGTCCCATTTCAAATATGCAAATTTTATTTACTTTATTTTAATTTATGAGGGTGGATGTGCCATTTTTGATGGTGAAAAAAACGAGATCTTTTTTTGTTCAAAAAGATCTCGTCTTAGGGTGTTTATATTTTATGAGCCAAAACAAACGGTTTTTTGTCATGTAAAACTTCCCCATCTGGATGAATCATTTCGAGGTAAACAATGTAAATTCCCATTGGTGAAAGTGCATTTTCATCATCAATACCATTCCATGTCCAAATTGCATTATTTCCCAATAATTCGTTTGTCGTAAGCGATTTAATTTTTACTCCTTCCGAATTGAAAATTATTACACTTGCATAATATCCAGATTTATCCACTTTCACGGCGAAAGAAACATTGTCTTTGCTCCCATCATTATCTGGAGAAAATAATTCTGGTTCAACAGTCAATAAAGATAGCGTTTCCGATCCTTCAAAATATTGCGAATTTTTATTTCCTGGTGTACCAAAACCACTTGCAGATGAAGCACTATGCCAATTGCTGTTTTCATTCGATTTACGATTAGGGTTTAATCGCTCTAATGACACGCCTTCAACATCCGTAAGCAATGCAAAATGTAATTTGTCGGTATAATGGAAATTGTCAATCGCTATCAATGTTGAATTTAATAAAACTGCAACGCCCTCATCATCATTGTAAGAAGGAAGTGAACAATCAAAAATGGTTCTGGGATCACTAACATGAAATGTACTCTTAATAGCTAGATCGTTTTCGTTTAAAACAATATACTGTTGCGGATTTAGCAATCTGCTTTCAGCTGTGATGTTATAAATACTTCCAATAGTTCCCGTGATTGGATCAGCGTTTGCAATTTTTAATGAATGTAAATCGATCACTTTTGTAGAACGATTATAGAGCTCCACATAATCACTACCATCAGGTTTCGGATTGAACAATATTTCATTAATAACAACATCATTTGCAGTCACAGAATCGGGTATCCCAAAACTTGCAGACAAATATTTTGCTGTAGGATTTCCAGCGCAATCTCTCAAATCTTTTTTTACAGTTAGCTCATAAATTGTACTTCTAACTAATTGCTTTTGTAACTTCAATCGTATTACTGATGCATCAATATATTCGCAGTATGAATATTGCGGTGTTCCAATATTTTTATCAATATTAAAATTAGTAGACAACTTCGCTAATGTGGTATCAACTGCTTCACTAAAATGCAAACGAATAGTAACTGAATCTAAAACTGTAACATGAATTAGATAAGGAGATACATTATCAATAAATAATTTTTCGACACTATTTTTTATTCCTGGAGTTCCACCTGACGAATTCGAACTTGCCTTCCAATTGTCAATGTTGGCACAGAGAAAGTTTTTATCAATCCTCTCCAGCGACCATCCACCAGATGATTTTAAATCGTTATGATAATAACTCAAATTATAATTTAACTGATCAAGAACATTACCGTTTTTATCTTTTATACCGATATTATCTCCATCGTTATTTAAACTTGGAAGCGAACTTAAACCTTTCATATTGGTATAACCCATTTGCTGAAACAACGATAAATTTGCAGAGGTACAATATGCTTGATATGACTTTGGCGCTAACGTATCATCAGGCAGAATGACAGAGGTAGATGCATCATAAATTTTCCAATCTTTGGTGGATAAATAATTATCACTTCTATTATAAATTTCTACATATTCTGCATTTGGTAACGAGGGAGCATCCGTTGGATTTGCCATAATCTCTGTGATTACAATATCACCAGGAACGACTTCTTTTGTTTCAATAAATGTAAAGTCTATGGAATCACTAATGCTAATGTTACCTGATAAATCAACCACCGTATTTACAATTAATGAATAGGTGATTCCTATTGATAAATTATTAAATAATGTTAAATGTATTAGCGATGGATCAATACTATCAATAACAACACTCAAAGGGTTTCCTCCATTTGGGAAAAGTTGATAATGATTAATGGAAATTGCACTAGCAGAATCTAACGCCTCGTTATAATGAATGTCAAGATGTAAACTATCAAGAACAGTTAAGCTACTAATTTTTGGTGGAAGGGTATCTAAAATTTCTTTCCCAACATATATATCATCAAGATAAAATTTTGTGGCATTACTCGATGTATAATTGCATCGAAATCCAAACCAACCTCCTGGCAAATAGTTGTTGTCGGTTCCACTAATTTCTTGCGTTAAAATTGTTCCTCCCAAATAATTGCTGAAAATTCTCCATCTACCTAACGTATCACGAATTACTTTCATTCTACTTGTGAAACCATTTGCAAGTTGACCATTGATGCCTCTGCCAACGCTGCTAATAACGAATCCATCTTGCCGAAACAACTCCACTGCATCATTACTTCCGCTCTCTCCAAATTGAAGAAAATAGCCTTGTAGCGAACCTTCTAAATCTGCTTGATTACTGCTGAGATAAATTCTTCCATAATTAGAAGATGACGGCGAGAAATTCTGCTTTAGCCAGAAGTCCCATTCGTAATTACCACCCAGGTAATTGTAATTAGTAACGAGGTGGGAGGAGTCGCTGCCACTGCTGTTGAGTTGCAATTGCCCACTGTTAATGGTAAACTGAGTACCATCGCCTGTCCATGCAGGGTTTGCGATAAAATCGCCATCATTGAAGTTTTCGGTGACCTGTGCCTGTAACATGTTTATGTTTAAAAAATACGTCAGCACGGTCACCATGAGAATTTTTTTCATGGTATAAAATTTATTTTTGACGTTAATTAATGCGAATATAATTATTTCTTTGCAATCTCAAATTTTTTGATTTGGTAACGATTCAATAAATGCATCGTATGAAGGTGATTCAAATTAGTTTATATTTATCGTTATGAAAATAGCAGTCGTTGGCGCAACAGGTTTAGTAGGATCAAAAATGATGGAAATTCTTGCAGAAAGAAATTTTCCTCTCACAGAACTAATTCCAGTAGCATCCGAAAAATCAATAGGCAAGGAAGTTATTTATAAAGGAAAATCATTTAAAGTGATAGGATTACAAGATGCAGTAAATGCTAAAGCAGCTATCGCAATTTTTTCTGCGGGCGGACAAACATCTTTAGATTGGGCTCCAAAATTTGCAGCTGCAGGAACAACAGTAATTGATAACTCTTCTGCATGGAGAATGGATCCAACAAAAAAATTAGTGGTTCCCGAAATTAATGCGCAAGTGCTAACGAAAGAAGATAAGATTATTGCAAATCCTAATTGCTCCACTATTCAAATGGTTTTAGTTTTAAATCCACTGCATAAAAAATTTAAAATTAAACGTGTTGTTGTTTCAACGTATCAATCGGTAAGTGGCACTGGAGCAAAAGGTGTTGCACAACTTATGGCTGAAAGAAATGATACTGCTGTAGATCGTGTTTATGCACATCCAATTGATTTAAATATTTTACCACAAATAGATTCGTTTCTAGAGAATGGTTATACCAAAGAAGAAATGAAGATGGTACATGAAACGTGTAAAATAATGGCCGATGATGCTATCAAAGTTACGGCAACAACGGTTCGTGTTCCAGTAATTGGCGGACATTCAGAAGCTGTAAATGTTGAATTTCAAAACGACTATACACTTGATGAAGTAAGAAGTATTTTGAAAAATTCTTCTGGAATTATTCTTGAAGATGAACCTTCAAAATCTATTTATCCAATGCCTATTCATGCAGAAGGTCGTGATGAAGTTTTTGTTGGTCGCTTACGCAGAGATGAAAGCCAAGCGAATACTTTAAACATGTGGATCGTTGCTGATAACCTTCGTAAAGGTGCGGCCACAAATGCAGTTCAGATTGCAGAGTATTTGGTTAAAAATAATCTAGTGTAAAAAAGAAGTCCTTTGATTTTTTAAAATCAAAGGACTTCTGCAAGTAAGAATTAATATTTTTTACAGTGATTTTTTTTACTTCTCTACCAATGCAACAGGATTAGATAATCCTCTATAACCTTTCAAATCCATTTTGATAGATCCTACCATAATATCGGCTTGAGCACGAACAGGAATTCTGTTTTTGTCGTCGGTCATCCACACTGTCATCCCTTCTTTTTCTTTGAACACTCGTCCTTGCGATAAGTAAGGTTTGAATACAATGCAACGGAATTTTCCTAACTGGGTTTTGATAGTTTCTTTTCCCATATATTTAATAACTAACGGATAGGTTTCATCATCAAGATATGTATTGATTAGAAAAGTATCACCAGGAGCCGCGTTCGCAAAATCAAAAGTACGTGCATAGTAAAGAGCAGATATCAAATCTTGAACATGAGAAGGGGTGTTAACAGTTTTCTTTTCACTAGTTGCAGTGCTCATAAAATGATTGAAACTAACATTCTGATTATTGCTGTACCCTCCTTCTTGAACTCTACGGATAAACAACCACGGCACGAGTGCCTCTGAATCAATATAACTTTCGTAACGATCGCGCACTTTAAAAAACCAATCAAAAGCACCAGTTGAATTACCAGTTCCTATAACGCGGTAACACGAACGACCTCCCATTGTTTTCATGTCGGGAGCTACTTCTAAACGCGCTTCACCAGCATCCATAAAACCATAATGTACACGGTACTCTAAAACTTCATTAGCGGTGAATGCTTCGTTCTTAACCTTTTTCAGTGGCTGAGCAATCATCTTAGCTGGCATGACCAATATCAATAAACTTAAAAATGCCGATGTAACTGTGGAATTAGTGTTCTTTTTCATTTTCAGATTCCGATGTTGGCAAATGTTGTTCCAAACTTTGATTTACCTCTGTACGCTCCTTTTCTGTGTCTGTATTTTCAATTTCACTAACAATTTCGTCAGACTGTTCACTATAATTATTTTCTACTTCTGATGTAATATTTTCCCCAATACTAGCAATTTCGTCATGATCAATTAAATGTCCTGGAGGTAAATCAACAGGAATTTCATTGTCATCCATCAAGTCGTTTGGAATCCCAATCTCATTGTCAACAATGTGAAGGTCTTTTAACTTAGGTAACTCCTTAACAGATTTTAATCCGAAGTGATCCATGAAGTTCTTACTCGTTCCATATAACAACGGTTTCCCCGGACCATCACTCTTTCCTTCAATAACAATTAATTCTTTCTCTAATAATTTTTGGATACTGTAATCACAATTAACACCACGAATATGTTCTATCTCTGATTTAGATAATGGCTGCTTGTAGGCGATGATTGCAAGCGTTTCAAGTGCAGCAGTAGATAATCTTTTACGCGCTTTAATTTGCAACAAAGCATTTACCGCAGTATGGTATTCTTTCTTGGTAAAAAATTGAT
Organism: Bacteroidota bacterium; assembly: GCA_043758125.1. Taxonomy (GTDB): domain Bacteria; phylum Bacteroidota; class Bacteroidia; order AKYH767-A; family OLB10; genus JANXSD01. The sequence goes on along the minus strand of JAYVOC010000182.1, from coordinate 6,433 downwards.
AGCCATCAGCAATCTCTAACAGTTCGAAAGCAAAATTTTCATCGCTGTACTTTACTTTCAAATCATGTATTACTTCTTGCAGCTGATCTTTTTTTAGTTCCCAACCATAAACGGTTTTTAAGCAAGAAACAATTTCTTCTTCGGTAATCGGTTGTTCTGATGTAAAAATCAGCGCTTCTATATGTTGTAATAATAGTTGCATTTTAATTGAGGTATAAATTTGTTAATTAATTAGTGATATTAGATAACTACATTCACAATTCTTCCGGGAACAACAATAATTTTTTTAGGAGAACCTTGAATATGTTTTTTTATTTCTTCGGATGTCATTACAGATTGCTCAACATCTTCTTTACTTAATTTCAATGATAAATTCATTTTGAAACGTACTTTTCCATTAATGGAAATAGGATAGTCAAAATTATCTTCTACCAAATAAGTCTCATTTAATTTCGGGAATATTGCTTTTGTAATGCTCTCTTTATTTCCAAGTTTACTCCATAATTCTTCTGCTATATGTGGCGCATAAGGTGATAATAAAATTAAAAATGGTTCGAGTATTTCGCGTTTGTTACATTTTAAATCCATTAAGTCATTTACGCAAATCATAAATAAACTAATTGTTGTGTTGAAAGAAAATCGCTCTAGATCTTCCTCCATCTTTTTGATGGTACGATGTAAAACTTTTAATTCTTCAGGAGTTGCTTTTTCATCACTTACATTGAAGTTGCTTTCTTTATCATGAAATAATCTCCATGCTCTACGTAAAAAATTATGAACTCCACTAATGCCAAGAGTGCTCCATGGTTTACTCTGTTCTAACGGACCTAAAAACATTTCATACAAACGCAATGTGTCAGCTCCGTATTCATCAACAATATCATCGGGACTAACAACATTCCATTTTGATTTGGACATTTTTTCTACTTCGGTATGAAGGTCTAAATAATATTTCCCGAAAAAATCATCATACTTCCATTCTATTCTATCACTTTCTTCAATATTACTTGAAATTAATCCATTTGAATTAATTAATTTTTCAAGTTGATCTTTATTAATTCTTTTATTTAATTCATCAACATAGTTTATATCAACTCTAATGAATCTTGGGTTTAAAACTTCACTGCACATTTTTCCATCGATCTCAATAGATGTTATTTCAGGTGAAACAAATGCATAAGGCTTTAAATTACCAGGTATTTTTAAAGATATCTGATTTGTTCCAGCATCATCAAAATATTTTGCAACAATAAAGTATGACACACCTTGAATCATCCCTTGATTTATTAACTTCTTTGCAGGTTCATTCATTGGAATAAATCCTAAGTCGTAAAGAAATTTTGTCCAGAAGCGAACGTATAATAAATGTCCTGTAGAATGTTCGGCACCACCAATATAAAAATCTACATTTTTCCAATAATCAACAGCTTCTTTCGAAACAAATTCTTTATCGTTTTTTGGATCCATGTAACGTAAAAAATACCAACTTGACCCTGCCCATCCAGGCATGGTTGTGTATTCATATTCATATTCACCTTTGTACTTCCAATCTGTTGCGCGAGCAAGTGGAGGATGACCATCATCTGTCGGTTGAAACTTATCAATCTCCGGAAGGATTAATGGCAAATCACTTTCATCAATCGTATAAGGAATTCCATCTTTATAATAAATAGGAATCGGTTCTCCCCAATAACGTTGTCGACCAAAAGCAGCATCACGCAAACGATAATTCACACGACCTTTTCCAAAATTATTTTTCTCAATCGCATCAATAGCTTTACGGATTGCAACCTTAACATCTAAACCATTTAAAAAATCGGAGTTAATTAATTTACCCGTTTTTTCATCATACGATTCTTTATCTAAACCTGAATGATTCGCATCCGAAGGAATTTCAATTACCTGCGGAATTGCTAAATCAAAATATTTAGCAAATGCATAATCACGTGAATCATGTGCAGGAACAGCCATCACAGCACCAGTACCATATCCTGCTAAAACATAATCACCAACCCAAACCGGAATATCTTTTCCAGTGAATGGATGTGTAACATAAGCACCAGTAAATTGTCCTGAAATTCTTTTTACATCAGCTTGTCGTTCGCGCTCCGTACGATTTTTTGCCATCGTAACATATTCGTTCACCGCATCACGATAATCATTAGTTGTAATTTGATCTACTAACTCATGTTCAGGTGCAAGTGTAACAAATGAAACACCAAAAATTGTATCCGGACGAGTAGTAAAAACTTCAACCAATTCAGCATGTTGTTTCAATTGAAAACGAATAGATGTTCCTTCACTTTTTCCAATCCAATTGCGCTGCGCTTCTTTAATAGAATCTGTCCAATCTAAATCATCAAGATCTTTTATTAATCGATCTGCATAAGCTGTAATTCTTAAACTCCATTGCGGCATACGTTTACGTTCAACTGGAAATCCGCCACGTTCACTAACGCCATCTTTCACTTCATCATTAGCAAGTACAGTTCCTAATCCAGCGCACCAATTTACCCACGCTTCACTTAAATAAGCGATGCGAAAAGTTAAAAGAATTTTTTGTTTTCGTTCTTCATCAAATGAGTTCCATTCAAATGCAGAAAACAAACTAAAATCAATTTCCGGATTGTCAGTTTCAGCAGAGAATCCCTCCGTTTCGAAAAGATGAATTAACTTTTCGATCGGTTCCGCTTTGTCTAACTTCGGATTATACCACGAATGAAAAAGTTTTATGAAAATCCATTGCGTCCATTTATAATAATTGGGTTCGCAGGTACGAATCTCACGACTCCAATCAAAAGAGAAACCGATTTTATCTAGTTGTTCACGATAGCGATTTATATTTTGCTCAGTCGTAACTTTTGGATGTTGTCCAGTTTGAATGGCATATTGCTCGGCAGGTAATCCAAATGCATCGTATCCCATTGGATGCAAAACGTTAAAACCTTTCAATCTTTTATAACGAGAAACAATATCTGATGCGATATAACCCAAGGGATGACCGACATGAAGGCCAGCTCCAGACGGGTATGGGAACATATCCAACACAAAGTATTTCTGCTTTTTTGTGTCGATTTCTGTACGATAAGACTGATGTTCGCGCCAGTAATTTTGCCATTTACCTTCTATATCGCGGAAATTGTACTCCATAAACTCTGTTAAAATAAGGGACACGAAGGTAACAAAAACCTTTGCTGTCTACATCAATAGCTCATCGGAGGGGACTGTTTTTTTATACTTTTGTCGATTCAAGGTTAGATATGGCAGAAGAGCACAGAATTGTACGTAAAACACATCGATCATCGAGGATCTCTACAATAATAAGTATCGGATTGGTGCTCTTTCTTTTGGGCGTTTTAGGCGTTTTATTACTCCATGCACAAAAGCTTTCATCGTACGTAAAAGAGAATATCGAACTTTCCATTCAGCTTAAGCCAGATTCAGATAGCTTGGCTGTCAATGATTTAATCGCAAGAGTTAGTTCCGCGATATATGTTAAAAGTGCACGTTTTGTTTCAAAGGAAGAAGCTGCAATTGAGATGAAAAACGAATTGGGAGAAGATTTTATCTCCTTCTTAGGATACAATCCATTATATCCGTCAATCGATGTACGAATGCGTTCTGATTTTGTTGATAATGCCACCATTCAGAGTTTTATAGGCTCCTTGAAAACAAATCCTTTGGTTAAAGAAGTTCAATATCAGGCATCATTAGTAGAAAGTATCAACCGAAATCTCAGCGCCATTACACTCATACTCTTAACGTTTTCCGTTTTGTTGATCTTTGTTTCGGTAGCATTAATCAATAATACTATTCGCATCTCGTTATACTCTAAGCGATTACTTATTAAAAGCATGATTCTGGTTGGAGCTACCAAGGGATTTATTCGCAAACCATTTATGCTTAGTAGTATTTGGAATGGTATTCTTGGCGGAATTATTTCGCTACTATTGTTATCTGGTTTATTATATCTTGCTTTGCAAAAAGTTCCAGAACTCAGCTTAATAAGAGATTTACGTTTAATGACAATAGTTGCTGGTTCTATGTTACTTGTTGGCATATTCCTATCTTTAATATGTACCTGGTTCGCAGTGAATAAATACCTTCGTTATCGAACCGAAGATCTTTACTAATACATCATGGCAAAAAATACAAACGAAAAAATTAGCAGCGCATCAACTGTTAAATCTACAGTGGCAAAAGATCCAATCATTAACACAGCTGCATTCGCCTTCGGACGAGAGAACTATGTGTTATTAGGAATTAGTGCAATAGTGTTGATAATAGGATATATGTTAATGGCTGGTGGTAAGCCTACCGACCCATCAATTTTTAATGAAGAAGTATTTTCATTTAGAAGAATTACGCTTGCACCAATTGTTGTAATCATCGGTTATGTGATTGGCGTTTATGCGATCGTTAAAAAGGCAGATTAAGAACGATGAAAATTTTTGAAGCAATTATATTGGCCATCATCGAAGGCTTAACGGAGTTTTTGCCAGTGTCATCAACAGGACACATGATCATTGCTTCGTCGTTGATGGGAATTGCTGAAGATCCATTTACAAAATTGTTTACCGTAGCAATTCAATTCGGTGCAATTTTATCTGTTGTTGTATTGTATTTCAAACGCTTTTTTAAATCATGGGATTTCTATTTTAAATTGTTTGTTGCATTTATTCCAGCAGCAATATTAGGATGGCTATTGGATGATGTGATTGATGAACTTCTCGGTAATGTTTTAGTCGTTGGATTTACTTTATTAGCTGGTGGAGTATTATTAGTTTTTATTGATCAACTTTTAGAAGAAAAAGAAAATGCTAATAAAGAAGAAGTTACTTATTTGAGAGCATTTAAAATTGGATTGTTTCAATGTATTGCAATGGTTCCTGGCGTTTCACGTTCTGCTGCAACAATCATCGGTGGATTAACACAGAAATTAAGTCGTAAAACAGCAGCTGAATTTTCGTTTTTTTTAGCAGTACCAACAATGTTTGCCGCAACAGTTTATAAAATGTACAAGTATTATAAAGTACTTTCAGCAACCGGTGCAAGTTTTTCACACGATCAAATAATGTTGTTACTAGTTGGAAATGTGCTTGCATTTATTGTTGCATTGTTGGCCATAAAATCATTCATCACATTTTTAACTAAACATGGTTTTCGTGTTTTTGGATATTATCGTATTGCAATGGGTGTTGTAATTATTATTCTAGTTATTCTGGGTGTTGATCTGAAAATAAATTAATGGAATCATTAGCTTCCAATGATGGTGAAGTGTTGCTTATCAATAAACCATTAACATGGACTTCGTTTGATGTAGTAAGAAAATTAAAGCCCATCCTCAATGTAAAAAAGATTGGTCATGCCGGAACATTAGATCCGTTAGCAACAGGTTTATTAGTTGTTTGTACTGGTAAGAAAACAAAAACAATTTCTATCATTCAAGATGCAGAGAAAGAATATACAGGCACCTTTTATTTAGGCGCTACAACCCCATCCTTTGACTTAGAAACCGAAAGAGAAAATCAATGTGATGTTTCACATTTAACTGATGAATTAATTAACGAAGCTGTAAGAAAATTTATTGGTGAAATCCAGCAAATTCCTCCCATGCATTCAGCAATTAAATTAAATGGAGAACGTGCTTATACCTTAGCACGAAGAGGAGAAACTGCTGAATTGAAATCAAGAACATTAACGATTACTGAATACGAAATCACACGCATTGCTTTACCAGAAATTGACTTTAGAATTGTTTGTAGTAAAGGGACCTACATCCGATCACTTGCTAGAGATTTGGGCGAAATGTTGCAGGTTGGGGCGCATCTGACCTCCTTATGCAGAACTAGAATTGGTAATTACCTTCTCAAAAACGCTAAAACAATCGAAGAAATGCAATCCGAAAGGAATACAATTATAAAACAAAGCAATTAATTTTTTATATAATGTTCTGTAAACTAATTCATTAAGGCAAATCAAAGTTTTTATTCATTGATAATCAATAAATTAAAGCACTTCTATTAGTTTTTAGACCAGTTTTAAAGCTATCTTTGCACTCCTTTTCAGGGATCCTAATATAAGTGTTAAAAATCTTAAAGAACGAGCTGCATTAATTCGCAAGTTGTGTCTTTACATATAAATCGGTTCATTAAGCCCGTAAGCAAATGAAATTATCACAATTCAAATTTAGTCTCAACGAAAAGCTTTTAGCTACACATCCAATGGCTAATCGTGATGAGTCGCGTATGATGGTTATTCATCGTAAAACAGGAGTAATAGAGCATAAAGTGTTCAAGGAAATTATTGATTATTTCAATGATGGAGATGTACTTGTGTTGAATAATACAAAGGTGTTTCCTGCTCGTCTTTATGGAAATAAAGAAAAAACAGGAGCGAAAATCGAAGTGTTCTTACTTCGTGAATTAAACGC
>JAYVOC010000181.1:0-2205 GCA_043758125.1 Bacteroidota bacterium | reverse complement strand
ATAAGTAAATCGATTTTCATGAATGATAAGACCAGCATCGCAATCTCCGTTCAAAACTGCGTCTTCTATCTCTGAGAACAACATTTCTACTTTATTTTTGGATTCAGGAATGAAAATGCTCATCAAAAGATTAGCTGTAGTATATTTTCCTGGAATAGCGATTTTGCAATTGACTAAATCACTTAACATTAATGGCACTTTACTGATAACCAGAGGTCCGCAATTTTTTCCTAAGGCACTTCCTGCCGCTAAAATTTGGTAATGATTAGAAACAAAGGCATAAGCGGCGAAACTTAGTTTTGTTACATCTAAGATGTTGCTTTTTGCGTTTATATTAAGTGCTTCAACATCTAGAAGTTCATAATTTATTTTAAATGAGTTACTTATGCGATTATTGATTAACGCATCAAAAATAAAAGTATCATTAGGGCACGGAGAAAAGCCTAAATCAAGTGGAATAATAGTTTTCATCATTACAAAGTTAAAAGGTTGATCATCCATTCGTAGATTTAAGCAAAATTTTGATTTAATTTGTTAATAGGTAAATGAACGAAAATACAACGAATATAAAGAAGAACCCCGGGGTAATTAAAGCTGGCTTAGTCGCCATCAATTTAATTGCTGCCCTTTTATTACTTCTCTCACAAGTATCGCCTGGAATAAGTCCTGCGCGATTTTGGATGTTGGAATTATTTTCAATTGCATATCCATTTTTACTCCTCATCAATATTGGATTTCTTATTTATTGGTTGTTACGATTTCATCGCTTTGTACTTATTTCGGCGGTAGTTATTATTATGGGTTATGATAAAATTACACAATTATATCGTCCTCATCTTTTCAGTATTGATGTTGTACCGCCATCAAATGCAATCAAAATCATGAGTTATAATGTTCGCTTGTTTGATTTATACAATTGGACTGGCAATATGAAAACGCGTTTGAAAATTCTTTCACTCATCTCAAAAGAACAACCAACAATTTTATGCTTGCAAGAATATTATCATACTGACAATCCTAAAAACCATTTTTCGAATAACGATACTATTTCACGAATTCTAAAAAATGCTTATCGTCATGTTGAATATGGAATTACACTAAGAGAAACTGATCATTGGGGACTTGCGACCTTTAGCAAATATCCAATTGTTGGAGGAGGGAAAGTTTTTTATGTACAAAACAAAAGTAATTTCGGAATGTATTCTGATATGATCATAAATGGCGATACCATTCGTGTTTACAATGTACATTTTCAATCGAATCATTTTAAGGAAGAAGATTATGAGTTTTTAGAAAATCCAGATTCAGGAAGTAATGAACACATAATAAATGGTGCTCATAATATAATTGCAAGATTAAAAAGAGCATCCATTCGAAGATCATTACAAGTGGATGAATTGTATGCAGATTTACAACTATGCAAGTATCCGTATATTGTTTGTGGTGATTTTAATGATCCACCATTTTCATATACGTATGAATCGGTAGGAAAAAATTTGAAAGATGCATTTATAGAAAAAGGAAAAGGATTTGGACTAACTTATTCTGGATCATTTGCTCCTTATAGAATTGATTACATTTTACATCAAGAAAATTTTCAAACGTATCGCTTTGACATTTTGAAAAATAACTTGAGTGACCATTTCCCTATTGTTGCTTGGTTTGAATATAAGAAAGAACCTAAATAATAAACGCTAAACTCTTTTATTCAAGAGCAACTGCTCCACCATTATAAAGTTGTGTTCTGTATTTTTTTGAAGGAGAAGGGATAAATTTTCCGAGACCTAATTTATCCCAGATTGCATCTACTCTTGCAATAGTTTTTTCATCAGAAGCTAAGATATTTGGCCATTCACGATCGAAACCATCAAACTCTTTTGTTTTACGTGTTCCATCAAACACAATGTGATTTGCTTCGCCTTGTCGAGATGCAGGAATTAAAAGATGATCGCGTTTTGGATCCACGTTATTTGAGAACCGCCAAACTGCATCAGCGATATCACTAATGTCCATTGAATGTTCGAGAAATATTAAAACTTTTATTGGAGCGAATGCATCATTTGAAAATAATTTCGCTGCAACATCCTTTACATGACCTAGTTTATTTTTTTCGATGGCAATAAACATTAATGGAATTCCTGTTTTGAATAAGCGTGTATTTACCTGATGTAGCTCAGGATATATTTTAATAACGGATTCAATTTT
>JAYVOC010000180.1:0-12528 GCA_043758125.1 Bacteroidota bacterium | reverse complement strand
TTGATAAGACCTTCCATCCTAACTACACGACTTTTTATTGTAGAGAAGTGTTCACGCATTTCTTCAGGTAAACGATCACCCATATCCTCCTCAATCCATCCAGTAAGATTACCAATAGCACGCAATGGAGCTTTTAAGTCATGAGAAACCACATAAGCAAACTTATCGAGTTCACGATTCGTTTTCTCAAGATTTTTCAAATACAACTTCATTTTTTCTTCTACAATTTTGCGAGGCGTGATATCACTTTCGATAAAAATAAATTGTTCTTCTCCATTTTCATCTGCTGCAATTGGAGTCATGGTTATCTGTGTCCAAAAGCGGCAACCATCCTTTTTATATTTAAGCAATTCACCAGCAAAAGGCTGATGAAGCGACATTGACGCCACGATATTTTGTAAAATCTGACGATTAGTACCATTACCACTAAGGATTTCAAAAGGTTTCTTTCCAATAATTTCATCGGCATTATAACCTGTAAGGCGAACAAATCCATCGTTTACCCATTCAGCATTCCCATTTGAATCACTTATTAAAATCGCATTATCCGCTTTTGAAGCAACGATAGAAAGTTTGTGTAATTCCTTGTTTTTCTCTCTTAGCTCGTTTCGTTGTTCTGTGATACGCTGTATGACAATATTTTTTCCAGATTCTAGATAATTAAGTTGTGCGGCAACAATAAACGCTGCAAAAAAACCAGTTATTAAATAATCGAAATTTATTTGGTGATCGCCAGAGCCGATAGCTGCATAAGAAACCCAATTTGTATTTTCATTTACAAAATAAAAGTAAACTAAGTTCGCTACAACGAGTAAAAAGACGAAACGTCCGATCTTATTACCAAGCAACATGAAACTCATTAACGTAATCGGAGCATAGTAATACGCTGCTGATGCTTTTATTCCTCCTGCGGGATACATATTAATATGTATCAACATAATTGATGTTACGCAGATGATTCCATAAGCTAGCCGAGCTCGTTTATGGTAAGGTAATGCTAACAAATTAATAGTGAAAATAAGTCCAATGATGATTGTAAGAAAAACTACTGGATCTGAAATGGAAAATACTGCTAAAACTTGAATTGCGAAGAGCATACAAGCTATAGTACCAACAATTGAAGTTCGGCTAAATAGCTTATACCTTTGCTTCTCAATGAGGTCATCATCAGGGATAGAACGGTAGTACGAATCTCTATTTAAAAAATTCTTGAACATTTCTAATATTTTCTTGTTGTTTAAGAATACTTTTCTTAATCATAGTAATGATATTGAAGTAATCTTTGTAATATTACGAAATTGGGGAAATTTAGTTTCATTTAAAAGAAGAACAGATTATGGGCAGCAAGCAAATAAATCTACTTCACATTGAAGATGACAGTGTTGATCGAATGGTTATCGAAAGAGCACTAAAAAAAATCGAAGGTATAGGAACAATTTACAATGCGACAAATGGTGAAGAAGCATTAGATCTGCTGACGGGGGAAAACGGTAAGCAAAGACTAAGTCCATATCCACAAATCATATTGTTGGATATTAATATGCCTAAGATGAATGGTATTGAATTTCTTGAGGCATTAAGGGCAAATGATGAATTAAAGCATTTGAGTGTTTACATGGTAACCACCTCGAACGATGAATCCGACCTTATAAATGCATACAACTATAATGTGTCGGGATACATATTAAAACCTGTAGACATTTCTCATTTTGAAAGGACATTCAAGATCCTAACTGACTTTTGGAAATTATGTGAGTTTCCAGAAACGCATTAACAATTTGAAGTACGAAAAAAGGGCTTTCTTTTATAAAAAGAAAGCCCTTTTTAATTATTGTTTTTCAGCTATTATAACTTAAAGAATCGATTTATTTCTGTCATACTTGAGCCCACTTCTTTCAAAACAATTGGCAAGTTCAATGCAATCTCATTCAATAAATTTTCAATATCATCAAGAGTATGATGACGTGTTAATGCGATACGAATTCCCGTATTGTTTAATGATACACTAGGATAAACGCACAGGCTATTATAAAATCCAGCATTCCGCAATCTAGTAACCATATTGTATCCTACTTGCGGCTTTCCTAAACCAATAAATCGAACAGGTGTAATTCCATCTGACAGAAGCGGCAATTCAAGCAAGCGAGCTTTCTGGTTAAAGAATTTAATTTTCTCGTGTAGTTGTGATTGCATTAAAAGTATTTCTCCACTTAAGTGAATTTTTGCAGAAGCGCGAATAGCACCGAGCATAGGTGGAGCTAATTGAGTAGAAAAGATAAATGTTCTTCCAAAATCATGTACTCTACGAAAGGCAGTATCATCAGGGAATGCTAATACTCCTCCAGCGGCTCCGAATCCTTTTGCTAATGAAGTGGTAAAATACATTTTAGGGTGGTATGGCATTTTTGAATAAACATAACCAGCACCATTTTCGCCAGCCCAACTCATACCATGTGCATCATCAATATAAAGGTAGAACTGCTCATGTGTATCCATTAACATTTTTAGCTCGTCGAGTGGAGCGCAATCACCGAACATAGAATAAACGCCATCTGCCATGTACCAGATTTTTTCATGAGTGAGGCTTAATTCTTTAATTCGATCTTCAAGAATATCCATTCTATTATGACGAATGCGTTCGATAGTAATGCCACGTTCTACTAAAAGCGACACTGCCTCTTGAACCGTTGCATGAACACTAATGTCCATGATGACGGCATCGCGATCGCCAACTAAAATTGGAATGTTACTAATATGACCCAATGAAGTTGTTTGAGATAATGCTGTTGGAAGTTTGAAAATTTTAGCAAGCTGTTCTTCAATTTCCTTGTAAAGTGTTACTGATAAATAAGATCTTGAAGATGCGAATTGAGTTCCATATCTTGTCGTTGCTTCAATACAACCTGCTATCATCCTTGGATCTAATTCAAGACCTAAATAACTACAATTGGTAAAGTTTATTAGTTTCTTCCCATTCACCTGCACCGTTCTTCCATCTAGTTGTTCGTCCTCTGTGTTCTGTAGTATAATCCCTAAAGCCTTACCAGAAATTGAAATTTCATCTAACAACTCTAACATCTGTTGATGCTTACCTTTTACCTCTTGTGTCTCTCCCATATTTATATATTTTTATTGTCTGCTCGTTAAATTTCAATGATGCAAATGTCACGAAAGTTAATTTTAATATTTTACATTTATTATTAATTAAACTATAATTATTAACCATAGTCTGTTAATTGGGCAATCTAAAACATTATTTTAACTCTTGCAAACAAATTATAAAAAAAACCCATTGGTTTCTACCAATGGGTTTTATAATGGAAAGATTTATTTTTATTATCGATTATCCGAAATTTTAGGCAATCGAAGTTCATGACCTGATTGACGAATATCGCCTTTGTTTATTTTCACTTCATCAGTAACATTAAAATCTTGCGATAGAGCCAACGTTTGAGAGGTTTGATCTTTATCAAGAATGATACGACGAACAGTATTTAATTCTGGACGAGTTATAAATATTCCACTGATTTGTGGTTGTGAGTTGGTGTAATAAAAATAGTTAGCACCCGAATGAAATATCCTTCCATTGGTGAGTATATTTCCTTTTTTACCAGTAGTATAAATCCCTTCAGGATCTCCGATACCCAATGTTGCATTATCTTGTAAAAGAAAATCGCCAGCACCCGTTACTTTGTTAACTCCGCAAAAAAGTCGACCACCTGATTGTACATCAATGATACATTTTTCTCCTAAATCACCCATTTTTTCACCTTTAAGAATAACATCGTGCATGTTCTTTATTTCAATATTTCCTAACGTAACTTCACAAGTAGGATTTTGAATCCAACGAGAAATCCGATTACCTTCGAAAATCATTTTAGATCCATTTCCATTATTAAATTTCATTGTTCCACCCATGAGTAAAACATCACCAGAAATTTTCATAACAGTATGTCCTGCATTTCTTCTAGCATCTGCATCAGTGAGCAATCCACTTTTCATGATAAGATCTTTACCAATTTCAACATATAATGTTTTGTTTTTATCACTACGCATTCCATAAAATTTTCCTCCAGACACTATTAAACTTCCTGCTATATGAAGCGTATCTTCTTCTGCACAGAACAATCCTTGATCTCCGTTCGAACCTATAGAAGATCCCGTTTTACGCAATTCTAAATCACCTTGCACATAACTGAAATTTTTCTGGATATCAATATCTAATGGTGTACTTGCATCAATAATAACATTGCCCCATTTAACAGTATATGGAAACGTTGCTAAACCATATTGAAAAAAAGTTTGATTTGATTTTGCATCAAAATAGCAATGCAAGCCAGGTAAATATCCAGTATTATTATGAATGTAATTACTTCCATTCTCCATATAAAATTCATTGAAACAATAATAATCAGTAATGGTAGCATCTTGTTGAACAACACCACCAAAAGCAACATACATCGCATTCATTCGCAGTGGTGAAGTGATTCGTATTTCACCACCATTTTCAACATACATTGATTGTAGATTTAGAGCTGTATTACTAATCATTTTATGTCCGGATTGAACAAAGTAGGTATTACGAGATGCATTTATTTGCTTTGGAGAAATTCCTGATCCATCTCTTTTTGAATTCCATGCGCCTAGATTATTAACTGCGAAGTTTCCCATAGAATAAAATGGAATGTTTGGCTCTGTAAAACGTTTACCAGCTGCATTACTGATTAGTGGCTTGTACTCTATCGCACCAATTTTCATATCCTGACAAGTTGCGTCAATTGTTCCAGGAGCATACGCTGCATCAGCTTTAACATCAAAAGTTAACCAGAAATAATTTTTCCCTGGTTTAAGATTTTGGTTGCACGCGATTTCAAAATCACTTTCAGTAACTTTCACTACAGTACTTCCAACTTGTTGTGTAGGAAGAAAATTATTATCATTAGCGGTGAACCATAATCGCGCATTTTCAATATTCTGTTCAACAGGCAATGATGTTCCATTGGCGTTAAAAGTCATCGTATTTACTTTAACAGGATTTCCCTTTCCAGAAGTTTCGACAACAACACCAATTATTTTTTGGTTGATACTCCCTCGAAGTACGTTTGATGTATCTTGAATGACATCTGCATTTTTAAATACTAGGGAAGACTCAGCATGGCCTTGCTCTTCCTTCATCATATTAAAAACGACAATTAATAATACCACCAAACCGGCTATTGAAACTCCCGCTGCAATTAATGCAAGACGAATTGTTGTTTTTAATGCGGTTTGTTGGCGAATAGATTTTTTGCGTGACATTTTCTAAAATTGGTTTTTTGCTCCGTGTTATACATCGCAAGAGTCCAAAATGTTTCATCGCCAGAAAAAGGATAATCCTAGTTCTTATTACAGAACTAGGATTATCTATATGAATTAGTTTTTAGAGATTCCCTCTCAAATCTTGTTCGCGTTCTAAGGCTTCAAAGAGTGCTTTAAAATTCCCTTTGCCAAATGATTTTGCTCCTTTGCGTTGGATGATTTCATAAAATACTGTTGGACGATCCTCAACAGGTTTTGTGAAGATCTGTAATAAATAACCTTCGTTATCTCTATCAACAAGAATTCCCAACTTCTTTAAGTCATTTAAATCCTCATCAATCTTACCAACTCTTGATTGAAGATCATCATAATAAGTAGTTGGAACATTTAAAAAATCAACACCTCTTGCTTTCAATTCGGTAACCGTTTTAACAACATCTTCAGTAGCAATTGCGATATGCTGAACACCTGGGCCATGATAAAACTCAAGGTATTCATCTATTTGAGATTTCTTTTTTCCAGCTGCCGGTTCGTTGATTGGGAACTTCACATATCCGTTACCATTAGAAACTACCTTACTCATCAATGCAGAATATTCTGTACTAATATCGTTATCATCAAAAGTGAGAATCATTTTAAAACCCATTACATCTTCATAAAATTTCACCCACTCATTCATTTTTCCTAATTCTACATTTCCAACACAATGATCAATATGAAGTAAGCCTAATGGTTCCACTTTCAAATTTGATTTCGCTGCTTTATATCCAGGAAGGAATGCGCCAGTATAATTTTTACGTTCAACAAATTTGTGAATTGTTTCACCATACGTATGGATGGCAGAAATTTTCACTTCACCAAATTCATCCTTCATCATTTGAGGTGTAGAATGTGCTTGAGCACCTCTTGACATCGTTTCGTAAAAAGATTTCTCAGCATCGTCGACCCACAGCGCTAAAACTTTCACTCCGTCACCATGCTGCGCAACATGCTTTGTAATTTCATGATCAGGATGCATGGCAGTAGTAAAAACAAATCGAACCTTGCCTTGCTGCAATACATAAGATGCTCGATCGCGAACACCTGTTTCTGGTCCTGCATAAGCTACTAATGAAAAGCCGAAGGCTATCTGATAAAAATAAGCAGCTTGTTTAGCATTTCCGACATAAAACTCAATATGATCGGTACCGTTTAGGGGGAGGAAATCTTCTGACATCTTTTTTATTTTATAATACTAATTACTTTTTCTATGATACAAATTTACGTAAACAATAATTCAAAGTACTACTTCAATGACCAAACACTTTCAGTAATTCAATTAAAATTTATCAAGTCTTATTATTCGTCTTTGGTAGAGGTTTTTTTTGTCCATTTTACGGATGTTAAAAATTGATCCATTGCCTTACCGAATTCGGTTATCTCTGAAGGAGGAGCTTCATGTGAAATTTGAATATGTTTGGTCGGATTCAAATCGGAAATCCATAATTCCCATGCGGGATAATCAGCGAGGTATTTATTGATATACGAAGTATCCTTTTCTTCCATTTTATAAGTTCGAATAAGGCTGTATAATTTATTCAAATCATCGGCTTGCAGTTGACCAGTATAATATCCGATTTTATCAATATTCTTTTTTCCATAGTACTCTGCAAAGCCAGATTTATAAATTATCGTTTTATACTGAGGACATTTCCCAAAGCAAGCACTTCGTTCAATTGCTGCTAGAAGAGAATCTTTCGCAGACACTTTAATAACAGTAGATTCTTTATGCTTTGTTGATGCACAAGCGATAACTAACAACACAAAAAGCAAATAAATTATTCTGCGCATTATATCTTTTTTTATCAACTAAAACAAATGCCCTGAAGCTTTAAGACGACAGGGCATTTATAAATTTTATTTAGGAAGTTTAACTCCTTTTTGTTTCGCCATCGCTTCAAGTCGTTGTTGAAACTTTGATTTCGATTGTGACGCTGGTCGCTTTTTATTTTCTTGAATTTTTTTGTGAATTGCATCTTCATCAACAAATGCTTTAAACAAATATTGTTGTCCGATACTGATGGTATTTGCAAGAAAATAATAATAACTCAATCCAGAAGAATAACTGTTGAACACTCCCAAGAAAACAATAGGCATCAGATACATCATCCATTTCATTTGAGGATTTGTTACTGTTGTTTGACTGTTCACCCAAGTGATTAACAAAGTAGAAATCGTCATCAATAAAGTAAATAAACTTACATGATTCCCGTAGAATGGAATAGTGAAAGGTAGATCCATAATAGAATCATACGTACTTAAATCATGTGCCCATAAAAAACTTTGCTGACGTAATTCTATCGACTGCGGGAAGAAACGAAACATCGCAATAAGAATTGGGAACTGCAATAACATCGGTAAACATCCACCTAACGGACTCACTCCAGCTTTTTTATACAAGCCCATCATCTCCTGTTGAAGTTTCATCGGCTCTTCTTTAAACTTGCCTTGTATCTCTTCAATTTCTGGTTTAAGCACTTTCATCTTTGCTTGCGACTGATATGCTTTAAAAGTTAGTGGCAACAACATGATCTTAATCACCAATGTTAAAATCAAAATGATGATTCCGTAATTGAGATTAAATCCACTAAGGAAATTAAAAATAAAAATTACGATATAACGATTTACCCAACCAAATATTCCCCATCCTAATGGAATTTGTTTTTCTAAATTAAAACCAATTTTCTCAAGTGTTTTGTAATGATTCGGACCAAAATAAAATTGCATTCCGAAAGACTCATTTGGCAAATGAGAATAAGGAATTGTGAAAGATGCTTTCATCTGTTTAACAAAATCGTCACCTTCTTTTCCTGCTAATGTTTCGATATGTGTTGGCTTATCAAAACTATTATCTGCTATCAGCACTTGCGTAAAGAAATGCTGTTTCATGGAGATCCATTTCACCTTCGTTTTTAGATCATCACTTTCATCTTTACGTTCACTAATAAAATCAACATCATCATCACTGTATTTGTAATAGATAGTTGAATTCATTCGTTCAGACTTAATATCCATCTCCTGCTGACGAAGTCGTTGAGCCCAATTCAATTCAAGGTACCCTGCATTAGCTGCAATCACTTGATTGATGCCAACAAAGTTTATTTTATATCCAAGTAGATAACTTCCACCCTTCAAACTATAAACGTATTCGATATAACGATCAGGACTTCCAGCAAATAAGCGAAGAGAAATACTATTGCTATCAGTACCTGCAACAACAAATCCCTTTCCTTGTGCTTGAAAAAATAAATTTTCGGTAGAGATGGATCTATTTTGCGCAAAGAAATTCAATCCAAATCGTGATGAGTCCCCTTCAAAAAGTACTACAGGTTTTTTCTCCCAAGTTTTATACTTTTTTAATTCTGCGGATTTCACTCTACCACCTTTCGATGTTAAAGTTATTTTGAGCAAATCATTTTCGATGATTATATCTTCATCTTTACCGGTGCCTGCTGCAGCAAATGAACCTAATTGATCCGCTTGCTGCGCTAATACAGTTGAATCAGAAAACGCTGAGTCATTTGCTGAAGCATTGTTTGCTATTGGTATTGGAAGCGTTGCTGCTTTGGCAGAAGAAATTGCTGCTTTTTGCTTTTCTACAAGTGCTATACTGTCTTGTTTGTGCTTCATTGTTGCCATCTCAAGTTGAGAAGGCGTGTTCATGATACTAAAGCCTATAAGTATCAGACCTATTAATACGAGTCCGATTACGGAATTACGATCCATACTATGGAATTTGGAGGCGCAAATATAGGAAGTCTAGGCACGTGAAATGCTGAAAATGACCAGCTGTTTTTATGCAGAAATCAATATTTAAGCCTATTGATAAATGAATTTTAATTAATCGACAAGAGAAGTACTTTTAATTTCCTGTTTATTGTCGATGTGACCATGGGATCTATCCAAAGCTGCTTTAACAAACTTTACAAAGAGTGGATGTGGATTGAGAACTGTACTTTTATATTCAGGATGAAATTGAACTCCTACAAACCAAGGATGATTTTTCAATTCAACAATTTCAACTAGATTAGAATCGGGATTTATACCAGAAGCGATCATTCCTTCTGCTTCAAATTTTTGGAGGTAATCATTATTAAACTCGTAGCGATGACGATGGCGTTCCGTAATTTTTGATTTACCATAAATCTGATAAGCACGTGTCCCTTTTGCAACAGAACAAGTGTATTCACCTAGACGCATGGTTCCACCTTTATTCGTAATGAGCTTTTGTTCTTCCATCATATTAATAACTGGGAACGATGTTTCGGGGTTCATCTCTGTAGAATGAGCATCTTTCATCCCCAAAACATTACGCGCAAATTCGACAACAGCACACTGCATTCCTAAACAAATACCGAGAAAAGGAATTTTTTTCTCACGAGCAAATTGAATAGCATTAATTTTTCCTTCAATCCCTCTTTCTCCAAAACCTGGAGCAACTAGAATCGCATGAAGATGGCCTAATTGGTTTTTCACATTATCGTGATCCAATTTTTCAGAGTGAATCCATTCCAACTTTACCTGACACTCATTAGAAACTCCTGCATGAATAAAAGCTTCGTTGATTGATTTATAAGCATCTTTCAACTCGATATATTTTCCAATTAAACCGATACGTACTTCGTGAATTGGGTTTTTAAGTTTTCCTAAAAAATCCTTCCATGCTGCCATGTCAGGCTCTTGTCGCAATGGAAGTTTTAATCTATTCAAAACCACTTTATCTAATTGCTCTTTCAACATCATAAGTGGCACTTCATAAATCGTACTTGCATCAATTGATTCGATTACTGCATTTATATTTACGTTACAAAACAAAGCTATTTTACGACGAATATCATTGCTAACTGGCTTTTCAGTTCGACAAACTAAGATATCTGGTTGAACACCGTATTCGAGTAATGCTTTGACAGAATGTTGTGTAGGTTTCGTTTTTAGTTCACCTGTTGTACTAAGGTAAGGTAAAAGTGTAAGATGGATCACTGCCACATTCGTAGAACCCATTTCCCAAATCATTTGGCGAACTGCTTCTATATATGGTAATGATTCGATATCACCTACAGTCCCTCCTATTTCGGTGATGATAATATCAAATTCTCCTGTTTCGCCTAAAAGTTGGATTCGGCGTTTAATTTCATCAGTAATATGTGGAATAACTTGAACTGTTTTGCCAAGATATGCTCCTTCGCGTTCCCTATTGATTACTGTTTGATAAATTTTGCCAGTAGTTACATTATTTGCTATAGAAGTTGGCACATTTAAAAATCGCTCATAATGTCCGAGGTCAAGATCGGTTTCCGTTCCATCATTCGTAACATAACACTCACCATGTTCATAAGGATTCAACGTTCCTGGATCAACATTGATGTAGGGATCAAGCTTTTGAATAGTGACACGATAGCCACGTGCTTGTAAAAGTTTAGCTAATGAAGCGGAGATAATTCCTTTTCCAAGTGAAGAGGTTACTCCACCAGTAGTAAATATATATCTGACGGAAGAAGCACTAGATGACATGTAAGGTGTGGGTTTTAGCAAAATTACGGCAAATAGCTCGAAAGAGGACCAATAGTTTAAAGAATTATAAAACTATTAACCTCTTTTCATGTTTTATAATGACTTTCAAACTATTCACCTAATATTTTAGATGCGAGGAGTTAAAAAACAGGATCTGCCGCAAAAAATATGTCCCGCATGCAATAAAAATTTTTCTTGGCGCAAGAAATGGGAAAAATCTTGGGAATCCGTAAAGTATTGCAGTGAGAAATGCAGAAATAAAAAGAAAAGTATACTTCAATAAATAAGCAATCAGATGAGTCTTCACCGATTAGAAACAGTACAAAAATTACCAATAAGCATTGATAAAGCATGGGAGTTTTTATCTTCTCCTTCGAATTTAAAAATAATTACTCCTCCACACATGGGATTTATCATTCATTCAGGTTTTAGTGAAGGAGAAAAAATGTATGCAGGGATGGTGATTAATTATACTGTTAAGCCTGTTTTAGGTTTGCCAATGTCGTGGGTTACTGAAATTACACATGTAGAAAAACCGAATTACTTTGTAGACGAGCAACGATTCGGACCTTATTCCTTTTGGCATCACAAACATTTTTTGAAAGCAATTCCTGGTGGTGTTGAGATGAAAGATATTATTGATTACAAATCCCCATTTGGTCCTATTGGTGATTTGATGAATATAATTTTAATTAAAGGGCAACTAAAAAATATTTTTGATTTTCGATATAAAAAATTAATAGAGATTTTTGGTGAGTGGAAAGATTAGTAGAACAATTTTGAAATTATTTTTCTTACACCAATCAAATTATTCTTTAATCTAAGAGACATTAAACATTTGTATGAGTTTTAAAATAATATCAACTATTATTTTTGGCAGATGCAAGAAGCATTTCTATATTATTTATGGAAGAATCGTCTCTTCGAATCAAAGGAATTAAATACAGTCAATAATGAGAAAATTGAAATTATAAATCCTGGTCAACGCAATGATGATTCGGGTCCAGATTTTTTTAATGCGCGAATACGAATTGATGGATTTTTGTGGGCAGGAAATGTTGAAATTCATGTGAAGTCGAGTGATTGGTTTAAACACGGACATACAAAAGATCGAGCCTTTGATACTGTAATTTTACATGTAGTTTATATTGCTGATGTCACAATTAAAAGAGCAGATGGAAATACAATACCAACAATTGAATTAAGAGGAAAATACGATGAGAATAGATGGCAACACTATTTAGATTTAATGCATGGGGCATCGAGATGGGTTCCATGTGAAAAAAATTTCTT
Source organism: Bacteroidota bacterium (assembly GCA_043758125.1). GTDB lineage: Bacteria > Bacteroidota > Bacteroidia > AKYH767-A > OLB10 > JANXSD01. The sequence continues at coordinate 387 of JAYVOC010000180.1, read as the reverse complement.
GGATGTACCAGAAATTATTCGTCATCAATGGTTCGATCGGTTGTTAGTGGAAAGATTAGAAGAGCGCACAAAATCCATCAAAGAACTTTTCATACAAACGAAGCATAATTGGGAAGAAAGTTTTTACCGTCATTTATCCAGAAGTTTTGGGTTTCGAGTAAATACAATTCCTTTTGAAATTCTTTCCTCTTCGCTTCCACTTGCAACTATTGGAAGGCACAAAAATCAGTTGATACAAATAGAAGCATTTCTTTATGGCACAGCAGGATTTTTAGGAGGCATTCCTGATGATTATTATACAAAAGAATTAAAAAAAGAATATCGGTTACTTCAAGTAAAATTTGGATTGAAACCAATGTCAGTTCACTTGTGGAAATTTGGAAGATT
>JAYVOC010000179.1:0-3252 GCA_043758125.1 Bacteroidota bacterium | reverse complement strand
AAGCATTATCAAACTCATTTCTCCATTTATTTTTTGAATTTGTGATTGTCATCAAGATGCTCCGCAAAGGCATCCACAAAACTAACAGGATTATCAACAACAATTTTATCTTCCAGTGAGCTGAGTGAAATTTGAAAACGATCTTGCGTAGTAATGAAATTCATTCCTTTTAATTTCAATCAAGATACGAAATCTTGATTGAAATTTTCTACTTTTATGCAATTACTTATGAAAAAATTAATGGGCAGATTGTTGAGTTAATTCACAGTCTGACGTTATACGCAACTGTATTAGCTCCCTGCTAACTTGAAACTTTAGTGCTTTGAACGAACATTTTTGGAATTACTTGGGATAACAACCGACACCGCTTTGAATGGCTTACACACAAAATAATTTTATTAAAAAAAAGCCACTCCTCAAAAAATTTATGCCACCGCACAAAACACAATTTCATTTTTTTTGCTCACACACAAACCCAGCCCCAAAAAAATGAAAGAGTGTTTTCTCCACCGCTTTAAGAAATTCACAAGTCAAAATCATATCTTTGACTACTTTTAAAAAATCAATTTATAGACGGTAAATGCTATTAGACAATAAGACCAAAACGGAGGAAAGCGAATACTACAAAGTTTTTGATTTCATCAAAAAATACACAGAGCAAGGTGGACTTGACCTTGTAACTGGTTATTTTTCCGTGAACGCTTTGGCTTTGATGAATGACGACATTAACCAAGCGGAGAAATTCAGAATGATTTTGGGAAACCTGATGCAAGACGATTCACAGGTGAACAAGGTTATTGACTTGCTTAACGGTAACGCTGGCATTGACAACACACTTGCGTTAAACACAGCAGCACAAAAAGCCGTTGCATTTCTGCAACAGGACAAGGTTGCAGTCAAAAATATTCAGCAGAATTTTTGCCATGCAAAAACTTACATCTACAAAGACAAAGACCAAAGAAACAGTTTCAGCATTATCGGAAGTTCAAACCTTACTGATGCAGGTTTGGGAATAAAAGAAAGCAGCAACATTGAATTAAACACAGCAAGTTTTAGTGAGGACAACGACTACAAAGAATTAAGAAAGTGGTTCAAACACCAATGGGAAAACATTGCACAGGAAAAAATTGAATTACCCGACAAATCAAAAGTTGAGATAAAGAAATACATCATTGACCTGATAAAAAACCTTTTCAAAGAATACACACCTCACGACCTTTACTATAAAGTTCTTTACGAATTATTCAAAGAAGATTTGCTTTCGCTTTCTTCCAACGAAGAATTTAAAAGAGAGATTGCACACTTAGAACAAACCATCATTTACAAAACCCTGTTTGGCTATCAGCAAAAGGGAACAATCAGTTTAATTAAAATGCTCCAAAAGTTCAACGGAGCAATTTTAGCGGATGCAGTTGGTTTGGGAAAAACATGGACAGCATTAGCCGTGATGAAATACTTTGAGTTGATAGGTTACAAAGTATTACTCCTTTGCCCGAAAAAATTAAAACAAAATTGGGAGCAATACCAAACAGGCAACGGCAGCAAGTTTGACAAAGACGACATTGATTATTCAGTTCGTTTTCATACCGACTTGCAAGACACACGGCTTGACAATTACTCTGACAAAAAACTAAGATACTTTCAGAAGCAGCCAAAACTTTTAATCGTAATTGATGAAAGCCACAACTTGCGAAATGATAAATCTTCCCGTTACAAATTTTTAGTTGACAATGTGCTGTTACCATCACAGCCAAGCCGTGATGTGAAAGTGCTACACCTTTCAGCAACACCAATCAACAACAAATTAGTTGACATCAGAAACCAATTCAAGTTAATGCTGAAAGGTGATGATGATGGATTTAAGGAAACGGAATTAGAAATTGCCAGTTTGGAAAATATATTCAGAACAGCACAAAAGGATTTTAATGAGTGGACAGATTTACACGACAGAAAAATTTCTGATTTCATTTCCAAGTTGCCTCAAAAGTTTTTTACGCTAACAGATTCTTTGATTGTAGCAAGAACAAGAAAACTAATTGAAGGAGAATTTGGAGCAATGAATTTTCCAAAGAAAGACCATCCAGTCAATGAATACATCACACCCGAAAATTTAGGAAACCTAAAATCCTTTGATGATATTTTAAATGCACTTCGGGTAAACCTCACTGCATACAGACCTTCGGAATACATCAAAGATTTGAAAGTGGAAAGTGTTTTGGAAAATCCAAAACAACGGGAAAAGTTTTTGGTGAAAATGATGTATATCCTTTTGATGAAGCGTTTAGAATCAAGTTGGTTCTCTTTCAAAAGCACAGTTGAAAATATTCTGAACCACCACAACAACGCATTGACAAAAGTAAATCTGTTTATTGAAAGACAAACGGAAGCAACAATTGAAGATGATTTAACAGACGAGCAAGAAGAAGAATTAGAAGAAACAGCAGCAGAGAATGACAACTCTAATCTTGATGAACCGACACTAACTTTAGGAAAGAAAAATCCAGTTCCGCTTTCAGCGATAACAAACATTGAGATTTTCAAAAAACATTTGGAAGGCGATATTGAGAAACTGAATTTACTGAAAGAAAATTTGATTCAGTTTGAAAATGATTTTAATTCGGGTAAAGCAGAAGATGAAAAGTTGAATAAACTAATTCAGCACATTGAGGCCAAGCAAAATAAATCAAAGAACAAAAAGGTTTTAATCTTCACCGTGTTTAAAGACACAGCACAATTTCTTTTTCGTGAATTACGGAAACGAAAAATTGAAAACCTTGCTTATGTATCAGGTGCGTTGAGTGAAACAGACGATGGATATTCAGGAGAAAAGTTTGAAAACATTTTAGAAAGGTTTGCACCTTTCACAAAACTTTTCAATGAAAAGGATTGGAGTGAGTTATATGAAAAACATTTAAACGAAGATTACCGTGAAGGAGACAAATGGAAAGTATCTTTTGAAAAATGGTTAGAGTTGATTGAAAAGCATGATGAAAAAACATTTGCCAAAATTCAAAATCCAGTTGATGTTTTAATTGCCACCGACTGTTTAAGTGAAGGGCAAAATTTGCAGGATTGTGATACGCTTGTGAATTACGATATACATTGGAATCCTGTTCGCCTCATACAACGCATGGGAAGAATTGACCGTTTGGGTTCACCAAACGCAACCATCAATGGAATAAATTTTTGGCCAGGAAAAAACTATGAGGATTATTTGCGTTTGAAGTCAAGAGTTGAAAACCGTTTGGCGTT
>JAYVOC010000178.1:0-3334 GCA_043758125.1 Bacteroidota bacterium | reverse complement strand
GAAAAAATACTTAATTCAGTAAAGTTAGGAGTCCGGCCAAGTATGGTTTTAATTTTTTCAAATTCTTCTGGCAATAATCCGAGTTTACTTGCTGTTTCAATCGTGATTTGCTCTTCCGTAGCAGTTGACATGGAAATGGTTTTTTGAGGAGTTGTATATTGCTGCGAAGTTAAAGATTCTTAACTCACGTCTTTTTATACCTTTGGCAAAATGTTGGAAATTTTATTGTCATTTATTTATATCCTTATTTTCCTGATACTCATAGGAAAAATGTCTTTTTTTAAGATAGAAAAGGTGAGTGCTAAAACTTTTCAGCTACTTTTTCTGATAAAGATCGGGGCAGCTGTGCTCCTTTATATGATTTATACGCGCTTTTATCCAGATCGCGAACATGCAGATATCTTCAAATATTATGATGATTCTGCCATCATGTTCAATGCAGCATTTACCCATCCATTAGATTTTATAAGGATGTTTACTGGACTTACAGCGAATTCACGTGACTTATGGCATTACTATGATGCGATGCACAATTGGTTTAATAGCGAAATGATTTTTAATGATAGTCGTACGATGATTCGATTGAATACGCTGTTACGCTTTTTCTCCTTCGGAACGTATTTTCCCCATGCAATAATCATGAGTTTTCTAGCAATGATGGGCCTAACGGGAATTTTCAAAGTCTTTATTGCTGTTTTACCTGGTAGAGAATTCTTTATGACGATATTAGTTTTCCTTTTGCCTTCCACGTTATTGTGGAGTTCAGGAATGATTAAAGAAGCATTCCTGATTTTTTCAATTGGAATGCTAATTTATTGTATTCACATTTATTTAGCGGATAGAAAATTGAATACAATAAGAATTGCAGGGACATTCTTTTTTGGGTTTTCTTTATTGTGCATAAAATCGTATGTTTTATTTGCCATAATACCAGGAATTGTAACTTGGATTATTTGCGAAAAATGGAAGGTAAATAAGGCAGCTATTGCTATAATTGTTCATGGAAGTTATTTGTTGATATTATTTAATGTGGCATTTATTTTCACACATCATTCTGTACCTATATTGTTAAGTACAAAGCAAGATGAGTTTTATCTTGTTGCAATAAAAGAGCAAGCAAAGAGTATGATTCATTTAAATCAAATGGATGGAACAATTAGCACTTTAATAAAAAATATTCCTGGTGCATTTGCTATTACTTTATTTCGACCGTATCTAGGTGAGTCAAAAAATCCATTGATACTTATTGCTGCATTAGAGAATGTATTCATTTTATTGTTTCTAATTATTTGTGTTTTAGGATTGCGAAAAAATTGGAATTATAAGATGCCTTCCGTATTTTATTTGTGTATATATTTCAGTATTATTATATTTGTTTTGATTGGGTTGGTAACTCCAATTTTAGGTGCAATTGTTAGGTATAAAGTTCCCGCATTAACCTTTCTGTTATTTGCTTTTTTCTGTCTAACGAAAAGTAAATGGGTGAATTATCGTCCTGAAAAACTTAACGGAATTTTATTTTTTCAATAAATATGATTGCATCAATTTACATAATTGTTATTTGCTTGATGATTTATAGATTCAGAAAGTTACATCTTGATGCAATTTCAGAATTCATTCCAATATCTTATTTCATTTTGAAATGCGTTTGCGGAATAGGTGTATGGATTTTGTATCATGATTATTTTAAAAATGGCGATATGCTAGGATACATGAAAGAAACAGAAATCATGTATCAACTATTGAAACAATCTCCAACTGATTTTTTACAAGCGATAGTTGGCTTTGGGCAATTAGATTTACTAAAAAATATTGAGCATTGGAATGCAGAAACTTATAACCCAATCTTTAATGATAATAAGAGTTTTTTAATCTTCAATTTGTTGATTCGATTCCTGTCATTTGGCAATGTTTATGCTCAAATAGTTTGGATAAACTTTGCATCCTATATCGGTTTGTTAAGCTTATATAAATGTTTTAATGAAAATTCATTTACGGCTGAAACGAAGCAAAAAAAATCAACTGAAATTGAATATTTAAGGTTTATTCCATTCATTTTACCTAGTGTTTTGATTTTTGGTTCAGCTTTACTTAAAGAATCACTCTTACTTTTTGCGTTTGGACTTTTTGTTCGAAGAACGCAGCTGGCTTTTAGTTTTTCGAACAACAAAAATTATTTGTACTTCCTAATTTCTTTAATTTTTTTGTTGTTTATAAAACCTTATTTGTTATTCATTCTTCTTCCTGGAATTTTTGCTTTGTTTTTTCACAAGAAAATGCCATCGGTAAATGTTAAGGTGATTTTCATTTCGATTTACTGCGGAGGATTGCTCGAATTACTTTTAGTAGGAAAATTCTTTCCGCAATTTGACCTTCCAACATATCTTTTCGGTCAACGATTAAATTTAATGAGGAACGCAAATATGAGTGCTTCCAATAATTTAATTAATCCTATCTCTTTCGCACCTGAAACCTTTTCATTTCTACGTCATGTGCCGCAAGCAATAATTTCAGCATTTACACGCCCGTTTCCCAATGAAATTGAACAATGGTGGATGACCCCAATAAGTTTTGATTCAATAATTGTAGCAACTCTTATAATCTACTTATTTTTCAAAAGAAAAACACTCCGAATTCTTCATTCACCATTTGCGTTACTAATGTTTTTTTCATCTTTGGTATTATTGATGTTGATCGGTTTTACAATTCCTGTTATTGGAAATCTTGTACGATTTAAAATGCCAGCCATATTGATGTTAGCCTTATCTATGACTAGTTTCAAATTGAATAAATCTAACTTGTTCCAAACGTAATTTAATTACTTTTTAAATGGAAGCCACTTTAAATAAAAATTGAGAGATTTGACACATGTTATTTCTTTCACTACATTAGCCTTCCTATGAATCTATTCCGTAAGAAAAGCGTTCACCAAATCTTAAAGCAAATTGCAGATGGAAATAATGGTGAACATGGTGCTTTAAAAAAGCACTTAGGTGTTCGTGATTTAACAGCATTTGGTATTGCTGCAATTATTGGCGCTGGTATTTTTAGCACTATCGGTCAGGCGAGTGCTGATGGTGGGCCAGGAGTGGTTTTCCTATTTCTGTTCACTGCTATCGCTTGTGGATTTGCCGCTTTCTGTTATGCCGAATTCTCAAGCTTAGTACCCGTTTCGGGTTCCGCATATACCTACTCTTATGTGGCCTTCGGTGAACTCTTCGCTTGGATTATCGGTTGGGCTTTAATAATGGAATATGCAATCGGAAATATCGTTGTAGCGATTTCATGGTCTGGTTATTTCTCAACGCTTCTCACTCATATTCGAATACCAGCA
>JAYVOC010000177.1:0-3112 GCA_043758125.1 Bacteroidota bacterium | reverse complement strand
TCCGTCTTAAAAAGATCAGCAACTAATCGTGCATACTTCGCTTCACTAAATCCTTCCTCATCAAAAATAATTGTGAACGTTTGCACAGGTTGTTTCTGTACACGACTCATCAATCCTACAATAGCACTCGAATCAATACCACCCGAAAGAAATGCACCAAACGGTACATCACTAATTAATCGTCTTTCAACTGACGCCATCAATAAACGATATACATCTTTACAAACTTCTTCGTATGATTTTCCTACTGACGCTTTTGAATAATTTTCACGAGCACTCCACCAACGTTTAATGCTTACTTTTCCTTCTTGCATCAACATGTAATGACCAGGCATCAACATGTAAATATCTTTTACTAATGTGGATGGTGCATGAACTGTTTGATAAGTAAAATATTCTGCAAGCACGTCGCGATTTATTTTACGAGCAACTTTTCCAGAGGCAAGTAATCCACGAATTTCAGAGGCAAAATAAAGTATACCATCTTTCTGAGTATAATAAAGTGGCTTCACACCTAGTCGATCACGCGCTATAAATAATTCCTTCGTTTCAATGTTCCATAATGCAAATGCAAACATTCCATTGAAACGTTTTAAACAATCAACACCCCATTTTAAATAGGCAGCAAGAATTACTTCTGTATCACTTTGTGTTTTGAAATTGTAGTCATTTAGTTGAGAACGTATCTCTAAAAAATTATAAATTTCTCCATTAAAAACGATTGCAATTTTTCCTGATGCATCAAACATAGGTTGATGTCCTGCTGGAGATAAATCAAGAATTGCAAGACGACGATGCCCTAGTGCAACATAATCATCTGTATAGATACCCGCATCATCAGGACCACGATGTGCAATGCTGTCATTCATTTTTTGAACAATCCCTTTCGAATCCGATGGGAGTGGATGTCCGTATATTCCGCTAATTCCGCACATCTTTTTGTTTATTTAAAATTTGCCATACTGTATCGGCCCAAGTATCTGGTGTAATTTGATTCGCAAGTTCTACACTGCGCTCACCCATTTTCACCAACTGTTGATCACTTTGATCGATGATTTTTTTTAAAACTTTTCGAATACATACTTCACTTTTTGCTTCTGTAAAATATCCGTTTTCATTTTCATGGAGAAACGTTGTTGCAGCACTTGTTGTTGTACTACATACTAGTGGAAATCCAGCAGCAGCAAATTCATGCACTGTAACTCCCCAATGCTCATAATGAGTTGGTAAAATAAATACTCCTGTTTGTGCGAAATAAGAAGCAAGTTCTTTGGGTTGTATAAATCCAAAATTGCGAATGCGTTTCTTATCATTAATAAGATGTTCTAATTCCCCTTTTCCTAAACACCATAACTCCCAATCTTTCACTTCATCATCTTGTAAAGAGGAAAAAGCGTTTACCAATTCATTAAATCCTTTCAAAGCAGTATATCTTCCCATATAGATAAATCGATGAGGGAAATGTAACTTTTTATTTTCTTTATTTTGTTGATAATAGGAATTAAATAACGGCACATCTGCAGCGTACATTCCTGTAAACAATTGATTTTTTTTAAATCCTAATTTTCTTGCATACTTGGCATTTGGTTCGCCAGGAACCCAACAATGTGTAAACAATCGATGCAAATAAAGTGGTCCTATTATGGTCGCAATCTTTTGCTTTAATGTTCCTAACCATGGATTATCAAAAGTTAAAACAACAGGAATTCTTTTTTTTAAATCTTTACAAACTGCCATATATCCTTTGTCACTCCAACCATTCACAAAAACAAAATCAGGATTTATTTCACGAACAAGATGTACTAATTTTGTTGCATTAAAATCATTTCTTTCATAAGTATGAATATGCTCATTGAAATTAAATTCAAATGGTGCTACAGCATTTATAGGATAACGCACCAAGTAAACTTCCACCGCATATTTTGCAGCAAAACGTTCTAAACAGGCTATAACATATCCTGCTAACTCAAAGTACAGGAAGAGTGCTTTCTTCTTCTGTGGCTGTTGTTGGTTTTTCATATTGCAGCAGCGTAATAATCAGCAGTGCTATGATCGTAAATGGATTTAATGATGCTTGAAACCATGCCTCAAATGTTATCGAAAACATAATTGCAAACATGGCTGGTATGGCAAGGTAATTTATGCGTGCAGCTTTAAAAAAAGTTCGGAAGAATCCTATAAGGTATAAAACTAAACCAACGATTCCAGTATTCATCCAAATGGCTAAGTAAGTGTTGTGAACTCCTCCTTGGTGACCTAAATCATTTAACCAACTTTTATTTGCTTCGAAGTACATCTCTTCATAAGCAAATCCTCTCCCCAATAAAAAGTTGTTTTGTATCTCTTTCCATCCATAAGTCCATGCTACTAATCTTCCCGAACCATCATCTAAATGTTCTACACGTAAATAGGATCCTAAACCTAAACTGGTAATGATAGAAGCAAGATTTTCATTGATGACTTGATATAAAACAGCAACAATAATTACAATTAGAAATCCTACCCAATACGAAATTTTATAGGATCGTGCAAAAAACATAAAGATCAAAATAGAGAATATAGCATTTCTAGAACTTGCAAGTATTACAGAAAGTAACATAGCTCCGAAGACAAGTATCAATTCATTTCGTGAAAATATTTTTGGATAATGATGTTGTGCAACAATTACTAATATAAAAAATAATGTTGCAAGTAATCCTACGCCATTTGGATTACCTAACAATCCATTGTAACGCCCTTGTAGATAAACCCAATCATTCAATACGATTGCCATGATAAATCCTAAGATCCACATGATGGTACATACCCAGATTAAATTGCGTAGAAAATTTTCGCCATCTTCATTCAGTTGCCTAATAAAATAATTGGGAATAAATGTTATTATCAATGCAAATGACAAACACTTTTGAAACGATAACATTGGCTCCGGACTCTTAAACGTTAATGCAAATGCAAGAATGAAAAATGCAGCAAATGGATAAAATAATTTACTTCGTACTTTGAATGTTTTTGCATCTAGTAATACAAATGCTGATAAGGTCACTAAATAAATATCTTTAATCTTGGCAGCAAATTCAAAAGCATCATGCCTGTTGTCTGATAAAAATAAAAT
>JAYVOC010000176.1:0-4688 GCA_043758125.1 Bacteroidota bacterium | reverse complement strand
ATAAATCTCACTAGAAAAAACTGCATCGTTTAAAGTGCCTCTAATGAAGCCGTATTTTATGTGATTTTGATTTTAATAAGGGTTGTGCAACATTGACTTACTGTTATATGCTGCCTTGCTGTTCGTCCGAAGCGATACTGTTTCAATTCAGCACAAAAGTTTATTTCTTGTTGTCTGCTGTCCATTTAATATTGTTCTTGTCAATAAATGATAGAATGCCTTTGTCAAAATTAAGTGTGAAACTTTTTATTCCTTCATTGATGTTCACTTCTTCGTAAATGGCATTCTCGTGGCTAAAAGTAAATTCGCTTTTGTTGTTTACATCAATACTCTCAATATACTCTTGGTCAAAAATTAAACCTAAAAAATAAATTTCTTTAGAAGAATGTGAGTGTTTCGCCTGTGCAAATTGGATGAAATGATGTGGCTCGTTATGAACTTCTCCGGTTGATAATTTATGATAGCTATTTTTTGTTAATGCATAACTTACTTTTATTCTATTCTCATCATAAAATCCTTGCTCCAAGTTTCTTAACTTGAGAGTATCATTAGATACCGCACTAAAAATAATTGTGTCAACTTGCCCTTTTTCTGATGTATAAATAACGGTGTCGGTTTTGTTAAAAGGTTTTACAAATTTTAAATCATTTTGGCTAAATGGGTCAACACCAAAGCAAGAGCAAAGAAGAGTTATCGCACTTACAAGTAAAATCGTCAAAAGTTTATTCATTGCTTGTTGTAGTTTTTAGAGTTATAACGGTTAAAATGTTTTTCATTTTTTTATTTTTCTTATCCAATAAAGAAGCCCCATAATGAGAAAAGGTGTTGTAATTAAACTGTATGTAAAAAAGCAAATCAATGAAGTTAGTTTAGATGCTTTATCTACTAAATCCAAACAAAAATTACTATCAAAATTAGTTGGTGGTGTTATTGCTGAAAATTCAACTTGGTCTTTGTATAGAGCAGAGATATTATAAATTTCAAATAGTGAAATAAAGAAATAAATTGTAAGCAGCCCTATTGATATAAAAGCGATTTTTATTTTCATTTGTAAAAGTGTAAAAAGTTTATTCATTGCTTGACATTTGGATTTTTCTTAATTTAATTTATCTGTTTAAAAAATTGTTGTCTTCTGCCTTTATCACCCACTCCAAGTATAAAAATATTTCCGCCTTCGTTCCACCAATTATCAATAATTAAATCGTTTTCAATTGTGAGTGCAATTCTAATTCTATTGATATTGTGTTTGCTATAAAATATAGGAAAGTGAGGCGGAACTTCTTTGCTTTCGTTTCTAAAATAAATTTCATAAAAACCCTCCTTTGTAAACCTTCCGTTAAATGCTTTTGTCTTAATTGAGTCTGCGCTTTTATAAGTGAGAATTAATTTGCCACTGTCATTGAAATTCAGAGTCACACTCTCAGCATTATCATTGCGAATTTCAAAAAGCCCAAGAAGAGTTGGTGAGCCATACCGTTTACCATTAACTTTAAATGCAAAGTTAGAAGCTGTGGCAGAAAATGTTTTGTCAAAGTATTTTACTTCCGAATTTCTAACACCCAAACTTGTTCTGCAAGCACAGAAAACCAAAAGCGAAACAACTATAAGTGAAGTTTTTTTCATTGCTAATGTCCATTTATTTCTTTTTGAATTTTCCATTTAGGACTTTTGACGCATACTCATATGGATATAATGATAATACTGCACCGTTTTTATCATATTTCAATGTCATTCCTCTCAAGGGATATTCAGGCTCAGAATCCTTATAAAGTTTAAAACCATATTTGTTGATTAAAAAGTCACTTAATGAATAAGCTAAAAATAAAGTTGCTTGCACTTCATCAAGCTGAAATGCTTTACAATATAATACAAATCCATCTTGATCAACTTGGTCTAAATTAACTGGATGATTTATTGGTTTTTTAATCTTACTTTCTATTTTGTTGTCAATAAAATAATTTTCAATCATTTTTTATCAACCATCTAACATTTCTGGTTCAATATTTTCTTATGTGTACCTTTTAGCAAAGTATTCTTTTGTATAGATTGTATTTAGTTCATTTTTATTTTCTGACGAATTATCTTTTATATTTTCTTTTTCAATAGCTTTTTCTTCTACGGATTTTATTTCCTTAATATTAGATACCGTTTCGTCTTTATTTGAATTTTCGTCTTTAATAATTGAAAATAGTTTTTTTTAAAAAGTTCATTTTTTTTTTGATTTTAAATGTTATTAATTCTGCTCGTTTTCTAATTATTACTGCCAACGAAGAAGGGATTAACGATGTTTATAAAAAGGGGGATTAGATGCACAACTGTTTGAGTACGCACAACTGCCCGATAGAAGTACAACTGTTCGTTTACCACTCAAAACTTGTCCCGCCCCTCAACGGGAGCCCCCTTTTAAAAAATTTCTTTTCATCTTTATGTTATGCGTTCGTGCTACTGCTCGTCCGAAGTCGTGTCGTTCCATATTAGCAATTACTTTTTATCAAGGCGTTCTCTGTTTGTATCATCAAGCACAAAGTCCGAAAGTCGTATGCCTTGTCCATGAATTAAATTTGTTTTTGGATTTCTAATTGCTCTTGTTATCCATTGATAACCGAAGTCGCAATTAGATTTATTAAACCAATCCTGCGGATAATTGAAAACCCAACCTTTGTCAGCTTTGATAGAAAGCATTGTTGTGTTGTGCCAATATTTTTTTGGATTCGGGTTGTCATACATATTTTCCAATTCAGTTAAAAGTATGAACTCGCCAAACTTTTTAAAGTCGTCTGGAAATTCAACCTTCATTACATCTTCTTTCGGGTTGAAGGCAAACCTAACTTTTGAAGATGGCTCAACTGAAATGAAAAACTTTAGCTTTTCCATTCGTGAAATCGTTTTGTCTCTGCCAACAATTGGTTGCAGCTTGTCAACCTCGTAATAGAAAATATTAATTTGTTGAAGTCCTATACCTTTTTCCAAATCTCTTTGCCATATAAGAAACGATTTGTTATCGCTGGAAGGAAGTATGTATGTAACCATGCTAAGAAGAGCAAAACAATTATCTGCACTGTCTGTCAGAGCAGTTATTCCATGTGTGCCGATTGGTTTCCACTCCAAAATTTCTCCGTCTCTGATTAGCTCTGGTTTGTCTTTGAGAAAATACCAAGGCGCAAGATATGGTGCATCGTCAATCAATTTCTGGTTGTCCTCTTTACCTAATATCTTATTTATAATGTTCATTTCTTGCAGTCAGTTCAAAGTTAGCAGCGTCGCCAAAGCATTGCACCTAACGCCAGACTGTCAATTAACTCAACAATCTATCTAATATTTTTATTATAAGTAATCCATAAAAGTAAATAATTTCAATCAAGATTTCGTATCTTGATTGAAATTAAAAGGTATGAATTTCATTACTACGCAAAATCGTTTTCAGATTTCACTCAGCTCAAACAACCTTCGAAAACTAATAAATTTATTTTGCGAAAAACAAATGTAAACTTGATGGCAACGCATAAGCAACTCGGCACTTTTACAAAATTCGTTTTTATGACTTAAATTGTTTTTACCGCATTCACTATTTTCAATTATAAATCTCACTAGAAAAAACTGCATCGTTTAAAGTGCCTTTAATGAAGCCGTATTTTATGTGATTTTAATTTTAATAATGGTTGTGCAACGATGACTTTATGTTTAGCTGATGCCCGAATCTCGCCACGAAGAAGTGAAGTATCAAGTTCGCAGTCAGCTTTCATCGTTAGGTAACAGTTATCGTGTTTGCTTTCATGTCAATGCAGAATTTTGTTCCTTCCAAAAAATCAAGTCCAAGAAGTCCGTTATAGTCCGAAAAAATTCCGTGAGCCAAGAAGTCGTAAACCTGGATTTGAAAATTGTCTTTGTTTAAACCAAGAGAAGCGAAACTACCAACTTCAAAAACTTCTGTTTCAATTACCCCGTTTGCAGTTTCAATTTCTACTGTGCCAATGTTATCCTTCAAGTTGTAGCCAAGCAGATAAAGTGCATTGCTGTCAATCGTTGTGTTGGTCGCTCCAGTGTCCAACACCATTTTGAGTTCATACTTTCCGTCAATCTCAATGCTTACGATTATGAGTCCGCTTTCAGGTTCTCGTTTAAATTGGTAAGTCATTATTTGATACGGTTGAAAATGCCGGTGATTTTTCGTGTCGGTTTGAAAGTGCCGGTAAAAATTAAAGTTATCTTATCGTATTCCGAAGTTTTGTCTCTGCCGATGTAACAAACTTCTTTCTTGTCCTTGCTGTGATACAAAGGCACTCCTGAAAGCACATCAATTTTACTGTCGTCCATAATTGGATTGCCTAACAAAACCCACTCGTCTGGGTAGAGTTGTTTGATGTCGTTAATGTTGATTGCTTGTCCCATTGTTTTGCTGTTAAATTACAGTGCAAATTTACGAATAATTGTCGTCTGTTTCAAGATTAGTGTTGTTTAAAAACTGCTCGTTCAAAGCTCGTCAGTTTCAAGTTTGCACTGTCGCCAAAGAGTTGCGCATAACGACAGACTGTGAATTAACTCAACAATCTATCTAATATTTTTATTATAAGTAATCCATAAAAGTAAATAATTTCAATCAAGATTTCGTATCTTGATTGAAATTAAAAGGAATGAATTTCATTACTACGCAAGATCGTTTTCAGATTTCGTTTAGTTCATACAACATT
>JAYVOC010000175.1:0-8841 GCA_043758125.1 Bacteroidota bacterium | reverse complement strand
AGAATAAGCATCAACCACCGTTAATTGAAATTGATTACTATTTAAAAGAAGTGTTTCATGTTGAGAATGTATATCCACTAAACGAGAAGAAAGGTCTTTAAGAACGTTTAATGTTACTGGGGTGTCGTTAATAAAAGCTCTTGATTTTCCTTCTGGATTTATTTCACGACGGATTAATGTTTCATCAGCATAATCAAGCTCATTGACATTAAAAAATTCTTGAAGTTGATATTCTTTTAAGTTGAAAGCTCCTTCGATAATACATTTCTGATCTTTTTTTAAAAGACTTCCAGAGTCGGCACGTTGACCAAGAATTAATCCTAATGCGCCTAATAAAATTGATTTTCCTGCTCCTGTTTCGCCTGTTATAATGGTAAGACCTTTCTCAAAATTGATCTCAAGTTCATCTATGAGTACATAATTTTTTACAGATAATTGATTTAGCATAATTCTTCAAAACAATATTAGTTGTTACCTATTTTAAAATTTTTAGATGTAATTATATTAATTCCCACCTAAAGAAATTTTTTGATATTTTGTTGCGTTTGAAGGATCTATATCAGACATTGTTTGAGCTGCTGTTGATTTAATATCAGCTGGAGCTTGTGAAAAAATATTAACAAGTTCTTCTGATTTTGCATCAAACAATGTTTTCATTAATAATGATCCTGGCTTATCTGTATTCACTTTTCTTAAAGATTCTATACTACTTGCAATCACATGTAACGATTCATCTTTATTCTTAGTCATTGTATCTAAACCTTTGCGATGGAAGTCGTAATAAAGAAGACGAATAGGTTTATAGATGGGGTTATTAAGATTCTCACAAAGCCAATAACGGTTACGAGTATCTTCGAATGCTTTCCAACCTCTATCAGCGGTAGTTGTACTGTTAGCAACGATTGTTTGAGCCTTCGAGAAAAATGGTGCACCACCTAATTTAGAAAACGAATCATAATCAAAGCCGAGAATAATATTTGCGTAATAGGCAAGCATTGAAATCAAATTAGGATTATTTCCAGACTCACTAAATTCTAGTGTTTGAAATTCGACATATCGGAAATTAAAATTGTCATCTTTATAATTCAAGAGTGGAGAGTTATAGGAAGTTCCAAAAACTGGTCGGCGAGCTGATACTTGAATCGTACCTTTAAATTCGTCGGTAGATACTCGATCAGTAATTTCAATTTGAATACTACATTCAATTTTTTCTTCATTTGAAAATTTATCTGATGACCATTTGGTATTATTCATAAACTCATAAATTGACGTTTGAAGAGTTGTAAATATCTTCTTATCGGAGCTTTGAATTCGCGGACTGAGAACTGTTACAGTACAATTCAACTCTTGCGCTTGAAGTTGAGATATACCTAATAGAGTTAAAAATATTACTAAGATTAATTTATGCATTTGAGAGTTCTATTATTTTCTGTACGATATCTATAGCAACATCATTTTTATTTTTCAACGGAAATTCTTTAATGTTGTTGTTACGATCTATCAGCGTTATTTTATTGGTATCCATAGCAAAACCAGCACCTTCATCTTTAAGTGAATTAAGAACAATAAGGTCTAGATTTTTTCTTATTAGTTTATCTTTTGCATTTTCAAGTTCATTTTCTGTCTCGAGAGCAAATCCAATTAATAGTTGATTAGCTTTTTTTATTTTGCCACATTCTGCTAAGATATCAATCGTTTTAGTCATTGGTAGATTCCAATCTTCTTGCTTCTTCTTCACTTTTTCACTGGAGGGATTTGAAGGAGCATAATCAGCAACTGCGGCAGCCATAACGGCTATATCAACATCAGGAAAAAGTTGAATACATTGTTTATACATTTCACTCGCAGTTTCTACTGGAATTAGTTTAATACTGCTAGGAACGGTCAATTGAATGGGGCCAGCAACAAGAGTTACCATTGCACCTTCGTTTGATAATGCTAAAGCAAGTGCCACTCCCATTTTACCTGATGAGTGATTACTTATAAATCGAACTGGATCGATTGGCTCGCGTGTTGGTCCAGCGGTAATTAAAATTTTTTTGCCTTTTAATTTCCCAACAAATTGGAAGAAGTTAATTACTTCATTAAGAATATGGGATGGTTCAGATAACCGACCTTCACCTATTAAACCGCTAGCGAGTTCCCCTTTTTCAGGACCAATTACCAAGGTATTACGACTAGAAAGAATTTTTAAATTGGCTTGTGTTGCAGGATGAAGATACATATCGTGATCCATTGCAGGAGCAATCATTATAGGACACTTGGCTGATAAAAATACCGTTAAAAGGAGATTATCACTTATTCCATTCGCCATTTTCGCGATGGAGTTAGCGGAGGCTGGCGCTATTATAAAGAGGTTGGCCCAAAAGCCAAGCTCCACATGATTATTCCAGGTATGATCCTGATTTACCATGTGGAGCTCCACTTTATTTTTAGAAAGAGTCGAAAGTGTTAGTGGACTAATGAATTCAGCTGCTGCTGAGGTCATTATTATCTTGACATGAGCACCTTCTTTAATGAGTAAGCGACACAATTCCGCTGCTTTATAAGCTGAAATACTGCCAGTTACACCTAACAGAACATTCTTTCCGGAAAGCCGCATTATTAATTATTCTTGATCTCTTAAAGGATTTCGGTGATAAATTTTACCATCAAGAAACTCCTGAACAGCAATAAGCGTAGGTTTTGGTAGACGCTCATAATGTTTAGAGATTTCTATTTGCTCGCGATTTTCGAATACTTCTTCGAGGTTGTCAGTTGCACTTGAGAATTCTGAAAGTTTTTCATTTAACTCTTCTTTCATTTCTGAAGCGATGTGATTAGCACGACGAGAAAGTACTACGATAGTTTCGTAAACATTACCAGTTTTCTCTTCAAAATTAACTAGATCACGAGTGATAGTTGTGTTAGTTGATGATTTATAATTTGCCATGAAGGGGTTTTAATTAATCTTATTTCGATTGCTTTTAAAATGCTATTTCACTAGTTCAGGTTTTGCAATTGAAGTGGTTTTGTCCATTCCTAACGCTTTTCTAGAGTTGTCATAGTACTTTTCTGCGTCGCGAAGATACCGACTTTGGGGGAAACTATCAATAAGTTTGTAATACTGATCAATAGTTGTCTTAAATCTTTCGTCTTTTTTCGACTCAATACTGTTATCAGCATATATATAAGCCGCCTTTACAGAAAGGAAAAGAGCTTCTTCCTTATATTCACTACCAGGAAAATCTTTTAGGAAATTCTCAAAAGCATATATTGCGGCTTTATAATTTTCCGTTCTATAATATAAGCGTGCATTATCAAATGCTTTTACTTCCAACTTTAATCGTAGTTCATCGATTAATTTATTTGCTTCAGGAACACGATCACTTTTAGGAAACTTATTTGTAAATAATTGAAATTTTTCTATTGCATCTAACGTATTTGTTTGATCAAGGCTTGAACCTGGTGAGTCTTTATAAAAACAATACGCATACATAAATTGCATTTCTTCAGCATACTTACTATTTGGATAACTAGAAACGAAATTATTAAACTGATATGCAGCCATGGCATAGTCATCTACATTATAAGTACAAAAGGCATAATAATAATAGGATTGTTCTGCCCTACTAGTACCACGAAATATGGTAATCAACTCTTCGAATAATTGCAAAGCATGATAATAATCTTTCTTTTCATAATAGGCGACAGCAGCCTTATACTTCGCATCCATATCTGAACTCTTTACTAATCGTTGATATTTACTGCATGATGACAACAACAAAATAGAACAGAGTAAGCAAACAATATATTTCATGTGTATTTAATTATTTTGCAAATGTACGAAATTCGTTTTTGCTAATAAGCATGATTAACAACAGCTTGTTGAAAAGATTGTGATTAGTGTATCATTTAATCTTAATTTTGTGATGATATTTCGCTCACATTTCGTGAACAGAAACTCAACAATCTAGCATTGATAAACACGAAAAGAAATATGGTTGACATTTTTGAAAAAATTAGTACGAGCAGGGGTCCATTAGGCATGTATGCAAAAGTTGCACATGGTTATTTTACCTTTCCAAAATTGGAAGGCGACATTTCTAATAAGATGATCTTTCGCGGAAAGGAGCGTTTAGTATGGAGCTTAAATAATTATTTAGGTCTTGCTAATCATCCTGAAGTACGTAAAGCAGATGCAGATGCTGCTGCTGAATATGGATTTGCATTACCAATGGGTGCAAGAATGATGTCGGGAAATTCAAATCCACACGAACAGTTGGAAAAAGAATTATCTGATTTCATGAGTAAAGAAGATACTATTCTTTTGAACTTCGGATATCAAGGAATGGTAAGTGCGATCGATTCATTAGTAGATCGACATGATGTTATTGTTTACGATTCGGAAGCTCATGCATGTATTATAGACGGATTACGTTTACATATGGGTAAGCGATTTGTATATCCACATAATGATATTACTAGTTTAGAAAAGCAATTAGAGCGTGCAACAAAATTAGTTGCGGATACTAATGGCGGAATACTTGTTATTACTGAAGGCGTTTTTGGAATGTCAGGTGATATGGGTAAACTTAAAGAAGTTGTTGAACTTAAAAAGAAATTCAACTTCCGTTTATTTGTTGATGATGCACATGGATTTGGCACTATGGGAAAAACAGGTGCTGGAACTGGAGAGCAACAAGGAGTACAAGATGGAATAGATATTTATTTTGGAACTTTTGCAAAATCGATGGCATTAATTGGTGGTTTTATTTCTGCTGATGAACAAATTGTTGAGTATTTGCGATATAATATGCGTTCACAAATTTTTGCGAAAGCACTTCCCATGCCTTTAGTTATTGGAGCATTAAAGAGATTAGAATTACTTCGAACACAACCATCATTGAAAGATAAATTATGGGAAATTACAAATGCATTGCAGTCGGGATTAAAGAATGCAGGATTTGAAATTGGTAATACACAATCACCAGTAACTCCAGTATATTTAAATGGTACAATTCCAGAAGCAACAAATTTAATTGTTGATTTGCGAGAGAACTATAATATCTTTTGTTCGATGGTTGTTTATCCAGTTGTTCCGAAAGGAGTTATTATGTTGAGATTAATACCAACTGCAATTCATACTTTAGAAAATGTAAACTATACAATTAATTCTTTTAAAGATGTTCAAAAGAATTTAAAAGCAGGAAAGTATGCATCTGATAAAATTGTTACTTCGTTACCATAAGTAAATTATATTATATTTGTTGTGTTAAATAGTTATAGATTTAATGTTGTGCAGTTGTTTGGTGATGTAGTATTTTCAAAATGGTTACATAAAATGTAACAAATATTATTTAATTACAGTATAAAAACCATAACAGTAAATAATCATTAACCCAATTCAAAACGTTAACAAAAATGAAACAAAACATGGAAAGTAAAGCTAGCAAAAGCAGTATTACTGCAGCTGGTACAACAAGAGTAATTGGTTTCAAGATGACTAATGTAGAAGCGATGGCTGCTCCTAAAAAAGCAAAAAAAGCTGCTAAGAAGTCTGCTAAAAAAGCTGCAAAGAAAGGTGCTAAGAAAACTGGCGCTAAAAAAGCAGCTAAGAAATCAGCGAAAAAAGTTGCTAAAAAAGCAGCTCCAAAAAAAGCAGCTAAAAAAGCGGCTAAAAAATCAGCTCCAAAAAGAGCAGCTAAAAAAGCGGCTCCAAAAAGAGCAGCTAAGAAAGCAGCTCCGAAAAAAGCAGCTAAAAAAGCAGCTAAGAAAGGTGCAAAAAGAGCAGCTAAGAAAGCTTCGAAATAAGAATAGTATTCTAATCCTTCATTCATTTGAAGGATGTAAAAAGCCCCGCAATTGCGGGGCTTTTTTATTTGTAACATCCAGCAAAGAGAAATTTTAGAAGCTACAAGAAAACGAATTGTAGAAGGAAAAAATTGCTGCTCTTTGCGATTACCAATTTGTTACAAATAAAAAGAGCAGCAATAATTTGCAGCTCTTTAGGATTAATATTTTTAGCAAAAAATGAATTTCAAAAAGCTAAAATCACAATGGTGATTTTGACTTAATATCAATTAATTCTAAATCAAAAACCAATGGACTATTCGGAGGAACGGGACCAAATCCTTCAGTACCATAAGCATTTGGTGAGGTTAAAACTACTCTGGAAACACCTCCCTTTTTCATAGCTACAATTGCATCTACAAATGAAGTTAAGTAGCCTCCTTTTCCTAAAATTATTTTTATAGGTCCACCGTTTTTATCACTTGCATCATAGGCAATCCCATTTAATGATCGTGCTAGATATTTAATGGTTACTTCATCTCCCAACTTCGGTTGATTTCCATTTCCCGCAACAAATTGTATATAATAAACGCCTTCCTTAACTGGTGAAACTTTCAAATGATTATTTGCTAAGTAATCATGAATTAAATCATTTTCTGTTTTTACATTTGAATTTGAATTTGCTTTTTGTTTCAAAAAAGTATTCATTTCTTCACGCGACATAATTTTATTTAGTCGTACATCGAACCTAAGAACATCGCCTTTATGGATGTAGGAAGGTAATGTTTGATGAAAGAGTTTATCAAAAACGGAATCCGCTGAAACAAGGAATGAGGCGCTATCCCCTTCTCCCATCATTGCAAATCCTTCTTCCAATCCACCTTTGAAACTAGGTTTTGTTAACTCAATTAGGAAGCTATCACCAAGAATTTTAGAATCATAAAGTATTGAATCTTTTGTGTTCTTATAGATGAGATGCATCTTTAAAATGTCCCCCAGTTTTGCCGTTTCCTGCTTTTTACTTTCATAAATATGATAACGCAAACCTGATTCTGTAATTGAATAACCATCCTTTTTACATGATGTAAAACAAAAACCAACTCCAATAAGAATGAAGATATAATTTGTGAATATGCTTTTCATTAATTGCTTCTAACTTTTATTAATTCAACTTGATAAACTAAACTTTCGCCCCCTCCTATTTTATCACCATCGCCGGTAAGGCCATAAGCAAGATAATAGGGAATTATAACAAGTGCTTTTTCTCCTTGATGAATACTTAGCAATGCTTCTTGTAAACCACTTGGCTCGGATGATTGTCCTAATATAAATGAGAGTACACCAGAGCTATCACTAGAATAAACATACGATCCGTCCAACAAATTAATTTTATATTTCAGAGAAACATCGGATAATAGCTTCGGTTTAGGGCCCGTTCCTTCTGTGATCGTCATAATGCGAATTCCAGTTGGGGTGGTATTCATTTTTAATTGGTGGCGATCGACATAATTATTGATATTCTCAACTTCTTCTAACATTCGATTTTTATTTGCATCAATCAATGTCTCTTTAATTTGATTTTGCGATTGCATTTGTAAAGTAGAACGATTTTGTTTTTCTTGTCCTTGGCAAGAGGAGAAAACAACAAGTAAAGCAACGATTAATGTTCCTAATGTTTGATAAATTTTAACCTTGCTCATACTTTATTTATTGTTGGAAGCAAAGCTACAAATTTCGCAATTGTATCATTTAAAGATAGTGATGACTTTCCGCCAGCTGCATTATGGTGACCACCGCCCTCAAAATATTTTTCTGCAATTTCTTTAACAGATAAATCACCTTTAGAGCGAAATGAAATTTTAACAACATGTTCGCGTTCGCTGAATAATACAGCCATTGTAATATTTTTAATTCCTAAACCGTAATTTACGATACCTTCCAAATCACCAGATTCGTGTTTAAATCGATCCATATCGGATTTAGTAGCTGTAAAAATAACGGTATTATAATCATATAAAACTTGCATATGATTTAAGAGACTATTTCCAAGAAAACGTAATCGTGCTTCTGAATTAGTATCATAAATTTTTTCATGCACATAATAATTTCTTGCACCTGCATCTAAAAGCGAAGCAATTACACGATGCGTATCTGCACTTACTGAGCTGTAGCGAAAACTGCCAGTATCGGTCATAATTCCTGCGTACAGACATTCCGCAGCATCTTTATCAATTAATTTTTGACCACCTAATGCAGATATCAGTTGAAAAACTAATTCAGCTGTTGAACCAATTTGTGGGAATGAAAATGTAAAGTCACAAAATTCTTTTGGGTCAAGGTGATGATCGAGTAGCATTCGCGGCGCTGTAGATTTCATCAATGTATTTTCCATTGCCTCTACCCTTTTAGAATCATTAAAATCGAGGCAACATACTAAATCTGCATTTTGAAAAGCTTGTTTAGCCTCTGATCCATTTTTTAGGAAATCGATTACTTCATTACTTCCGACCATCCATTTTAAAAAATCCGGATATTCACTAGGTGCTACAACCGTTACACTATGACCAATTCGTTTTAAAAAGCTGCCTAATCCTAACGAAGAGCCAAGCGCATCCCCATCAGGCTTGTAATGAGTTGTGATAACAATATTTTTAGGAGTTTCTAGTAATTTAGAGAATGCTAGAAGTGTTTTTTCGTCGAAAACAGGAATCATTAAAGTGGAAATTGATAATTAATTATTAGGTAATGTTATTTAATTGGATGCAAAAATCATCATTTTATTGATTCTAAAATATATTGTTGTTCAAATGTAGATGAATTATCTTTGCAGCCCTATAAAAAAGGAATACATAAATGACAACAAACAGAACATTTACCATGATCAAGCCCGATGGCGTACAAAACGGACATATCGGAGCTATCCTTGATCATATTACAAAAGCAGGATTTCGCATTGTAGCAATGAAATATACTAGCCTTACAACAGCTGCTGCAGGAAAATTTTATGAGGTACATAAAGAACGACCTTTCTATAAAGATCTTGTAAACTATATGTCATCAGGACCTATT
>JAYVOC010000174.1:0-2856 GCA_043758125.1 Bacteroidota bacterium | reverse complement strand
GGATTAACTCCTGGCAATTATTATTTACAATTAAGTGGTGCGAATGTGAATGATCAATGTGATTTTTCTTTATCACTTCAAAATAATTTTGACTGCAATCAATGTGTAAACATAAGTACATTAGGTGCAGTTCCTTCGCCAGTAAATGGAACGTATTCTCCCGGACAAACAGTTAATTTTTGCTATACGATTAATAGTTATAATCAATCGGCAGTAAATTGGTTGCATGGTGTTGTTCCAATTTTTGGTCCTGGTTGGGATATGAGTACGCTTACAACTTCTGCTCCTGTTAGTTGTTCAGGTAGTGGAACATGGAGTTGGTATAATACACCAATAACGAGTAGTCAAACAGGTCAAGTAAATGGGCCAGGTTTCTTTTTTGAAACAAGTATTGGAAATGCCGCTGGAGTTTTAGATGGAAATCCTGGAAATAATTTTGGAGATAATAATGGAGGCGGATGTACCTGGACTTTTTGTTGGACGATCAAAACTTTACCTCAAGCAACATGTGTTCCGGGCGTAAGTTTAAGTATGGGTGTTGATACAAAAGGCGATGGTGAATCTGGAAGTTGGAGTAATTTAGGATGCGTTGGTGATCCAATAGTTTCTTTGCCTGCAACTACATCATGTTGTCCTCCTCCAACATTGGCTATCACTGATCCTACATGTGCGGGTTCAACAAATGGTTCTGTAATAGCAACTGGTCAAGGCACAGCACCATGGACTTATGTTTGGAAAAATTCAGCAGGTGTAACAGTTCAAACTGCTGGTAGTGTAAATGGGCCAAACACAATAAATAGTTTGGCAGCGGGAAGTTATTCAGTAATTGTTACAAATGGTACTGGATGTACTGCAACTGTTTCGTTTGCATTAGTAACACCACCTGTTTTAAATGCTGTTATCAATGTAACTCCCGTTACCTGTAATGGAGGATTAAATGGTACTGCAAATATTGTTGCGAATGGTGGATCTCCTGGTTATGCATACGCTTGGTCCCCATCAGGAGCAGGTGCTTCTTCAACGGGATTAGCTGCTGCAACATATACTGTTACTGTAACGGATTTAAGAGGTTGTACCTACAAAGTCACAGGAGTAATAAATCAACCTGCAGCAGTTACAACAACCATTTCGGCATCAACAAATATTTTATGCAATGGCGGTACAAATGGTAGTGCAACTGTTACTCCTGGTGGAGGAACTGCAGGATATACTTATTTATGGTCGAATGGAAATACTAACGCAACAGCAACAGGATTAGCAGCGGCAACATATACAGTAACTGTTACTGATAGCAAAGGATGTACAAAAAGTACAACAGTTGTTATTGCACAACCAACTATTATAAATTTAAATTTAAATGCAACGGCCGCAAGTTGTGGTGTAAATAATGGAACAGCTTCAGTAATTGCGGCGGGTGGAACAGGAGCATTTCAATATGCATGGTCACCCGCAGGTGGAACAGGAGCAAATGCAAATGGTATTGGATCAGGAGGATATTCTGTTGTTGTAACGGATGCAAATGGATGTACGGCATTAGGAAATATTGCTGTACCAAATTTAACAGGACCCACAGCAAGTATCTCCACTTTTAATAGTGTTAAATGTTTTGGTGGTAGCAATGGATCTGCAACTGCAACTGCAATTAACGGAACACTTCCATATAATTATGTTTGGTCTACAGGAGCATTAACTGCGACAGTAAATAATTTAGTTGCAGGAACTTTTACAGTAACAGTTACTGATGGAACAGGTTGTACATCTAATGCATCTGTCATCATTGCGCAACCACCAATTGTTACTGCAAACATAAATGGTAATACTCCTGTAAATTGTTTTGGTTCTGCAAATGGATCATTAACAGTTCAAGCTGGTGGTGGTACACCAAACTATTCCTACACATGGTCGAATGGAAATACTACTACAAATCCAACTGGATTAGTTGCAGGAAATTATACCGTTACAGTTACAGATAATAATGGCTGTACAATGACTGCTAATGCAATTGTTGCTCAACCATCATTACTACTTGTTTCCGTTCCAGTAATCACAGATGTAACGTGTAATGGAGGAACAAATGGTGCCGCAACAGCAACTGGTGTTGGAGGTTTACTTCCTTATAGTTATGTATGGTCGACTGGATCAATTAATAATTCTATAACAGGATTGGCTGCGGGTAATTATACTGTCACTGTTTCTAACGGAAATAGTTGTACTGCTCAAACAACAATTACTATCAATCAACCTGTAGCTGTAACAGGAGCAATCAGTTCAAGTTCAGATGCAACATGTAATGGTACTGCAACAGGAAATGCAATAGTTACTGTTAGTAATGGAATAGCTCCAATTAATTATGCATGGTCTCCTTCGGGTGGTAATGCTGCAAGCGCTACTAATTTAAGTGCTGGAAATTATTCCGTTTTAATTACTGATGCAAATGGATGTACAACGAGTACTCCAGTAACCATCAATGAACCGAATCCATTATTAGTCACGCTCGTTTCACAAACAAATGTTTTGTGTAATGGAGGAAATACAGGAGCTGCTACGATTTCTGCAAGTGGTGGAACACAAAATTATAATTATGCATGGACACCTTCTGGTGGAATAGGATCAACAATTTCTTCAGTAACATTCGGAACGTATACTGTTACCGTTACTGATGCAAATGGATGTACAAATAATTTACCAGTAACAATTACAGAACCAACATTACTTGTTGCACAAATTTTAAATAATGCTCCAGCACTTTGTAATGGCGATGCAACAGGATCATTAACTGCTGGTGGAAATGGTGGAACTCCTCCTTACAATTTTTTATGGAATGATGGAACTACTGCTAACACTTTATCAAATCTT
>JAYVOC010000173.1:0-4224 GCA_043758125.1 Bacteroidota bacterium | reverse complement strand
AAAATCGCATAACTGCCGGCTTGGATGAAATGCGCCATGAAATATCTTCTATCTTTATATTATCGCATGGCGCACTTCACCAAGCCGGGCGGACGTTAGCGGTAATTGCTGGACAGACACATGAGCTTAAAAATTAACGACGATAACTATCAGACCTAAAAAAAAGTATACGAAATACTTTGCAGACATCTGCATAAGGAAATTCGTGCAATACTTCCGGCAGACACTGACCCAATAACAATACTGACGACAATGGAAACCAAAAACAAATCCATTGCCAAACGCGGACTAAAAGCCGGACTCCTCGACATAATTTCCGAAATAAAAGAACATCCGCAGACAACAATTTCCGACGTAAACGCTGACCTGGAGAAAAATGGGTTACCTAACGTAAATAAATTGACAGGTATTATCAGGGACAGTGTAAAAAAAGTTTTGCAGACAAAAAAAATAAAAAATATCGACCAGTATTATGTTATTAAAGAGTTGCTCGACGACACTGTTTCGGACATCACCGAGACAGAAAGAAAAAACCTATCGACATATCTGGGTGACTTTGAAATGAAAGCAACGACCCGCTAACAGCCAACTGGCGTAATTTTTTGCGTGTTAACGCTCAAATGCATAACTTGGACAAGCAAAAAACTTACGCCAGTTGGCAAAACGTTACAGGCAACCCTATGGCGACAGTGCTAACTTGAAACTGACTGCAAGAAATGAACGACAGAAAAATTCCAGCAAAGCTGATTGGCTATCCTTCGCAAAAGCAAAAGAGAACCAACGCCACCCACAAAGCCAACCCAAAGTTGGTTCACATTTGCTTTTGCCCAACCGCACCACTACATTCACAAATAGACAATGAAATATGAACGAACTTTTAATCCCAATAATAATTTTTGCAGTATGGACATTGTTCAGCGTGATTTTTATTTGGTTGTATAAGCGACACCAAACAACAGCGACAGCGAACAAGAAAAGTTTTTGGAATAACACTTACATTTTTGATACTATCCCAACAGTATTTCCGACACTTGGAATTTTTTGCACAGCATTGGGAATAACAATTGGAATTTGGGATTTCAACACAACAGATATTCAAAGTAGTATTCCACAACTTCTAAAAGGTTTGCGACTTGCATTCGTTGCCACAATGGCGGGAATTATCGGGCTGATAATTTTTCAAAAAGTAAATGCAATTATTCAAAAGGTAATTGACGATGACCCAAACAGACCAGTAAAACAAACAGACGAACTTTCAGCAATTGCGGCATTGACATTTGAAGTTAAAGAATTGAAGAATGACAATCAGAAACAAATTGAGAAACTAATTCAGTCATTCGGAACAGATTTAGAAACTAAAGTTTCTGCAAAACTTTCCTCTCTTCAAAATGAATTAGTCAATCTTCAAAAAGCATCGGCAGAAGGGCTAACACAAATAAATACAACCTCAAACAATAGCCGACTTGAATTGACAGAGCAATTCAAAAATTTGAGAGAAGAACAAAAAGCAACATCGGAGAAAGCCAATAAGAACACTGATGAAATAATAAAAGCAATGAGTAAAAACAATGAACTCACTGCAAAGAAGTTTGATGAGTTTTCGGAATTACTTAGCAAGAACAATACAGAGGCACTTGTTGAAGTGATGAAAAAAGCAACGGAACAATTCAATGAGCAAATGAGTGAATTGATAAACCGATTAGTAAAAGAAAATTTTGCAGAGTTAAATAACAGCGTAAAAAGTTTGAACGATTGGCAGAAACAAAACAAAGAGCAAGTTCAAAAACTTACAGAGCAATTTCAAAAGACAACTGAAATGTTTACCATTTCAGCTACAACGCTGAAAGAAGTTGCTGCAAACACAAAAGCACTTACAGACGATGATAGCAAGCTAAATCAGATTGTTCAGGAGTTGAAAAAAGTAATGATTGAAGACGGCAAGTTTCAAGAGATTACAAACAAACTAACCAAGACAATTGAAACACTTGAAAACACAACAGAAAGTTTTGATGAAACAACATCAAAACTTAATGACTGGGTTAAGACCGAAAAGAATTTCAAAGAGGCGGCACTAATTCTTATTACAAAGTTGGAAGAGTTTAGAGATTTCAACGGAGATGTTTGGGATAAGTATCGCAAGGAAATGACCAAGTCAGTTTCAATCGTAAAAGAAACAAGCAAGCGATTAGGCGAAGATTTGGACAACATCAATGCTGAATTTTATGAGAGGTTAAGTAGCACCTTACAAAACCTTGATGAATGTATTCAAAGGTTCATTCCAACTAATCGCAAGTAATGAGTAACACGAAGGAAAACTTTTGGATACCGTATGCAGATTTGATGACCGTTCTAATGGTTATCTTTCTTTTCATTTCGCTTGCATACATGGGACTTGTTCAATTCCAAAAGAATGAGCAGGACAAAATTTTTAAAGATTACAAACAGACGAAAGAAGATTTATACAACGACCTTCAAAAAACTTTCAAAGACGATTTTCAAAAGTGGAATTTAGAACTTGACAAAGACCTCTCAATAAAATTTACAAACCCGAATGTTTTATTTCAATCAGGCAGTTCAGATATTACGCCACTGTTTCAAGACATTCTCAAAGATTTTTTTCCAAAGTATTTAAGTGTAATCCTACAAGACAAATACAAAGACAAGATTGCAGAAATAAGAATTGAAGGACATACAGATGATGTTGCAATTCACAGAACAAACGACCCATACATTGATAACATTCAACTTTCACAAGACCGTTCAAGAAATGTTCTGCAATTTCTTCGCAGCTTATCATGCTATCAAAATCTTTCATCGGACAGGACACAACTTTTACAATTTTGGATAACAGCAAACGGACTTTCGTATGGACGAACACTTGACAGCAAAAAGCAACTCACATACATTTCAAAAAATCCAATTGACAAAGAGAAATCAAGACGGGTTGAATTTAGGATTGTAACAACCAGTGAAGTTTTAGTTCAAAAAATAATAGACCAGTTAAATAAATAATGCTCTACACTTTTGAAAATCTTGCGGAACGACTTACACAACTTGGCTATGCTGAAGGTGCAGGTAGTGGCTTTCGTGTTATCAAGCGAGACCTTACAAAAGAAGAACAAGCAGGAAACATTCAGTTCAAGACAGACGGCATTTACTTGACGATTGACGGACAAGAATACAAGGGCTATATGTATTTAATGTATCCGAATGTTCAGCGTTTTGGCATTCCGAAATTTCACATCACGAATTGCAAAACAGTTCTTGAGCAAAGAGCAAGCGGAAGATTTGACGGCAGATATTTTTGGCACAACTCAAACACAGTTACTATTGAGGACAGAGCAAATGGACAAGTTCACGAAAACACAAATCTTAGTTTGTGTAACTATTGCCGTAATCAATCAGCAATTACCGACTATTTAGACACAGAAGGATTTTTCAGTTTGTTAGACAAGCAAGAACAAGAGGACATCAACCAAGAATTTGAAGTTGATATTTTTGGTTACACTCTTGACTGGCAACAAATCAGCAGAGAGTATAGAAAGGAGAAAGAATACACTTGTGAGAGTTGCGGAATAATGATTGATATTCCAGGCGATAGAAGATTTATTCATGTTCACCACAAAAACGGAAACAAAGTAAACAACCGAAGGAATAATTTAGAATGTCTTTGCGTTCTTTGTCATGCACACAAGGATAAAACACATGAACACAACTTTGAACGCAGACGAATGCAAGCAGACATCAAAGCGTTTAAAGAAAAATATAGAGATAAACTTAACGAGTTAGGCAATGAATATCTTGACGAGAAATAACGCCAACGCATTTGCAAGCACATTTTATTTTTTCTCAACGCATAAGGCAACCGCAGAAAAAAATAAAAAGAGCTTGCAAGCCAACGCACCCGACAGTGCAGGGTTCGTGCGGACTTCCAACAGTGGAGCAATGAATGTAAATCGCCTTGAACAAACAGTGTCGGAACTTCAAACAGTGGTGCTTCGTAGGAACAGCAAGGCAGCCGATAACATAAAGTCAATGTTGCACAACCCTTATTAAAATTAAAATCACATAAAATACGGCTTCATTAGAGGCAATTTAAAAGATGCAGTTTTTTCTAGTGAGATTTACGATTGAAAATTGTGAATGCGGTAAAAACAATTTAATAAATTCATAAAAAACGAATTTTGTAAAAGTGCCGAGTTGCTTCTGCATTGCCATCAAGTT
>JAYVOC010000172.1:0-18350 GCA_043758125.1 Bacteroidota bacterium | reverse complement strand
TTTTTCAAATCTGTTAAAAGATTTGGGAATTCCTTATCCAAAATTTGCTGTTATTGAAGAAGCTGATCAATGTGTGAAATTATCACGTGAGTTAGGTTTTCCTTTGCTTGTTCGTCCGAGCTATGTGTTAGGCGGACAGAGTATGAAGATTGTGATTAATGAACAAGAATTAGAAACGCATGTTGTAAATTTATTACAAGATAATCCTGGCAATAAAGTTTTGTTGGATCATTTTTTAGAACGTGCAATTGAGGCTGAGGCTGATGCAATTTGTGATGGGGAAGATGCTTACATCATAGGAATAATGGAGCATATTGAGCCCGCTGGTATCCACTCAGGTGATAGTAATGCGGTATTACCTCCATTTGATTTAAGTGATGATGTAATCCGACAGATAAAAGAAATTACGCATAAAATTGCTTTAGCGATGAAGGTAATTGGATTAATAAATATTCAATTTGCTATTAAAGATGATGTAGTTTATGTTATCGAAGCAAATCCTCGAGCTTCGCGTACAGTACCCTTTATCGCTAAGGCTTATGATGAACCTTATGTAAATTTTGCTACCAAAGTAATGTTAGGAGTGAATAAAGTAAAGGATTTTAACTTTAATCCTAAGTTGGATGGATATGCTATAAAAGTTCCAGTTTTTTCATTCGAAAAATTTAGAGATGTGAATAAGGAGCTTGGTCCAGAGATGAAATCTACAGGTGAAGCAATTTATTTTATTGATGATTTGGAAGATGATTTTTTTCAGGAGATATATGGAGAAAGAAATCTTTATTTATCGAGATAAAATACATAAATTAGCGGTGGAGGTTAAATTTAAACCACTTGTTGTAAGACGAGTATTAAATAATTTACAAATCAAAACGTTTGTACATAAAAGATTAAAAAAATGTCAGATTTCTTTCTTGTATTATTGGTTATATTTTTGTTGTTTTCTGTTTTCAGAAGATACATATTTTTCATGGTGATGAATGCAGTTACCAAAGGTGTATTTAAAAACATGAATAAAATGCAGCAGCAACAGGATCCAAATCATGTTAAAAAGCCAGATGGATACGTAACAGTTGAGGATAATAGTACCTCTAAAAAAGGTGCAGCTGGTAGTACTAATGGTGAATACGTTGACTACGTTGAAATTAAAGACTAGTTAAGGGAGCCTTCGCTTTCATTTTTTCGCTGTATTTTCGGAGTCCGAATTAAACAGCGTATGAAAAACTCAATTTTCAAACAATTACAGCCTCATCTTATAGCAATTGGGGTATTTCTATTGGTTACAATTTTGTATTTCTCTCCCATTTTATCTGGGAAAGCACTTCAACAACATGATATTGGTCAGTGGATTGGAATGTCGAAAGAGATTACTGATTTCAGAAACCAAACTGGTAACGAGGCTTTATGGACTAACTCCATGTTTTCGGGAATGCCAGCATATCAAATTTCAGTAGTTTATACTGGTAATTTAATTCGTTTTGTGAATACCTTTCTTTGGCTATGGTTACCGGCTCCAGCAAATTTGATATTTCTTAGTTTGATAGGTTTTTATCTTTTATTAATCAGTTTAAAAGCAGATTATCGACTAGCAATTGGTGGAGCCTTTGCGTATGCATTATGCTCGTATCAATTTGTTTGCTTGCAGGCTGGCCATGATTCGAAAGTGCACGCATTAGCAATTTTACCTTTAGTTGTTGCAGGAGTATTGATGGCCTATCGAGGGAAAATCTGGCAAGGAGGAATTTTAACTGCCATGGCACTCTCGTTAGAGATCTATGCGAATCACTTACAAATCACGTATTATCTTTCATTAGCAATAGGCTTATTGGTGCTTTGCGAAGGAATAAACGCCGTTATGAATAAAAGCATTGGCGATTTTATAAAAGCAAGTTTGGTGTTAGTTGTTGCAGTTGTTTTAGCAGTATTACCAAACATTCCAAGTTTATGGGGAACCTATGAGTACGGACAATTTTCTACTCGCGGTGCTTCTGAATTAACAGAGAAGAAAGCAAGTACTGGATTAGATCAAGGTTATGCTACAGATTGGAGTTATGGAAAAATGGAAACCATGACGTTATTAATTCCGAATTTTAATGGTGGATCATCATCGTATCAGCTTGGTGAAAACTCGGATACTTACAAAGCCTTAGTACAAAATGCTGGTGAAGATCAAGCAAGATCATTTGTAAAAGCGGCACCACTATATTGGGGGCAACAACCAATGACATCGGGTCCAGTTTATAACGGTGCAATACCATTCTTTTTGTTTGTGTTAGCGCTGTTCTTATTAAGAGGCAGAATGAAGTGGTGGTTAATAGCTGTAAGTGTTTTATCGATCACATTAGCATGGGGAAAAAACTTTCATGAGTTAACAGATTTCTTTTTCAATCATTTCCCTGCATACAATAAATTTAGAGCTGTATCGATGATGTTAGTGCTTGTTTCATTTGCAATTCCATTGGGCGCTGCTCTTGCTGTGATGAAATTTATGGAGAATGGTGTCGATAAAGAAAAGCTCAAAAAAGCATTGTTGTATTCGTTTTATATTGTTGGTGGAATATGTGCGGTGTTCGTTTTATTGCCAGGAATGTTTTGTGATTTCCGCGGACTCGGTGATGAGCAATTAAAACAATACGAATGGCTATTATCGGCATTAGTTCGTGATCGCGAAAGTGCATTGAGGTTAGATGCATTGCGTTCATTGTTTTTTGTGTCAATTGGTTTTGGCTTGATGTGGTTTTGGTTGAAAGGGAAATTGAAATCTTCGTATATGCTTTGTGGTTTAGCACTCTTCATCATGTTTGATATGGTAGGTGTGGATAAGCGTTTTTTGAATGATAGTAATTTTACTTCTAAATCGAATGCAGAGAAACCTTTTGAGATGACAGCTGCTGATGAACAAATTTTACAGGACAAAACGTATTACAGAGTTATGAATACATCTGTAAGTACATTTAATGATGCTAGCACATCTTACTTTCATAAATCTATTGGTGGATATCACGGTGCGAAATTGAAACGTTATCAAGAGCTAATCGAATATCAGATCAGCAAAGGCAATATGAATGTTTTGAACATGTTGAATACGAAATATTTTATTGTACAAAATCCGCAAGATCATTCGCCAATGGTACAATTAAATAATGGAGCGTTAGGCAATGCGTGGTTCGTTGATAACTGGAAAGTTGTTGCAAATTCAGATGCAGAGATGAAAGAATTGGATAGCATGAATACAAAAAATTCTGTGGTGATTGATCAACGTTATGCTGATGAAATAAAGGGATTGCAATATGGTAGAGATTCATTATCGATGATTAAGTTAACGAGTTACGCACCGAATGATTTAAAATATGTTTCTAACTCTTCAAGAGATCAATTCGCAGTTTTCTCTGATATTTATTACCCAAAAGGCTGGAATGCCTACATTGATAATAAGCCAGTAAATCATATTCGTGTAAATTATGTTTTACGCGGAATGAAAATTCCATCTGGGAATCATAACATCGAATTCAAATTTGAACCTGAAGTTTATAAAGCTGGTGAGAAAATTTCGTTGTTGGGATCTGTGTTGCTGATAGGGTTAAGTATTGTTGTAGTTGTGATGAGTTATAAAAATAATAGTGCTGAGAAAAGTAATTCGTAATTTAATTGATTGACAGAAATTAATTTGAAATGATGAATGATGTAAAGATAAAAGTGGGAATGTTGGTGTCGTTTGACTACCAATACATTTATCATTCTTTACCTCGAGTCTATGAACATTCAGATAGTATTACTTTAGCCGTTGATCATGAATATCGTACATGGGCAGGCATATCATTTACGATTGAAAACAAGTTTTGGGATTGGATAAAGGAAATTGATATTGACAATAAAATTATTATTTATAGAGATAATTTTTTTGATCCTAAACTTGACGCACTAGCAAATGATTCGCGGGAACGTAACATGCTCGCTCAAAAGATGGGTAGTGGAGGATGGATTGTTCAAATTGACAGTGATGAATATTTTCTCGATTTCAAACAGTTCGTTGATTTCTTAAGAGAGCATGGTCATTGGACAAAACCTGATGCAAAACCAATTGATATCGGTGCCTTTCTAATTCCTTTATACAAACAAACGAAGGATGGGTTTTTGTACATTAAAAATAGCTTTGAAACTGTAGTTTTAGCTACTAATAAACCCGAATACCTGCGAGCAAGAAGAAGCGATCATTATATCCGATATACCCCTTTTTACTTGTTTCATCAAACATGGGCTAGGGGAGAAGATGAAATCTGGTTTAAGCTAAACAGTTGGGGACATATGACCGATTTTAATATTGAGAGTTATTTTAATTTCTGGAAAGCTTCCGACAAGAATAATTATAAATACATAAAAAATTTTCATCCATTATATCAGAATTTGTGGCAAGATCTCGAGTGGTGTAGAGGAACTGATATTGAAAAGTTCATTGAAAATTTTTCAGAGGCCTCAGTAACACGCGTTCCTCCTAAATTTTATTTAAAGAAAAGAGTAGGGCAGGTGTTGAAAAAGTTAAAAGGTGAGACAAATTGAGATTGTTGTTTATGATCCAAATGGCAAATTAAAATGATATATATTTGTATAGGTGAATATTTTAAACATTTGGATTGTCTGAAATGTCTTTGTGTTTCATGATAGTGTACGATTTACTAAATAATTAAGTTTAAATTTAAATTAGCATGGCAATTATTCAAGAGATAAAGAAGATTTTATTTCTACCACTAAAAAGATATTCTCAAAGGAATTTGGAAGGTTTATCTGAAAAAAAAATCAAGGTTAAATCATTATTATTAAACACAACTAAAGTACATTTAGGTTGCGGCGATATTAAAATGGATGGTTTTATCAATGTGGATTTTAGAACCACCTTGGCAACAGATATTTCACATGATTGTAGCGATTTGTCAATATTTCCTGATTCAAGTTTATCAGCAGTTTTTAGTAATGCTTTTTTCGAGCATCTGTATAAAAATGATAGAGTAAAATGTTTGGCAAGTATTAACAAAGCATTAAAGCCAGAAGGTGAAGTTGTTTTTGTTGGCTTTCCTGATTTTGAAAAAGTTGCACAAGCATATATTGAGAAAAAGAAAGGTTTGCTTTCAGACACTTTTGATTTATATCATGTTTATAGATTTACACATGGCGATCCAGAACACGTTGATGGTTGGTGGTTAGAGCAATTGCATAAATCATTATTTGATAAATGGGAAACAGAATCCTTATTAACTCAAGCTGGATTTAACCACTATATAATATTTAATTACGCATTTCGGCAAGAGCATCTTGCCATTACTTTAGGGTTTGTTGCATTTAAGCATAAGCCAAAGTTTACCTTGTCTAAGGAATGGTTATCTAAACATATTACTGAATTTTCAAAGGATGTACGAGTTGATAGTATCGAAGTGGCTATATTAAAAGATTAATTAATTAATTTTTATCATTTCAAATAATAGAAAGTTGTTAGTATAGATATAATTAAAATTGACCATTGCTCTAAATAAAATATTGACTTGAAGACTAATTATATTCCTAAGACAAGATTTAAAATATACTTACAAAATTATTTTAATAAACTTTTTAGTCCTATTGATTCTCCTTCATCGCAATTGTCAATTATTGCTTCGCTTCATGATGATTTCCTTCCCTCTGAAAGACTTTTCGATTTAATTGTAGCGGCCATAAATGAAGTAAAAAATGTTGATGTTCTTGACATTGCTGCAAGGGAAAAAAAGGACCAAAAATGGGTGAGTATTTATCCTGGTGAGCATTATAAATTATTAGGTGGATTGATGAAAACTTTTCAACCTAGAGTCGTGATTGAAATTGGAACTTTTCTAGGTCAAGCTAGTTTGATGATAAAAAAGTATATTCCTGAAAATTCTGTTATCCACACATTTGATATTGTTCCATGGAACGAATTTCGTGACACTTGTTTTGTAGATAGTGACTTTGTAGATGGTAAATTAGTACAACATTTAGATGATCTAACTACTGACTCAGGTTTTACTAAACACAAGGAATTGTTAGAGTCTGCCGATTTTATATTTGTTGATGCTCTAAAGGATGGAATTCAAGAAAAAAAAATACTTCAAAAATTAGAGCAAATTCAATTGCAGAAAAATTGCGTTGTAATGTTTGACGACATTAGACTATGGACAATGATTAAAATATGGCGTGAAATAAAAAGGCCGAAAATGGATGTAACCTCATTTGGACATTGGTCGGGAACAGGATTAATAGATTGGAACGGTTAAAATTAAGCAAAAATGAATTATATATTTAGTTCAGTAATTGGAGTGTTATCTCAATTTTTAAATAAATTTATATTAGCTTTAGATAACTTAAGAGTTTATTTTTCTCCAAAAGTTGTATCGATAAAATTAATTGGTCAAAAGATCAAACTTAGTAATGCTACAAAGGATAATCTTACTTCAGTTCTGATAAAAAATTATGGAGTTTGGGAGGTTGATGAATTAAATTTATTTAGTGTTTTATGTAAAGGGTCTAAAAATTTTATAGATATAGGGTCTAATATTGGACTGTATTCAATTTTGGCTGAAAAATTCAATCCTAATATTAAAACTTTTGCATTCGAACCAGCACCATCTAATGCAAAGCGACTTTTAGAAAACTTAAAATTAAATAATATTAATAGTTGTAAGTTAATTCAAAATGCAGTTGGAGATATTGATGGATCCGTTTCCTTTTTTGTTCCATCTGACAATTCAAGTACAAGTGTTAGCTCTACGAGTGAAATTTTCACTTCATCTTGGCATAATAAACCAATTGAAATTTCAGTTCCGATTATAAAATTAGATACTTTTATTAAAAGGGAATTAATAAAGAAAGTTGATTTAATTAAATTGGATGCAGAATACTATGAAGTAAATGTTCTAAATGGTGCTAGAGAATTATTAATAAGTCACCAACCAGCTGTATTATGCGAAGTAAATATTTATGAGATTTTGTCTTTTTATTTACCTGACATGAAAAATAAAATTTCAAAAACGTTATCATACGATATTGAGGAATTCTTTAAATCAATAAATTATTATATTTATTCCATTGGGAAAGATGGAATCATGTACACCGAAAGTGTTCACATTCATCCAGATGTTAGAAATTTTTTATTCTCAACTGTTAAAGCTGAAAAGCTATTTATTCCGTATTCTGACGAGGAAAATATTTTGAGTTTAATAAATAAAATCTAACATTTGCTTAATGATAATCGCATAAAAATGGTTTATTTAGAATTTTAAAATAATGCTATCAATTATATTTGTTTATTTTCATACTCGCGTTTTTTTGAAACAATGTATTGAATGCATAATTGAAAATGAAGTAGACCTAATTTTTGAGATAATAGTAGCAGACAATGGATCATCGTTAGGCGATAAAGAATACTTTCAAGAATTATTTCCACAGTTGGTTTGGATTGACATGGGAGGTAATTATGGCTTTTCAAGAGGGAATAATGCAGCAATGAAAGTTGCAAATGGGGAGGTTTTTCTATTACTTAATACTGATACATTACCCAAAAAAAATGCAATTTCTAATTGTTATTCAAGATTGTTAAAATCTGAAGATATAATCGCAGTTGGAGTTAATTTAGAGTTTGAAGATGGAACTTCGCAAATTAGTGGCAGCTATTTTGTGACTGGAGGATTAAATTATCTTTTGCCATTACCTGTTACTGGTTTTGTGGTTAAGGAAATTGCCAAAATATTAGGAAAGAAAGCACCACATATTGTGAATCAGAAAAGTGAAATGCAAGTTGATTGGATTAGTGGCGCTTTTTTAATGGTTAAAAAATCTGCTATTGAGGTTGCTGGATATATGGATGAAGATTTTTTTTTATATGCAGAAGAAACAGAGTGGTGTTATCGACTAGGATTGAATGGTAAACTAGTTTTATATGGAGATTTAACTGTTATTCACTTTGAAGGGTTAAGTAGTAAAATTGAAAATCAAGATCAAGAGAAGGGTTATTATGAATTGCATACAAAACGTGGACTTCAACTTATGGTTTCTAATATTTTAAGAATTAGAAAACAATATGGTATTATTTGGCATTTAATAATTTTAATCATTTATAGTCTTGAAATAATTTGGAGTTTTATCTTAAGTATGTTAAGATTGTTTATGGGATCGGAAAGGAGAATAGTAAAATGGTATGGTTTCGCTTTAAATGTAATTAAATTATGGAAATTATCTCCTAAAATGATTCTCGGCAAACCATATTTTTATAAAATGATTTAAAGTTATTTAAAATAACTATCTAATTTTTTCACAATATTTAATAGATAATAATAATCATAAAACTTCGTTGGGCATTGTAATGCTTTTTCATTCAACGCTTGAGTAATTAAATGAGTGAAATCTATATTAGTTGAATCGTTGCAAACCATGAGCTTATCATCACATAAATCCTTTTTAACTCCAACTGCACCTGTAAAATAAGAAACAACATTTTTACTATATCCCAAAGCTTCAATTACTTTAGTTTTTACCCCGCCTCCTGAAATTATAGGGTTTATATGTACATCAGCACCTTTAATATATAGGTCAATATTATTAACGAATCCAGTATAAATTATCTTATCCCATAATTCAGACGGAAGTGCCAAAAGATAATCAGGCATTCTTCTTCCACAAATTAAAATTCGGTAATCATCCAAAACTTTTTTTAATTCAGGATTGATCTTATAGATAATTTCTTCAACGGCTTGTTGATTTGGATAATGATCTAATGCACCATTGAAAAGAATAATCGGAATGTTTTCAGGAATATTTTGTTCTTTACAAATCTGAATTCGTTCAGCAGGAAATGATGCTGGCTGATCTTTATACGGAATTCCATAGGCAAGTGTTAGGCAATGTTCATCACTTAAATCAAATTCTTTTCTAGCAAAATCTCTATCCTCATCAGTAATGCAAAATACAGCATCCGCAAAGCGATAAACCCAACGTTCATACCAATATAGGAATCTCCAAACAGGGCTTCCGATTGATTTAAAGCGCTGGTATTCGATATTGTGTGATCGTACATAACATGGAATGTTTAGAAGCTTTTTAAGCAAATAAGTTTGCCAACCATAATACGGATGATCTGTTATTAGATATTGGATCTTACGTTGCTTACAGAGCTTGTAAACACGAATTACATCAAATACATTAAAATATCTCCAACGAGTTGATCCGAAAAAGTTTAATAATTCAAAAGGCGCATTTTCTGGCGATACATTTAGGTTTGTAGATACAGCTACTAATTCGTGTTGTTGTGATAATGCAGTTGTTAAAGAAAAAATTGCACGTTGACCTCCAGTTTGGGGTGGAAAAACATGATAAGGCATCAAGCTAAGTATCCTAGCCATTGAATATTTATTTTAATTGCAAAAGTAAGGTAATATCATAATGAATTTTTAGTTTTGTGAACCTTGGGAGTAATACAACGACAAAGTCTAAAAAATTTATTGAGTGCCTATGCAGGAATAGCATTAGGCTTTATCAGTTTGTTCGTTATTCAACCTCGATTTTTAACTCCGGAAGAATTAGGACTTACTCGAATATTATTTTCCTTTTCATTTTTGGTGGCAACATTCGTTCCGCTTGGAGTTAACAATATTACCAATAAATATTTTCCGACTTTTAATAATCCCGAAAAACAAAACTATGGTTATATCGGATTTGCAATGTTGGTTACTTTTCTTGGATTATTAGTGAGCTTTCTTCTATTATGGCTAACAAAAAATTATGTGATGTCTGTTTATCAGACTAAATCTAAATTATTTGTTGAGTATTACAATTGTATTTTTCCAATGATTGCAATTTTTTCTACCATTTTTACATTGACAACTTATTTAATTGTTCGACTTAAAACAACGGTTCCTCCTTTTATCAATGATGTTATAGTACGGATTTTAGTAATGGTTGTAGTAACGATTTATCATTTTCATCTTCTTAGCTTTTCTCAATTTGTATATAGTTTCATTGGAATTTATTTTGTTCAATTATTATTGCTTATCGCATATTTATATTATGTTGAAACTCCTGGGTGGATGATGGAGATGAGTTTCTTTAAAAGGCAATCATTAAATGAAATGTTCACTTATGGTTTAATCTTATGGACAGGTACTGTTTCAGCAGTTGGATTTAAGGAGCTATCCACTATTATGCTTGCAAAGTTTATGAGTTTGGAATACGTCGCTATATATACTATTGCTGCATTTATACCAACAGTTATTGAAGCACCTTTAGGAGCATTAGAAAAAATTGCTTCTGCAAAAATTTCTTATGCGTGGAATGAAAATAATAAAATAGAAATACAAAAAATTTATAATAAAAGTGTTAAATATTTACTTCTGATTGGCGGTCTACTTTTCGTAGGAATAAATGTAAATATTGTTAATCTTTTAAATTTCCTTCCAGCAAAATACAGTGAAGGGCATTATG
The DNA here is from genome assembly GCA_043758125.1 of Bacteroidota bacterium. Taxonomy (GTDB): domain Bacteria; phylum Bacteroidota; class Bacteroidia; order AKYH767-A; family OLB10; genus JANXSD01. The sequence goes on along the minus strand of JAYVOC010000172.1, from coordinate 7,874 downwards.
TAGTTTTAATAATTAGCATTAGTTCTTTGTTTAATATGGCAACTGGATTAAATAATGCCATACTTCTTTATTCGCATAAATATAAACCAGGTGCAATTATCATGGTATTATTAGTTGTGATTAATTTCATCCTTCAAATATTACTTGTTCCAAGAATTGGATTAATTGGTGCAGCTATAGCTACGACTGTTTCGCAAATTATCTACAATGGTGCAAATTATTTAATGGTATGGCGATATTTTCACTTTCAGCCTTATGATAAATCAACGATATTAATTTTATTGATGATTATTGGCTGTTTTGTGGTAAATTATTTAATCCCTTCATTATATCTACCTGTACTAGATATCTTTTTCAGGTCAATTTTAATTTCAATGTTATATATCGGCGCAACAATTTATTTTAAATTAGTTCCGGAGCTATATGCTTTTTTACCTTGGAAGAAAAAATAAGCAACTTTATGATTAATTTATTTTTTCTTGAGTTTAGCGATTAATTTCTCACATTCTCTTTTAGTATTTATTTGATCATCATTTTTTGTAGGAAACGTTGTTGCTTTAGTAGCACTTGAAATTGCTAGATCATTATCTCCATTTGCATTACGCAATTCGTATGTTAGTGCTAACTGATAATAGTGAATTGAATTCGATGGCTCCAATGAAATCGCTTTTTGGAAATTAAGAATTGCATCTTCATAGCTACCTCCAGGCATTTTACCAAATAGAGCGCTGATCATTGCTCTTTCAAATGTGTTAAATCCAGCAACGATTGTATGCCATCTGCCTAATATGTGATATGGTCCTGGTAATTTTGGATTTAATTTTATAGCTAACTCAGCTTCGGTTTTAATAAGTTTTGCATTATTTATTTTAGTCTTGAAACCAGCCTTCTCACTTAGTAATCCGATCGCTAAAGCATGTGCATAATGCGCATCAGCGCTTTGATTATTGATGACAATAGCTTTCTTTGCAAGATAATCTGCGGTTACATACCAATCATATTTACCTGTTGTTTCGTCAGGTAAAGCATGTCCAATTTTTGAATATAAAATGGATGTGTTTTGTAATAAATTTACATTATTAGAATCGTTGCGAAGTAAATTTTTGAAAATGGAAATGGATTCATTAAGTTTACCATCAATTTCTAATTTATAAGCATAGTTGTATAATTGCGTTTCTCTTGAATTATTTTGTGCAAATATTAAGTTTGGAAATAGAAAAATATAGGGCAGGATTAGTCGAATTTGTTTCAATTGTTTTTTTGCGTTTAACTTATTATTTCGTAAGAACTTATTTTTCTTAGATCAATTGCTGTTCTACCATCATTTGCTTGTGTAATTACAGATACGAATTTCGCATTCCATACAAGGTCTTGCCATTTGTAAGACGAGCGTGCATATACTTGTTGCACGTAAGTGTCATCAATAGCTTTTATGTTTATTAAAAATTCAGCATCCACACTTTCAAAATCTTCTTTTGTTAAATCCCGCAGAGGACTCTCCTCGTCTATTGGATGTACAATAGTCCATGACATTGCTAAGAAACTTATTTTTTCCACTTCTAATTTTAAGCGCTGAAATCTTCGAATTAATTTCCCATCTACTTCTTCATTATAAGAAAATAATATCTGAGATTCAACTTCTATCAATTGATTTGAACGAGCATTTGTAATTCTAAACATTAAAGCAGAATTTGCCTTATCGATAAATCTCGGGTTTGAGTAGGGAGCGATCAATGCATTATCACTGTATAATAATTTAGCAGTTGGTCTAGAGAATTTCCCATACAACAAGCCAGTTGCTAATGCAAATCCTAATAAGCCAATAAAGGATTCTATGGATGCTAAACTGCTATTAAATGTTCCAGTTGGATTTAATCTTCCATACCCAACTGTTGTTAATGATTGAGCTGAAAAGAAAAATATCTCTTCGAACTTTTGTAATTCAGAAGAATAGATCATTCCACTTATTGCGTTCGGATCAACTAGATAATAAAGAATTGCAAATAAGAAATTTACAGTCATGTAAGAGCAAGAAACAATCAAAAAAAACTTTGCCCACGACATTGTAACTAATGCATGATAAATATTGATAAGGCTAAATTTATTTCCTCCAATACGTGCAATATTTGCTGACCCATCAGGGTTTAATACTCTTTGATGCGCATTGTTTGCATTGTTACCAAATCCAAATTCCGGGGCATCTTCTTTCCTTCGAATGCTTGCCATAAAACGAAATTTTTTTCCTGAGGCCATTTTGTTTCTTATATCTTATGTAACAAAAAACCCATCAGTACTATTAAAGTTTTGATGGGCTATATATTTATTATTAAATTTTAATCGTATGATTCAAATCGGATTGCTTTTTTATCGTAGCCCATTCCTTCAATTCGTTGTCTAGCCTCTTTTAACATATCTGCCCATCCGCAAATAAAGAAAAATGCTGGTCTCTTATCCGCAAATATTTCCTCATAAATTGCATGAACGTAACCAGTCTTTCCTTGCCATCCATCATTATTTCTTGAAAGAACAGGTAAGAATTTAAATTCTGGAAATTTCTGTTGAAGATCTTCCATTTCTTTTCTATAAACAATATCTTTTTCCCAACGGTTTCCGAAGACCATATAAATATTTTTATGCGGAACTTGTTTGTTTATGATATCCCATAACTGAGCGCGAAGCGGAGCAATACCTGTACCTGTGCAGATAAAGCAAATATCATGATCTATAACCTCTGGTAAAACGAATTTTCCGAGCACTTTTGAGATCATTACTTTACTTCCAACTTTAAAATTATCAAACATGTAAGGTGTTCCTAATCCATTTGGATTTAAAACAATGCATAGCTCAAAAATATTATCGTTACTAGGTGCAGACGCAATGGAGTAACTGCGATTAGTATATTTTGAATCGATTGGTAAGTCGAGCATTATAAATTGTCCAGCTTTGAAGCTAAACGGAATTTCGTCGGGAACTTTTATGAAAAAACGTTTCACTATATCGTTTTCATCGATAATATTTACTACTGTTGCCTCTTGAAATTGATAAGCCATATTTTATATTGTTAAGATGCTAAATGTAGGAAAAAAATCAAAATAAGAAAGTAACAATTATATTTTATGAAATTGGATTAACCTCTCGGATGAAATTGGAGGATTGCAGAGCGCAGATAATCTCGATCGAGGTGAGTGTATATCTCTGTAGTCGTAATGCTACTATGCCCTAACATTTCTTGCACAGCTCGAAGATCGGCACCTCCTTCAATTAAATGAGTTGCAAATGAGTGGCGAAAAGTATGAGGGCTAATAGTTTTTCTGAGGCCAGTTTTGAAAAGCAAATCTTTTATGATCATAAAAATATAAACACGACTAAGTTTTTTACCTCGTCTATTAAGGAAAATATAGTCTTCGTAATTTGGTTGAATAGTAATATGATTTCGATAGCTTTCGAGATAAATTTGTATTTGTTTAATCGCGCTTGTCCCCATTGGTACAATTCGCTCTTTATTACCTTTACCTGTTACCTTTACAAAACCGATATCAAGATAAGTTTGACTTAATCGAAGATTTATGAGTTCAGAAACACGCAATCCGCAAGAGTACAATGTTTCAAGCATGGCTTTATTTCTCTCTCCTTCAGGTTTACTTCTGTCGACAGCTTCAAAAATTGTATTTATTTCTTCAACGGTGAGAAAATCAGGCAATTTCTGACCAATCTTAGGACCTTCAATTAATTCTGTTGGGTCATCATTTATTTGATTTTCCATCAACAGATATTTGAAGAATGCTTTCATTCCAGATAAGACACGAGCTTGAGTTCTGGCTGTCATCCCAAGGTCGTTGATCCAACCAATAAATTCTTGAAGTAAATCGTGATCCACTTTTTCGGGCATCACATGGATTTTTTTATAATCCATAAATTGAATAAACTTCTCCAAATCATGAAGATACGCTTCTAAAGTATTAGCAGAAAGCGATCTTTCGAGTTGCAAATAACTTTTAAATCCTTTTAAATAGGGTTCCCATGCTTTCATATTCGTTGTAAAGTTAATTTAGCTGCATATATGAACCTGCAAATAATTAACGGACCAAATTTAAACCTTCTAGGCAAGAGGGAGCCAGAAGTTTATGGAGATAGAGATTTTGAATCTTTTTTAACAGCAATGAAATTGAAATTTCCCTCTGTAAATATCAATTATTATCAAAGTAATGTAGAAGGTGAGTTGATCAACAAACTTCATGAAATTGGCTTTTTAGCTGATGGAATTATTTTTAACGCTGGAGGGTATACGCATACTTCTGTTGCTATTGCAGATGCCGTCGCGTCGATTAAATCACCCGTTATAGAAGTCCATATTTCTAATGTTTATGCTAGAGAAGAATACCGACACGTGAGCCTGATGGCGAAACATTGTAGAGGTTTGATTGTAGGCCTAGGATTGAGTGGATATGAGTTGGCGGTGGAATACTTTTTAGGCTGATTGAATAAAATTAATATTAGATTTTGTGATTTTTTTTTATATTTACTAAATTAAACGTATATGAATGAGAAATAAATACTCACTATTTATTTTACTATTTGTTTTAAATGTATTTTCAAGTTTCGGTCAATTATGGCTCCATTTTCCTATTGGGAGCAACAATGCAAATGGAGTAGATGTGGGTGATTTAGATGTTACTGGAAATACTATTACAATTGAAGCATTAGTGTGTACCGAATATTCAACTACAAATTATTATGATATAGCAACTAAACACACAAATAATAGTGATTGTAATTATTATTTTCGAACAAGTGATTTTGGTATAAGGACCACAACTGGGTTTGTTTCTCTATTAAACCCTCGTCAACTATGTAAAGACTCCACATATCATATTGCAGGTACGTATGATGGCGATACAATTAAATATTATGTTAATGGAACTAAAGTAGCTTCACAACATTGGACAGGAACTTTATATCAAAATAATTTGATTACATCAATTGGAAATATTAGTAATAATTCAGGATATTTTGAGCAGTTTATTGGATACCTAGACGAAGTGCGAATTTGGAGTGTTGCAAGAAGTCAGCAGGAAATAATTTCTAATATGTATAATCTTCCTATTCCTTCTACGCAAATTGGGTTGAAAGCATATTATAAGTTAGGAAGTGGGTATTCCAATTTACAGGGAAATACAAATTGGAATGGAGTATTAGTTGGGTCACAAACTACTCAAGTGACTAATCCCTATTTTAATGGAGCAATCAATAACCATTTTTGTTGTTCAGTTAATCCAATATCATCAATTGTTATTGCAGGAGGAAATACAATAATATGTTCTGGTGATTCTGTTTTACTTTCTGGGAATTTAGCTTCAAGTTATTTATGGTCAAATGGTGCAACGTCACAATCTATTTATGCGAAGAATCCTGGCCAATATGTTTTAACTATTAGTAATAGTTCTGGATGTGAAGGTGTTTCAAACCCAGTTCAAATTACTTTATCAAATGCATTTGCAACAATTAGTATTGTTGGCGATACGATATTGTGTGCTGGAGATTCTGTAAAATTGGAAGCAAACTCAGGAGTATCTTATCAATGGTCAAATGGAAGTACGACGCAAAACATTTATACTGCAACTTCTGGAAATTATAATGTTGCTGTTTCAAATTTATCGGGCTGCACAGCAATTTCTCAAACAGTACAAGTTTTTAATGATAACTTCGTTGCAACACTTTCTTTAAATGGTGGTGATAGTGTACTGTGTTCGGGAGACTCCGTTATGCTTATAGCAAACTCTGGACTACAATATAATTGGTCTAACGGGGCAACTACTCAAAGTATTTATACTAGTTTGCCAAATACATATACTGTTACGGTAACAGGTTCTAATTGCACGTCGAAATCGCATCCACAAAATATAATTTTATCGATTCCTGTCGCCATGGTATCATTAACTGGTGATTCGGTTTTTTGCGATGGGGATTCAATATATTTATCATCAAGTGTTGGATCAACTTATTTATGGTCAAATGGAAGTGTAAATCAAAGTTTCTACACGAAAATTGGTGGCGATTATTATGCTACTATTACCGATACGGCTGGATGCTCAGCTGTATCAAATCATATCAATACAGTTGTAAGTAAACCAGTTTCGGTAATCACTTTGATTGGTGGCGATAGTATAATATGCCCAGGTGATTCCATCCAACTTGTTGCAAATTCAGGCTTACATTATTTATGGTCTAACGGTAGTGCTTTTCAGTCCATGACAATTTCAGCAGCTGGAAATTATCAAGTAACAGTTACAAATTCTGACAATTGTTCTGCTATTTCTCTGATGCAAATAATAACACTTTCAAACCCGATTGCTTTGATAAGTTCATCTAATAATGGGGTTATTTGTAATGACGACACTATTACTTTGATTGCTACTATTGGAACTGAGTATTTATGGTCAGATGGCTCTACAAATTCAAGTATTAAAGTTAATTTGGGAGGTCAATATTCTGTAACTATTAATGATATAAATGGCTGTTCTGCTTCTGATACGATCACAATTTTACAAAGCAATATTTCAGTATCGGCTATTGCACAAACAAATACTTCATTTTGTGATGGAGACAGTTGTTTACTTATTGTTTCTGGAAATGGAAATTATGTTTGGTCGAATGGAGAAAGTGATAGTTTGTTTTATACAAAAGCAGCAGGAGCATATTTCGCTACTGCAACAAATTCTTTTGGATGTTCGGTCATTTCAAATTTAATTAATATAACAGTAAATCCATTTCCTATTATTAACTATACTATGGATTCAATTATAGATTGTGACTCTTATCAAATCCAATTCAATAATTCTACAATTGCAGAAAATAATGCTGTTTATTATTGGGATTTTGGGGATGGCATTACTTCAAATGATTTTTTCGCAATTCATAATTACATGGCTAATGGAAGTTTTAATGTTCAACTAACAGTAACGAGTCCATTTGGTTGTATTGCCAATAAATTAGAAACAATACAAACTAATAATTACCTATATCCAAAGGCATTCTTCAATGCAACTTCATCAAATTCTTCTTATTTAGATGATCATTATAATTTTAATAATCTAAGTACAAATGCAGTAAATTTTTTGTGGAATTTTGGTGACGGCACCTTTTCTAATGCCATCAATCCTACACATAAGTATGAAAGTTCTGGGTCGTATCAAGTTCAATTAATTGCATACTTATCTTCAACTTGCATTGATACATTTAATTTGGAATACAATGTGTTTTTATGGGAAATGCCAAATGCATTCACACCAAATGAAGATGGCCTTAATGATCAATTTCCTGGCATCTCTTTGCTTAGAGAAATGACTAATTTTGAATTAGATATCTTTAATAGATGGGGTGAACCAATATTTATTAGTAATGAAGTTGAGAATAATTTCAAGGGTTATAACCAAGATGGAAAACTGTGCCCAGAAGGAACTTATCTCTACCTAATTTCATTTGAGAGCCCAACAAAGTTCAAATTAAGAAAGAACGGATTTTTTACTTTAATTCGATAAAAGTAAGAGCCTGTTTAAATTTTAGTCAAAAATAATTTTTAGCAGAGATTTGGGTTATAGATTCAGAAGATCCAAATGGTTATTAATAATTTCTGCGATTCCTTTTGTCATTATCAGGTTAGGAAAGGTTCTTTCTATTAACAAGTTCATTGCCAGTTGGTTGAAATTATTTTTCTGTTTATTTTTCATTACAACTTGCAGGATTAACTAATAAACATCTTTTGCTTTATCGATTAAATTACGCCTTATTTAAGTCCATATTTCTAATGTTTATGCTAGAGAAGAATACCGACACGTGAGCCTGATGGCGAAACATTGTAGAGGTTTGATTGTAGG
>JAYVOC010000171.1:0-19317 GCA_043758125.1 Bacteroidota bacterium | reverse complement strand
GTGTTCCTGATTCGAAATCATTACAATAAGGTAATGCAGTTGTCGTAACCGAATCAAAAACAAGAATTGTAGAACAGACAGTATCGTTATACAATGCATAATCAATAGTACCATTAGGACCAGAAGTATACACACATGCCTTATGGAATCCAGGACTTGCAATCCATGTAGTAGATGTAAAATTATGAATAATAGTACTATCTGGTTGCAGAGGAGTTCCTAGGTAATTAACAAAGTCGGTCGCAACGATAACATTATCAATCACCAAAGTTGCATTGTGAATAAACACTGGATTGTAACCATCATTATGAATAGGAGATGCAAAGGTGATAGGTTGTCCAGGTAATATTAATGAGTTTGGGATACTTAAATCTACGCTAAGTGGAGTGAGCGATAAAGGAATTGGAATGTACAATTCAATATCATCAACAGATACACCGTTTGATCCAGAGGCGAATCCGCCAGTTGTATATACAAAACGGAATTGAATAATTGAATCACCAACAGGAAGGGGAGCAGTGAATAATTTATCGATGTCTTTGAAAGAACTTTTAATCCATCCTTGAACACCATTCCAATTGTCAGTTACATTGTACCAATTTGTTCCATTTATATTTCCATTGGAACCTAATTTAGTCCAAGTACCACCTGTAGCTCCTGTTTTAAATTCTACATAAAATTGATCAGTAAATGCGGCCATATCACGGTTCTGCCAGAAGCGAAGAGTAGCATGTTGTGAATTAGCATTTCCTTTTAGCTTGAAATATGGCGTTGTTAAATATGTAAATGCATTATTGGTAGTAGCAGTAGTTAAGTTAACATCCCATGCATTTACAGGTGAATGAGCTCCAGTAGTAAGCGCGAATGCTGGTGTTCCAAATTCCCAAATTGTTCCTAAATCACCAAGTGGATCAATTGATGGAGCGTAACCAATATTTCCCGACTCTAAATTATCATTAAAACTATTATTATAAACTGAAGTGATTACTGGTTGTCCAATAACAGAGATACAAGTAGTATCATTAGCTCTATTCACATCGACTATCAAATCAGTGTAGGCGCAAATATCATTTGGACCTTGAATAATTCCAATACTATCAGGGAAAGCAAAGGTAACCGACCCACAAATTGGAATAGACCCAGTGTATGTAAATGTGTGTGGAACACCACCAGCAACAACATAAGTTACAGGAATTGATGTTAAAATTGTTGAACCATAATTCTCAATTTTAACTATTACATGTGCTTGAACACCTACAGGGAATCCTCCAACTACTGGAGAAAGAATTGCAGAAACGCCAGCATCATCACCAGTTGAGGAAGTGATACAGAAATCATCAATAGAAAATCCTTCAACTTGAACAGAAGCATCAGAAGTAAAGACGAAACGAAATTGAACTAATGTAGGACTTAATAAAATCCCGTTGGTACAACATAATTTATAGGATGCATTTCTCCAGATTCCACCAGTATTTCCAGCCCAAGCATTTTGAGTACTTGAAAAGATAGATGCTTTCGAATACCAGTTTGTTCCACAAGGGTCAGTACCTGCTAAGTTAGGTGTGCCAGTTGAACCACCTGTACCAAGTAGGTTCCAAGTAGCTCCACCATCTGTTGAATAATCTAAACGAGTTCCATCCCAATTTGCTTCTGTATTGAAGTTGTAAGAGAAAGAAAGTTTACCATTTGATACGGCACTAAAGTCAAAGTAAGGTGAATATAATTCTGCATCTGCATTAGGGCCATACGTAGAGGATAAATTAATATCCCATGCATTAACACCTGAATTTGCAGTGTTAAGATTTGCGTGTGCAGGAGTTCCTAAAAGCCAATCAGAGCCAGCTGCTCCATTGTTTACTGGATTCCATCCGTTTACGTTAGCGTTTTCAAAGTCATCACAAAACGTAGGAGTAATTGTTGGAACTCCAACATACGTGCTACATAAAGTATCATTTGAATGATCACCATCACCGGTTAAATCCGTCCAAGTGCAAATTGTGAATGCTCCAGAGGGAACAACAAAATTTGGAAGTGTAACATTAGTTGTTGAATTTACTGCTAAAACAGTTCCAGTATATGGAACAGATGAAGTTCCTAACGTTGTAATGGAATAACCAATATTGAAAGTAGATTGAGACGCTGTTCCAAAATTTTCAACTACCACTGAAAATGGGCTTGAAGAACCTGCTGCTTGTCCTGCATTTGGAATTGGTTGAAGATAAGTGGTAACTCCAATATCATTAGCTGGAGGAATAATAATACAAAGGTCATCGACTAGGAAACCCTCTACAGTACCAAAAGCATCAGAGTTGAATGCGAAACGGAATTGAACTCCTGTTGGATCATTCGGTAAGCCAGCAACTGATCCTAATTTGTAAGATGATTTTTGCCAACCATTACTATTTCCATTCCAGGCAGCTTGTCCTGATGAAGTAAGGTTTGCAGTGTTGTACCAATTTTTTGCGTTTGGATCAGCAACAAATCCGAGTGGCTGCCATACTGGAGTACCAGCATCCAAAGCGTAATCAATACGTGCTCCATCGGTTTGTGAGAAGGTACTTCCTTCAGTATTGTAATTTAACCAAAAAGTTAAGTTTGCTACATTTACTGCTGAGAAATCAAAAACGGGAGATAAAAGATAACTTTCATCACTTGAAGAGTAAGGTGTAGTTAATCCTATTCCCCAAACATTATTACCAGAGTGAGCTGCGGTAAGGGATCCGTTTGCGGGTGTTCCTAACGTCCATAAATCCCCAACACTTGCAGGGTCCGCATTCCAAACTTGAACTGCATTTTCAAAAGCGTCGCAATATGGAATATGTACACCTGAACTAACTATAACCTGTTGACAATTTGCTTGACCTGATCCTGTAGGATAAAAAGCAACATTATTACATCCAGAACCATCAGTAGCTTGAATCCACCAACAGATCGTATCTCCATCATTAAATTGAGATCCGTTGTTATCTATTGTTCCAAAATATGGACCTACACCTGAACCAGAAGCATCAAACATTCCAATACCAGGCTGAAATTCTTGTACTGGTCCACCGTTTATTGTCCAGAATAATTGTGCACCGCCTTGAGGAACTCCTGAAGCATCAAAGATTTGAGCTTGAATATCTTGAGGATTTAAGGTGTAAACAGTCCCACTAAAAGTTGTTACTACTCCGAAAGTTGGAGCATTTAATTCGCATGTTGCTAATTGAACATTTATATCATCAATATTCCAACCATAGCGAATCGCTGATGGATTTTGAGCATCTAAAGACTTAAATCTGATTCTAATGTCTGGCTGATTTGCTGCAATTTGAGAAATGTCAAATGTTTCAGGTCGCCACCATGAATTTGTTGGTGTAGATGCATTACCTGGATCCCAAGTTAAGCCATAAGAACTTTCCGAGAAAGTTTCATTCGCTTGGAATGATGGACTATTTCCTAAGTAGATACAATTTTGATTACCTGGTCCATGGTCATAAAGTTTGGCCCAAGTAATTCCTCCATCCACAGATACTTCGATTTTTGCTGAATCAACAAATTCTATTTTACAGATGTGTTGGAAACTCAAAACAACGAAAGCTTTTCCCGTTGCATTAATTGCATTAGGAGGAGTTTCTAAACTCGTGTAGGAGTTCGCATTGTACTGCCCTCTGTAGCTATTCGGAGCGGAGGTTGATAGTGTGTTATCAATCGTCCATGTTCCTGGCCCGCTATTAACCATATTGACCGTAACTCCGTCAAAATTCTCAGCAAATTGGGCATTCACTGTGGAATAACTGACAAACAGGAATAGCGCTAGTAATAATTTTTTCATAGGTATTGGTTTGTGTTGTCGATAGCAAATTTGTAAATAAGGTAATCGTTAGGTAAATAGTATGATCTTCAAAAATAGGAAATTATCTTTTTATCTCGGTAGAACTACGTTATATTTTTATGTAAATTTTCAACAATAGTAATTTATCACTCAATTAAGTGATAGACGCCATTTTTGTGAATAAGGTTGCATAAAAAAATGTAGGAGATATATAACTCTTTCGTTTGTTAATAAACACTAGGTTAAAGCTCGAGCCATGATTTATAATAATTATCCGACATTATTTTCATTGCTTCTTCTGTTAACCAAAGTGGGCGGAAAGTATCAATCATCACGGCAAGTTCTTGCGTTTCTTTTTTACCGATACTTTTTTCAACAGTTCCTGGATGTGGACCATGTGGAATTCCCGCTGGATGCAAGGTGAGCATTCCTCTGGTAACATGCTTTCTACTCATAAAGTCGCCATCAACATAATACAATAACTCATCGGAATCAACATTGCTGTGATTGTAGGGAGCTGGGATAGCAAGCGGGTGATAATCGAATAACCGTGGAACAAATGAACATATTACAAAATTATTCGCTTCAAATGTTTGATGCACTGGAGGTGGTTGGTGCACTCTGCCAGTGATGGGTTCAAAATCGTGAATGCTTAATGCATACGGATAGAGATTTCCATCCCATCCTACTGCATCAAAAGGATGGGTAGCATAAATATAAGGATACACGATTCCTTGCTTCTTAATCATCACTCTGAAATCACCTTCTTCGTCGTGAGTCTCTAAATTTTGTGGCTTGCGAATATCACGTTCACAATAAGGCGAATGTTCTTCTAACTGACCATACGCATTACGATAACGTTTAGGTGCTTCTAAAGCTGTAAATGAATCTACAATCAGCAATCGATTGTCTTCATCATTAAAGTGCAATTGAAAGATGGTACCTCGAGGAATCACTAAATAATCGCCATAACCAAATTCAATATTTCCGTAAATAGATTTTAAAACTCCGCTACCTTTATGAACGAAAATCATCTCATCAGCATCAGCATTTTTTAAAAAATAATCACTTATTGATTTACGAGGAGCCGCTAATGAAATTTGCAAATCATTGTTAACAAGAATTGCTTTTTTGCTATCGATATAATCATCTTCAGGTTGGACATTGAATCCTTCAAAGCTTTGATGACGGAGAAAACGTTGAAATGTGATTTTGGGTTCTCGTGAAAAAGGTTCGCCAACAGTTTTAACCATTGTGGGAGGATGACAATGGTAAACTAGCGAATACACATTTGAAAAACCATGAGTAGATACTAACTCTTCTGCATAAAGAGTTCCATCAGGCTTTCGAAACTGTGTATGACGTTTATGAGGGAATTGTCCTTGGGAGTGATATTGGGGCATGGAACTATTTTTTCTTTTCTTATCAACAAATAACGGCAACTTTTCAAAGCGAACCACCGCAAATTTAACCAATGGTTACCTTTGCAGCCAAATCAATTACAAATGAAATTCGTCAGTTATCAAAAAGATGGGCAGGAATGCCTCGGTATATATTTGAATGAACGCATTTTTAATCTCCAAAGTTCGGCAAAAGCTTTTGGATTAAGTGCAGCAGCAACCATGAAAGAATTGCTTGATGGAGAAGAAATGACCATGGAACAAGCTCGAAAAGTGGAGGATAAATTAAAGTCATCTACTGATTTAAACGGTTTGCTCTGGCAGGATGTAAAAATTCTTGCTCCAGTAACACATCCAACTTCTTGTCGTGATGGATATGCGTTTCGTCAGCATGTGGCGGCGGCACGACGTAACCGAAAAGTAGAGATGATTCCGCAATTTGATGATTATCCTATTTTCTATTTCACCAATCACAATGCGATTCAAGGTCCGGGTGAAATATGGTGTATGAAAGATCATTTCAAACAATTAGATTTCGAGCTGGAAGTTTCTATTGTGATTGGTAAAAAGGGTCGCAATATTAAAGCACAAGATGCCGATAAATACATTGCTGGATTTATGATAATGAATGATATGAGTGCACGACAATTACAGATGGAAGAGATGCTATTAAATCTAGGACCAGCAAAAGGAAAAGATTTCTCAACGGTAATTGGTCCATGGCTCGTTACTCCTGATGAATTAGAGAAATATAAAATTGCTCCGAAAGAAAACCATACAGGAAATAATTACAATTTGAAAATGTCATGTATTGTGAATGGAGTGGAAGTGAGCTCAGGAAACATGGGCGATATGGACTGGACCTTTGCAGAGATTATCGAGCGATGTGCCTATGGTGTAGATATTTTCCCCGGTGATGTAATTGGATCTGGAACTGTTGGAACAGGATGTTTTTTAGAATTAAATGGAACTGGAAAATTGAACGATCCCAATTATCCTGTACAATGGTTACAAGAGGGAGATGTAGTGGAAATGACTGTTGATGGATTAGGATGCTTAAGCAATTCTATCCGAAAAGTAGATTCAGATTTTTCAATATTGGAATTGAAGAAAGGAGACCATGACTAATTTGAAAATTAATCAATTTGAAAATTTGAAAATGAGTTGAAATATTAAAAACTTCTAGGATAGTAATTAAGAATTACGAATTAAAAATTACGAAGCGCACATTAGCGGCAACCGTATTTTTAATTCGTAATTTTTAATTTTTAATTCTTTTAAACGTCAGAGCTTACAACCTTACGGGGTTGCCAAAGTCTGACTATCAACCAGAAAAGCTAACCAAAGTTTTTTTCCTTTTTTCACCGGATCTTAGATTAAGATGTCAGTCTGGGGTAGCCTTACGGGGCTACCCCCTTACTGACAATCAACCTAAAAACACCAAAACCATGTGATATGCCTTACAGGGCAATAGGATTTGCCTTACGGGGCAATTTTATTTTTAAGAGCGGAATAGGAGGTCAGGGCCAGGGTAACCTTACGGGGTTACCCCTCAACTGACATCAACCTAAAACCATTCCCGTTTTCACGGGACCACCCTATCTTAATTCGATGTTTGTTTAATGAACGATAGCACTTCCGATATTCCCTTTGTGCTTATGTTAAATTTAAACGCCTTACACTACTTAAGGTTCCTCTTTTTTATAAAAACATTACATCTGTAAATCAAACGCTTGTGATTAATGCTGATAGAATATTTTTCTCCTCTGAAAAATTTACGTCGATTAAAATTTCTCATGTAAAATCACATCTTTTTTGATGTAAGATTTTTATCATTAAGTGTTAAAACTATGCTTCTAATCATCTGTTTTAACATCAGCATAATTGTAATCCGTAACTTTGCAGAATTAATATACCATGAAAGATTCACAAATAGAAATTTCGGTTCTAAATACCATCGAAGAAGCCCTTGAAGATCTCCGCCAAGGCAAAATAATTATTGTTGTTGATGATGCCGACAGAGAAAACGAAGGCGATTTTTTAATGGCATCTCAATATGCTACTCCAGAAGCTGTCAACTTTATGGCAACCCATGGAAGAGGTTTAATTTGCGTTGCAATAACTGAAGAGCGCTGCAAGGAGTTAAATCTCGAAATGATGGTGAATAACAATACCTCTTCACACGAAACAGCATTCACTGTATCCGTTGATTTGCTTGGTCACGGTTGTACAACAGGGATTTCTGCTTCCGACAGATCAAAAACAATTAAGGCACTTATAAACACTGAAACAAGACCTGAAGAACTTGGTCGCCCCGGACATATTTTCCCATTACGAGCAAAAAAAGGTGGAGTACTTCGTAGAGCAGGACATACAGAAGCTTGTATTGATCTTTCACGATTAGCAGGACTAGAACCTTCAGGAGCAATTGTCGAAATCATGAATGAAGATGGTTCAATGGCGCGCCTGCCTCAACTGATGATCATCGCTGAACGTTTCGGCTTGAAAATTATTTCTATTGAAGATTTGATAAAGTATCGTTTAAATAAAGAATCATTAATAGAGCGTCAGGTGGAGGTGAAGATGCCAACACAATGGGGAAATTTCGAGTTAGTTGCTTTCAAACAAATTACAACGGGTCAAGAGCATCTTGCATTAGTAAAAGGAACTTGGGAGAAAGATGAGGCGATTCTTGTCCGTGTGCATTCATCCTGTTTAACAGGTGATATTTTTGGTTCATGCCGATGTGATTGCGGTCCTCAGTTGCATAAAGCGATGGAGACAATCGAGAAAGAAGGAAAAGGAGTTATCGTATATATGAATCAGGAAGGTCGTGGTATTGGACTTTTAAATAAATTAAAAGCATATAAATTGCAAGAGCAAGGGTTAGATACTGTGGAGGCAAATCTTCAATTAGGTTTTGATATGGATGAGCGTGATTATGGTGTTGGTGCACAAATTCTTCGTGATCTCGGTGTTTGTAAAATGCGATTGATGACGAATAATCCTACAAAACGTGCAGGGCTAATTGGTTATGGATTAGAGGTAGTTGAACGCATTCCGATTGAGATTCATTCCAATCAACACAATGAATTTTATTTGCGTACTAAACGTGATAAAATGGGACATACCATAAAAGTTGAAGATTAATATTCATAAATTATTTTGGATTATTTTGACTAAGAACTAAGAGTATAAACAATGATAAATAATCCTTGAAGCTTCTGTCTTTTCTTGGTATATTTGCGGGCTCGGAGTAGGTTGAATTTTCGTCAATCTTTATTATTAATAATTTCTAAATTTTAAAATGACGCTTATAAAATCTATATCTGGAATCCGTGGAACAATCGGCGGAAAACCAGGTGATTCATTAACGCCTGTTGACGTAGTAAAATTTACTTCTGCATATTCAACGTGGCTCATCAATCGTAATCCTGGTAAAAAATGCAAAGTGGTGATTGGCCGCGATGCGCGTATTTCTGGTAGCATGGTAAATAGTTTAGTTTCAGGAACACTTTGTAGTTTAGGAATTGATGTTGTAGATACTGGTTTATCGACCACACCTACTGTTGAGATGGCAGTAACTTTTGAGAATGCTCAAGGAGGAATAATTCTTACTGCTAGTCATAATCCTAAACAATGGAATGCTTTAAAGTTGTTAAACGAAAAAGGTGAGTTTGTTTCTGCTGCTGATGGCGAAGAAATTTTACGCTTAGCGGAGAGTGGCGAAATCGTTTATACTGAAGTAAATAAATTAGGTCAAGTAACATTCGATAATCAAAGTATGGCTCGACATATTGAAGCGATACTTGCATTACCGATGGTTGATAAAAAAGCAATCGCTGCAAAGAATTTTAAAATCGCAATTGATTGTGTGAATTCTACTGGTGGCATAGCAGTTCCCGCTTTATTAAATGCATTAGGTGTAAAAGATATTGTTGAATTGTATTGTCAACCAAATGGTAATTTTCCGCATAATCCTGAGCCTTTACCAGAAAATTTAACAGAGATTTCTAAAGTAGTACTTAATAAAAAAGCGCATTTGGGAATTGTTGTTGATCCTGATGTTGATCGTTTAGCAATTGTTTGCGAAGATGGAGAAATGTTTGGTGAAGAATATACGTTGGTTGCTGTTGCTGATTATGTTTTGAAAAATAAAAAGGGCAATACTGTTTCGAATCTTTCTTCTACAAAAGCTTTGCGCGATGTTACTGAAAAAGCTGGAGGAAAATATTCCGCTTCTGCTGTTGGTGAAGTGAATGTTGTGGAGATGATGAAAGCAACTAATGCAGTGATTGGTGGAGAAGGAAATGGTGGCGTTATTTTACCTGAGTTGCATTATGGTCGTGATGCATTGGTTGGGATTGCATTGTTTTTAACGCATCTTGCAAAGTTTGGAAAAAGTTGTTCGATGCTTCGTGCTTCTTATCCTGATTATTTTATATCAAAAAATAAAATTGAATTAACTCCTGATATTGATGTTGATGAAATTCTTGAAGGCATCAAAAATAAATACAGTAAGCAACCTGTTAATGTTGTTGATGGAGTGAAAATAGAATTTGACAATGAGTGGGTTCACTTACGTAGATCAAATACGGAACCTATCATTCGTATTTATTCTGAAAGTCAATCAATGACAACAGCAAATAATCTTGCCGAAAAAATTATTTCTGATATTAAAGACATCCTCTCAAAGATGATGGCGAAAGCATAAGTTTAAATTATTTAAAAATAAATTTGGGATGAAAATCTATCTCGATAATGCGGCCACTACTGCAATACACCCTGAAGTAGTAGAAACGATGATACCGATGATGCGTAATCAATTTGGTAATCCTTCTTCCATTCATGCTTTTGGTCGAGAGGTGCGTTCTGCTCTTGAAACTGCACGTAAAAAAGTAGCACAATTACTCAAGACAACTCCCGCTGAATTATTTTTTACATCTGGAGGAACGGAAGCTAACAATATGGCATTGCGATGTTGTATTCATGATTTAGGAATCAAGCATGCAATTACTTCTCCGCTCGAGCATCATGCAGTTTTGCATACATTAGAAGATCTAGCTCATCGTGGAGAAATAAAATTAAGTTTAGTAAAAGTAGATACACAAGGTCATGTTGATTTAGCCGATCTTGAAAAACTTTTAAAAGAAAATGATCGCACGTTAGTATCGTTGATGCATGCAAATAATGAGATCGGAACGTTATTGCCTTTACAACAGGTTGGTGAAATATGTAGAAAGTACGATGCCATTTTTCATTCGGATACCGTACAAACAATGGGTCACTTTACGCATGATCTTTCAACGCTTCCAATAGATTTTGTTACTTGCGCTGCACATAAATTTCACGGACCAAAAGGAGTAGGATTTTTATACATCAACAATCGAATTAAAATTAAGCCTTTCATTACAGGTGGTGCGCAAGAGCGTAACATGCGTGGAGGTACAGAAAATGTTTACGGTATTGTAGGTTTAGCGAAAGCTTTAGAAATTGCTTACGAAAACATTGATCATGACCTTCACTACATCAAAGGATTGAAGACCTATATGCATGATCGTTTACTAAATGAAATTCCAGGAATTGAATTTAATGGTGATGTTTCTGATAACAGTTTGTACACTGTTTTAAATGTATCATTTCCACCAACTGATATATCTGAAATGTTATTGTTCAATTTAGATATTGCGGGCATTGCTTGTTCAGCTGGTAGCGCATGCACATCAGGAACAAATGTTGGTTCGCATGTTTTAACGGGAATTCAATCTAGTCCTGATCGTCCTGCTATACGTTTTTCATTTAGCAGATACAATACAAAAGATGAGTTGGATTATTGTGTCGAAAAGTTGAAAGAGCTGTTTCTTGTGAATGTATAACTGAAAAAAATGTAATTTAGAACAAAGGCAACCGCGAGGTTGCCTTTGTTGTTTAGTTTCGTTTTACAAAATCATTAAAAAGCTTAGCCATATATGTTGCTAAATTAATTTTTTCGGCATGCATTTTAAAAGCAACTTTTGAAAGTGATCTGTCAAATCTGAGCTATAATGTAATTATCTATTTGATAAATCAGCAGGATTTTTATACGCGTGAATAATTGCAAGAATGATGATTTGGTTTTTGCTTTCTACAATAAGGTAATGAATGTGATATGGAAATTGTTTTAATAAAAGCGTTTGCACCTCTTTATACTTTACCTGAAACCCCAAAGGAGATTTTGCAATATATGTTTTGGCTTCACGAATACGAAACAAAAATTGTTTGGCAAGTTCTGGATTTATGTTTTTATAATAATCGGTTATTGTAATTATATCAGTGCCTAAATCCGGTCTATTTACAAAAGTATAGCTCATAGATTGTTTTCGATGTCATCAATTGTTTTATCAAAGTTGGCAACATTGTCAGAATTTTTATAGTAATCGTTTAAGCGCTCATCAATAATTTGTTTTTGAAAAGTGGAAAGATCTACTACATTTTCAGCTTCTTCTTTTTGTAAATCGGTATATTTTGCCTTTAATGATTGCCATTCTTCAATTGGAATAAATACGCCGGTGGTGTTTCCTCTGTTATCATGAATAAATTGAAATGTCATTTGTTTTATTTTAATGAGTTATATTAAGTAGTAATTTAAGTTTCATAGGCACAATTTAAATATAATTTATGACTTGCATCAATGTAGCTTCACAAATTTAAGATGTTTATTTTTGCTTTACAAATTAAAATTATGGGTAAAGGTTAAAACTTATTCTTTCATTTCCGGTAGCTATTGAAACTGTTCAAGATAATTTTAATCCTGCAAATCATAGTAATCCTATAATTCCGGTAGCTATTGAAACTGTTCAAGATAAAGGTCGCCCCTTCGCCCTTCAAAGGATGGAGGTAAATGAATATTTTTAATTATTTTAATCCTGCAAATCATAGTAATCTCTTTAATCGTGTTCAAGAAAAAGCCGTGTTAAAGATGTATTTAATCCAAACTTTTTTAATAATTCTCGAAAAGCTTTGCCATATACGTTGCTAAATTAATTTTTTCAGCAAGCATTTTATTTTGTCGCTGTTTCCATGTTGATTTTAAATCGGGATCGAGAAGTAGTTCGTTTAGTTTATTAAAAAACCCAATTACATTGTTTGTACGGATGCCAAATGTTAATCCATAGCGATGTTCTAGCTCTTCGAGGTATCCTATCTCACCAACAAAATCATTGAAGCGTATTGCTGGTGTTCCGAGTACAGCCGCTTCTGCCGCCATCGTCTGACTATCGCCAATGTATAAATCAGCAAATGCCATTGCATGATGAATGTGCAAAGGATTTATTGCTATGCGATAAGGTTCTAATTCTTTTTCTAGTTCACGTTCGGAGGTAATATAAACTCTTCCTTTTGGTGAAAGTAATTCAATAATTTTTTTTGCAATCTCTAAATTTATTCCGTTACGACCAGCATCATGATGTGCTGTAAGTTTGGCAAAGCGAAGAATAAAATAATGTTCTTCTTGAATATATTTTCTTACTATTGATAAGTCGGGAGTGAAATGATCAGGATGCAGATATGCTAATTCATGATAGCTTTCGTAACCAATTTTTTTTGATTCCCATTTTCCACAATCGCAACAGTTAGGAGCAAGAACTGCTGAAGCAAATGGATAGGCCAGTTTTGCAAATAGCGGCACTATTGCGGCATCATCTTCATTAACTACAATCGACGGAATGTTTAATAATTTCCCAATATGTGTTATCTCTGCTGATGTTCCAATCATTAAATCTGGCTTGAAACGCTTCGCTACTTTAAAAAATTCTACATCACGTTTTAGGAGTGACCAAGCTATCGCAAACTTACTATCTCCACGACCTTTAGGATTAATATTTGTGTATGCCCATCCATTGTTACGAAGTAAATCTTCCAGAATATCTTTTTTCTTAATTAATATTTCTACTTCATGATTTTGTTCACGAAGAATTGAAATCGTATTCTTGAAAAGATGAAAATGAGCAGGATGTCCCATGTAAATCAGAAATCGTTTCATGATGATTTTTGTTCAGGTTGAATTATTTCTGCTAGTGCTAAAAACATCCATGCTTGCCCCCAACGCATAAATGAAATCTTGTTAATATAAAATCTCATTTTCTTAAAATAGAAATGTCCATCATAAGGATCTTGCATATTATCTATCGTCCACGCTGCAATTGTTTTTCCAAATATTGCATACGCTGGAGCAAATTTCGACATCCTTGCAAGTGTGATAATTCCTTGTGCTTGATGATGAATATCGGTGGGATACTTTGATGGTAATCTCCAATACGAACGACCTACTTTACTAAATTGTTTATGAACATAAAAATCAATTCCTGATTGCAATGATTTTGTAATTGCATGATCAGAATGATTTACCAATTGCGTGATATTCCAAATAGATTCTAAAACAAATCCTTGATGAAAATCTGTTTGTTTACGTTCTTTTGCCGTTTTAATATTTAAACTATAACCCCAATGTCCATCCGAATGTTGATGATTAATTACAAAGCGAATTGCTTCCAATACAAGTTGTTTGTATTTTGGATTTGGATCTAAATTAAAAAGAATAGCTAATGTTTCTGCAGCTAATAAGGATGCATTATAACAACAGTCGGGCATTGATGTACTATAACTGATACATACACCATCTTCGGTAACAGTCTGCGGTAAATCTTTTAAAATGAATGGTGCAATTGAAAGTAAAAGATCTTTTATTTCTTCTTTATTACTTACCTTGTAATACGCATATAAACCTTTTGCAATGAAAGCTGTTACAACGATTGTTGGTGCATACGGTTTTAAATATTTTACAGGACTAGCCCATCCAAAATTATAACCCCAACAGGTACCGCTATATCCTAAAGTTCTTTTTTCTAGAATCAGTTTATAAAGTTCTTCTAATTGTTTTTTATAAGAACGTTCAGGAAATTTTTGTTGTAGTATTGCATAAGAATGTAAGAGTAGTCCCAGTCCTTTTGGATTATACTCTTTTTTAATTCCGATTAATTTTCGAATATTAAAAGGATTTCGTTTTTGAATTTGAGTTGCAATGATAGGACCCCATTTCCCAATTCGATGAAAAGGAATCGTACTCGCTAAAGTATCATACGGATCGAAACCTTTAAATCTTTCAGCTTCAATATAACGTTGTAACTCTTCTATCGATTGATGAATGTATTTTTGTTTTAACGGATCACTCATATTAGGAAATTAAAATGTTCGATCCGTTATTGCGAATAGATTCTATTGCTTTAAAAGTAACGAGCATACTTTCATATAATTCTTCAAATGGAATAGGAGCAGGACTTCCTTTGCTTATTGAATTTAAAAACGCATCTAGTTCCGCTTTATGTCCTTTATCTTGCGATGATTGTTTGTGAATACTTTTTGATTTACCAAACACAGATAATGTTTTGAAATCATCCAATTGAAATACCGTTCCTGAGCTAAATACTTCTAAATATTCTTTTGAAAGTTCTTTATTGCCATTTGCAAAATAAGAGATATTCGCAATGCTTCCATTCTCAAATTGTAATTGTAAATTAATAGTGTCTTCCGTATTCGCAGCTGATTTCATCGCCGTGGCAGAAACACTTCTGATTGTGGATCCAGTTAGGTATCTACACAGATCAATAAAATGACAAACCTCACCAATAATTCTGCCACCACCAATTTTTTGATCTTGTGTCCAATGATCTGGAGCAATTATTCCTGCATTGATTCGATAATTTATTGCAATTGGAAAGTCACTATTTAAAGAACTTTTTATTTTATTAATTAATGGAGCGAATCTTCTATTGAAACCAATCATCAAAATTTTTCCGGATGATGACCAAGCATTTTTAATTTCTTCCAACTCCGATTCATTCATACAAAGTGGCTTTTCCACAAAAACATTTTTCTTGTTTTGTAAAGCCTTTAATGCATATTCAAAATGTGTATTATGACGTGTAACAATAAATACCGTATTTACTTTTTCATCTTTAAATATTTCATCAGTATTATTTGTACAATAATTAAAATGATATTTATCGGCGATATATCTTGCGTTATTAGGACGAGCGGTACTTATTCCAATAAACTTTGCTTTCGATTGTAAATTCGGCAACAGCATATTTTGTGCAAACGATCCTGCACCAATAAATGCTAATGCTGGTTCAGATGTTGTTAAAAGTTGATTAGAAAGTTGAACACGTTTTTTTAATTCTTTTGATAAATCATATTTTAAAAGAATACCAGCAAACGATTCCGTTTTATCAAGAATCATTTGATATGCTTTAAGTGCATCGTGAAATGCAAATTCGTGCGAAATGATTTTATTCAAATCAAGTGTACCGTTGCAAACGAGATCTGCGAAAGCCTGCATGTTGCGATTTTCAGTCCAACGAACATAACCGATTGGATAATCGATACCTTTCTCTTCGTAATCATTATCATATCTTCCCGGACCATACGAACATGACATTCGAAGGTCTAATTCTTTGATGTAATAATTCTTTCGACTGAATCCAGTTGGCACCGCGCCAACAATAATTACTTTTCCTTTTTGTCGAGCTAATTTCCCTGCAAGTTCAATAGGATCGTTTGAATTAGTACTTGCTGTGATAATAATTGCATCAGCACCAAATCCGTTTGTAAGATGTAAAACTTGATCTTCTAAATTTTCATTTTTACGATCGATAGCAACATCAGCTCCGATATCTTTTGCTTTAATAACTTGTGTTGGATCGATATCAATTGCGATCACTTTTATTCCTGATGCTTTGAGTAAAAGAATAGTTAGTTGACCAACCAACCCTAATCCAATTACAACACAGCTTTCTCCTAAACGTACATCCGCTTGACGAATACCTTGAAGTGCAATTGCACCAACCGTTGTAAATGCAGCTTGGCGTAAATCAGCATTAGCATTTAATTTAACACATAAGTTAATTGGTACTACAATTACTTCAGCATGAACCGCAGTTCCACCTCCGCATGCAACTAAATCTCCGCATTGAAAACCACGAACATCATTCGCTACAGCGATTACTTCACCAGCGCAACTGTAACCTAATGATGATGGAGCATCTAATTTATTCATCACCATTTTATATGTATCCAGCCAACCATTTGTTTTAGCAGATTGAATTACTTTTTTTACCTCCTCACTACGCGCTCTCGCTTTAGCGATATAACCTAAGCGAGCATCTTTCACAGTTTTTCCTTCTGTACCTGCACTGATCAATGAAAAATGGTTACGCACAAGAATTTGTCCTGGCATTAAAGCAGGAAATGGAACTTCAAGAAACTGCATGGCTCCATCTTTTAAATTCTGGGTAAGTTGATCCATAAATTTTAGTGTGAAATTACAATATTAAATATTCTCGATAAGTTTTCTACCATAACATTTTCTGTGAATTTAGCTTCATAACTTTTACGACTTTCAACGCCCATTCGTTTCCTTAATTCTTCGTTATCGATAAGAATAGCCATTTTCTCGGCGATACTTTTTGGATTTGCAGATGGAACAATAAATCCATTCTTTCCTTCTTGGACGGATTCTATAATTGCCCCTTGATCGGTACTTATTATTGGTAAACTAGCAGCCATTGCTTCAATAATTACCCAAGGATGTCCTTCAGGTTCTCTGGGTGGAAATACGAAGATATCAGCATTACTTAATTCTTGTAATTTATTTTTACTTAATTCAGGAGGTGTGAAGTGAATGGGCAGATTATTATCATTAATAATTCTTAAACACTTTTGCTTGATGTCTTCTTTTCGCCAGCCACCAATTACTTCTAACTCGAATTTATTAGCGTGCGATTTTTGTAAAATTACTGATGCATCAATTACATCTTCGATACCTTTTGATGATTGAAGATTACCAAGATAAAGAATTCGGAGAATATTGCTTTCTCTAGTTCTTGACGGAATTAAATAATTACCTCCATTTGGTGCTACAAATATTTTATCATCAGCATATATGTTTTTAAAAATAGATCGGAGGTTATTGCCTAAAACAATTATTCCATTAGTAGTATTTAAACATGTACGCACATACCACTGATTTATTTTATTGGTTTTAATCAACCAATTTCTAAAATCACTACCTCTAAGATGTAATAATGTTTTACGTTTATAAAACTTTGCTATCAAAATAAAAATAGAATCTTTTAAAAAACCAATTGTGCTTTGACTAATTGGAATTAAAACTAAATCTGGTTGATGCGTTTTAATTTTTTCAATCAATCTTTTCCAAATGATATAATAATTTTTTATTTTTTCAAAACTCCATTTACCAATATCTTTTAAATCAGCATTTACTTTTGTATCAACATGAATTACCTCAAAATTTTCATTCAGTTGTGATTTTAAAAGTATTTCGGTGGCGATAGAAGGCCCCATATATGGTGGTGGGATTTTACCTAAAATAAGTACAACTTTACGCTTCATTAATTGATGTATTGTCTTTCTTTCGGAAGTAATGCGTATGAAAAAATTGGATAAGTAAAGTAGAGTAGGGGTGCATACAAAGTGGGTATGGTACTTACCGACCATAATACAAGCGCGCTAACACTTGCAGCTAAGAGGAATTTTTCTGGTATTCGCAATTCAAAATAATTAGATGAAATGAAGAAGATGGATAGTAGATAAAATCCTAATCCGATGAATCCACTAAGAAAAAGAAGACGGATATAATCGCTGTGCATTCCGGCGCTTATCATAGCATCTGTTTCAGGAAAATTAGAAGTTGTTACACCAATAAAGTGATTTATTGCTGGCATACGTTCCCATATTTCAATATACTTTTCCCATCTATTTACTCTACCATTTAATGCTTGTTGGGAGTCACGTTCACCTTTTGCAACTAATATTTCTTTATTAATTAATGGTTGAATTTCTGCTATATAAATATCTTCTGCAAAGAATGGTAATAACACAATCATTAATGCAAATACCATTGCAATACCTTTAACATTTTTCAAGTTGTGAACCATAAAAAGTACAAAGCAAAACAAGGCAACAGTCCATGTTGAAACATGTTTGATTCTTGTTAAACCATAAAGTACAAATATTAAAGTTATGATAAGATAAATTGGTTTTATTTTGATCGTAATTCCTTTTTCATAAATGGATCTTAAATACAGATATCCCATGGCAATTAAAAATGCTGCGAGATAAATTGCGTAATTCATTATATCGGCATATTCACCACGAATACGAGAACCACCACCTCGTCCCGCACTTAGATAATCAATTCCTATAGGATTAATAATTGATTCATAAAGTAACATGAAGAATGGATAAGTACAAGCAATCATAAATGCGGTTAATAGACCAAGCATATCCTGACGTGATTGCACAAAACGTCTGCAATAAAAATAGAGAATAAAAGGAGTGCAATATTTAATTAAATCACCAAATGCGACTACCGAAACATCAATAAAGTAGAAAATTAAACAATTAAAAGCTACAAAGATTGCCCAAATTGACATTGGTATGTCTTGGAATGTTTTATTTTTTCTTGGAAATTTATGAGAAAGAAAACTACCAACAACTAGAAATGGAGTTAATGCTCCAACGATGTACAATGGACTTGCTAATGCAGATGCTTCTTTAAGTCCATAAAAACTATCAATGATTGGTCGTAATAATACTAGAATTACAAACCACTTTCGTGATATGTGTAAACTCTTGTACCATTTAATCCAATCCTTAATTTTCATAATATATTATTCTGCCAACCTTAGTGCATTGATAAATCCTTTTGATGATGTAATAAGAGTAGCATTTGTACGTATAAATGCAGCAGCTTGTTCCCCCATTTTCATTGCTAATTCTGGACTATCAATGATACTGATTATCTTGGTAGCGATTGCATTTTTATCATTAAAATCAACAGCGTATCCATTAACTCCGTTTTGGATAAGATCGAATGTTGCTCCTGCATTTATAGAGGATAAACAAGTTATTCCAGCTGCCATAGCTTCATTTAAAACAAGTCCCCAAATGTCGAAATCTGTTTGAAATAGAAGAGCATTACTTTTTGCAAAGAAAGCAGGTATTTCTTCTTTTTGTTTAAATCCGTGAAACTTTACGATGGAGGAG
>JAYVOC010000170.1:0-40537 GCA_043758125.1 Bacteroidota bacterium | reverse complement strand
TCTAGTGTCTAGCGCTCCGTTTCGCTACGCTCCACTCCACGCTAGACACTAGTTCCCTTAACCTAAATCTCTGTTTACACAATCTTCTTTATACTACCTATAACTTGAATCAGCAATAATAAAAGAATTTGCAATAAATCTATTAGTTGTCGAATTAGTATCCACAGATATAAATGAAATAAAATTACCGTTAGTTGAATATTTTTTGATTCTTAATCCATATTCTTCAACAAGACAATAAATTGTGTCATTATAAATTTTTGCATCCACAAATCTTCCTACAGAATCATCAACAATTGAAAATAATGGAGAACCGTTATTGTCAAAAAACTGATATAATTCAGTAGTGAAACTGGTTTGAGGATTATAGGTTAATGCCAATATATAACCATTTGAATAACTTAAACACTTTTCTGTGATAACACCTGAATAAGTAGAAGTGAAACTTGTGTCAGTAATTGGTTGACCTGAAGTACTATTAATCTGATAATTAGTATAATAAAGATTATTATTTTGAGAAAAATAACTTCTAGCTGTTATCACAGTATTTTGAGAATTCGAAATGCCATTTTCGCAATAGAAATAAGAATTATTGTTATCATTATAAATATAATTTATCCAGCTTAATTGACTCAATAGCTGACAGTAATTAAAAAATAAAATCACAAAACAACATAATGTTTTCATCACTGATAAATCTTAATTTGATAATTAATAATTGATTGGTCATAATCCTTAATCTTACCAAATAATTGAACGGTAATAACTGAGGTAGGTACTGAAACTGAAATGCATTCTTTACGGCTTATTGTAGTTCCATCTTTAAAATTCACTAAGACTTCTAAATAAAAATTTGAGTTTGCAGGAAAAAGTGTTCCAGCAGAACTGATTGGCTTTACTACTTCATATTGATTTCCATTTAATAATGTAAAAGTATTTAGCAGACTAGTTGGACTCCATGTGGAACACACATAAGGAGTTCTTGAAGCAAAGTATTCAAATAACTTTCCGCTTGTTCCGTGTGCACTTGTTGAATTTCCATTCGCAAACCCAATTTGAATTTTTGATTGTTTCCAATAATTAAATATAATATTTTGATCATCGTTTACTAGGAAATCTTTAGCGGTAGAATTTGGTAAGGTTAAATTTACGCCAGCCTCATTACATATTGTGCATCCAAAAACTCCATAGTAAGGTTGCTCAAGATTACTTGATGTACTAAGACAAATATCTTGCTGAAATTCATGATCATACAGAACCGTCATAATCTGGACTTGAACTCCACCAAATCCCATTACTAAATGGATATGCGAAGTATAATGGCATTTGTTGGTTTTGACCTGTTGGTCTTCTGATTTCATATACTCCATAGGCAGCTGTAAATCTCCAATTAAATGTTGGGATCCACACGTGCCTTCATTTTCCGAGTAATTGACAAATGGATTTAAATAATTTTCACATAAAGTCATAACATTTCCATATTTAACTTCATAATTTGGAAAAGTTCCCTATTTCTTAAATCCACTAATGGATCGTTGACTTTAACTGCTTTATAACTATAAAAATTAGTTGGTGAATTACAATCATATCTTACAATTTTAAACATGTCTGCAATATCACTTCTGGGATATAATAATGCATATGAACCTGGTTGGGTTGGTTGGTTAATAGCAGGATTTTGTCGAATACTTAAGCATGCATCATTACCACCATTTCCATACGGCATGTGTGATGAATTTGTATTTCTGTTTCTAATTGCAAGTTCCCAATTATTTGTATTGCCTGCAATTTGAGGCAGACTACCTGAAATTGGATTGCTTGATGGGCAATAATCACATGAAACAAGTGGATTTTTGGACGCAGTACAATTTAAAATCCATCTATAAAATGGTTCATTAATAATAATATTAGGGTTTATCCTATATGTAATTATCCATCCCATGTTTTCCTTGGTGTCCATAATATCTAAATATTCAGTTATGCAATTTATGCATTTAAATTTTTGGGATTCGCCCCCATTATTATATGCTATTAACGGATCAAAATTTATCCCGCTGCCTTCAGTTTTCAAATAATAATTGAAATTTGGTATTGTAATATCGAGCAAGAGGTTGTGATCGTGAAAATATTTTACAATACCATCAACGTAATTATCAACTACGTTGGGGTTAAATTCTCTAATAATACATTGTAAAGAAACATTTAAATCAGTCTCATAAAGTACCCTATACAATGCTCTAATTGAATCAAACGAAGCAAAGTAGTACGGCTCTAGGCTTTGTCCTTCTACATATAAAACTGTTGATTTAAAGTTTGCTTCACTTTTTTTAATATTAACTGCTTTTGAAAAATTAAGTAGATAATCATTAACAATAGTCGAATCAAATTCCTGAGCATAGCTGTTAATAGCTATAAGTAATATTATTGTTGAGAGATAAAATGTTTTGAGTTGCATGAACTCTTATTTTCTCGAAGATATATAAATCCTTCAACACTATTGCAAAATTCTAGAACATATTAAAATTTTTTTATGAGGACAATTAAAATAATCATGCCTGCTATTGCCAACGATATTTTGTAACTTTGCAGCCTCAAAATAATCATGGGAAAATACCCCGAATACAAACAATTAAATCTCCCTGCTATTGCAGAGCAGATTCTTCAGCGCTGGGAAGACGATAAAATCTTCGAGCAATCGATCTCCAAACGAGAAGGAAGTCCGCACTTTACATTTTATGAAGGCCCCCCTTCGGCGAACGGTTTGCCAGGCATTCATCACGTGATGGCTCGAAGTATTAAAGATATTTTCTGCCGTTATAAAACGCAAAAAGGGTTTCAGGTAAAACGCAAAGGTGGCTGGGATACACACGGACTGCCGATCGAAATCAGTGTAGAAAAAACATTAGGCATCACCAAGGAAGATATCGGTGAAAAAATTTCTATTGAAGATTATAATAAAGCTTGTCGCCGTGAGGTGATGAAGTATAAATCCGTTTGGGATGATCTTACAAAGAAGATGGGCTATTGGGTCGATCTCGAAAATCCATACATCACTTTCGAAAATAATTATATCGAAACATGTTGGCATATTTTAAAAACGCTTTACAACAAAGATTTTCTTTATAAAGGATATACGATTCAGCCATTTTCTCCTGCTGCCGGAACAGGTTTAAGTTCGCATGAACTTAATCAACCAGGCACGTATAAGTTGGTGAAGGATACTACTATTGTTGCACAGTTTAAAGCTGTTCGCGAAGAACAAAGTGAATTTCTTTTTGCTGCTAGTGATGCTCCTGTTTATTTTCTTGCATGGACAACCACGCCATGGACTTTACCTTCAAACGCTGCATTAGCAGTTGGTGCAGAAATTTCGTATGTATTAGTACGAACATTTAATCAGTATACATTTCAACCAATCGCTGTTGTTCTTGCAAAGGATTTAGTTGCAAAACATTTTAATCCGAAGAATGCCGAGTTAACGATAGAAGAATATCAGGAAGGCAATAAAAATATTCCATACAAAATAATTGCAGAGTGTAAAGGAACTGTTTTGAATGGAATTCATTTCGAGCAATTGATGCCTTATGTGCAACCCGATGGTGAAGCATTTCGTGTGATCATTGGCGACTTCGTTTCTACTGAAGATGGAACAGGAATCGTACACATCGCTCCTACATTTGGTGCGGATGATTTTCGTGTTGCAAAACAACATGGTGTTCCACCAATCATGGTAAATGATTTTAATGGAAAGCCAATGCCATTAGTAAATCGTCAGGGAAGATTTGTGAATGAAGTAACGGACTTTGCGCATGAGTTTGTGAAAGAAGAATACCTTAGCGAGCCAGAGAAAGAAGCAGCGAAGCAACAACAGGGAAGAGATAAATATTTATCTGTTGATGAACGCATCTCGATTAAACTGAAGCAAGAAAATAAAGCATTTAAAGTAGAGAAATACGAACACAGTTATCCGCATTGTTGGAGAACAGATAAACCAATTTTATATTATCCATTGGATTCATGGTTTATTAAAACAACGGCTGTGAAGGATCGTATGATCGAATTAAATAAAACGATTAATTGGAAACCTGAGAGTACAGGAATTGGTCGTTTTGGAAATTGGTTAGAGAATTTAGTAGATTGGAATTTATCACGTTCCCGTTATTGGGGAATTCCATTGCCGATATGGCGCGATGAAGATGGCGAAGAGAAATGTATTGGTTCGATAGAAGAACTTACTGCTGAAATTCACAAAGCAATTGCTGCTGGTGTAATGGATGCGGCACACCTCGAACATATTGATGCAAGCAAACCCGACTTCGATTTACATCGTCCGTATGTTGATCACGTAGTACTTGTTTCGTCAACGGGAAAAGCAATGTTACGCGAACCTGATTTGATTGATGTGTGGTTTGATTCAGGTGCGATGCCTTATGCGCAATGGCATTGGCCTTTCGAAAATCAAGAACTATTTAATAATGCATTCCCTGCCGATTTTATTGCAGAAGGTGTTGATCAAACTCGAGGATGGTTTTTTACGTTGCATGCAATATCAGTAATGTTATTTGATTCAGTTGCATTTAAAAATGTTGTGTCGAATGGATTGGTGCTTGATAAGAATGGCAATAAAATGTCGAAGCGTTTGGGTAATGCTGCCGATCCTTTCGAAACTTTAGAAAAGTATGGTCCTGATGCTACACGTTGGTACTTGATCAGCAATGCGCAACCTTGGGATAACTTAAAATTTAATCCAGAAGGAATTGCAGAAGTTCAACGTAAATTTTTTGGAACACTTTACAATACGTATAATTTCTTTGCGCTGTATGCAAATATTGATGGATTCAATTTCACTGAAAAAGAAATTTCAATTGAAGATCGTCCAGAATTAGATCGTTGGATTTTATCACAGTTAAATTCATTGGTAAAAGATGCTGATGCATGTTACGCTGAATATGAGCCAACACGTGCAACACGATTGATTCAAGATTTTGTTTCAGAGCATTTAAGTAATTGGTATGTGCGATTAGGTCGTCGCCGTTTTTGGAAAGGTGAATACAGTGATGATAAAATTGCAGCGTATCAAACGTTATATACTTGCTTAGATACGCTCGCGCGATTGATAGCTCCTGTTGCGCCATTCTTTGCGGATAATTTGTTTTGCGATTTAAATAACGTTACAAAACGTGATGCTGAAACATCCGTGCATCTTGCATTATTTCCTGTTGCTGATTTTAATTGCATCGATAAAGATTTAGAAGAGCGGATGAAAATTGCTCAAGATATTTCTTCGATGGTATTGTCGTTACGTAAAAAAGTAAATATTAAAGTTCGTCAGCCATTACAGAAAATTTTAATTCCTGTTTTGGATGAACATTTTCATAAGCAGATTGAAGCGATAAAATATTTGATCATTGCAGAAGTGAATGTGGAGGAAGTAGAATATTTAAAAGATACCGCTGGAATTTTGGTGAAGAAAGTGAAGCCAAACTTTAAGGCATTAGGTCCTAAGATTGGCGGATTGATGAAACAACTTTCGGCTAGAATTATAGAATTGAACCAGGAGCAGATAGCGCATCTTGAGCGTGAAAAAATTCTTCCATTGGATATGGGCGCCTTTATTTTTGACTTGATGTTAGAAGATGTAGAGATTTTATCGGAGGATATCCCAGGATGGCAAGTGGCCAACCAAGGCAAGATTACGGTTGCGTTGGACATTAACATTTCGGATGAACTACGCGAAAAGGGATTAGCCCGAGAGCTTGTTAATAGGATTCAAAACATCCGCAAAGACAAAGGATTTGAGGTTACTGATAGGATTACTGTTAAAATTCAGGGTCCAGAGAATATCCAACGTTCAATCAAGAATAATTTCGAGTATATTCGCAGCGAAATTTTAGCTACAAGTCTAGAAATAGTGGATGTGCTAGAAGGTGAAGATGTTATTCCAGTGGAGGTAGACGAAGACCTCATAGTATTAACCGCAGTAAATAAATACGTCAATGGCCACTAAGAAAACCACTGCTAAAGGTAAGAAACCAGCTCCTAAGAAGGTGGTAAAAAAAGCTCCGGCTAAAAAGGTAATCGCTAAAGCAGCTCCTAAAAAAGTTGTAAAGAAAGAAGCTCCTAAAAAGGTTGTGAAAAAGGCGCCTATTAAAAAAGTTGTGAAGAAAGTTGCACCTAAAAAAGTTGTGAAGAAAGTAGCTCCGAAGAAGGTAGTTAAGAAAGTCGCATCGAAACCAGTTGCAAAGAAATCTCCTGCAAAGAAAGTTGTTAAAAAGGCTCCAATAAAAGCGAAACCTATCGCTAAAAAGCCAGCACCTAAAAAGCAGATTGTTAAAAAACCTGCTGCTAAAAAAGTTATTGCAAAGAAACCAATAGCTAAAAAAGTTGTTTTTAAGAAAACACCGATTAAAAAAGTGGTGGTTAGTAAACCCTTAAAAAAGGCAACTCCAGCGAAAATGCCGATGAAGCCTATTCCTGTAAAGCCTGTAAAAGCAGTTGTTGTTAAGCCAACACCTGTTGCTAAGCCAGTAGTAGCGAAATCAATTCCTGTTGCTAAGCCAGTTGTAGCGAAACCAATTCCTGCTCCGAAACCAGTAATAGTTCCTAAACCAATTGTTGCAATAAAGCCAATAGCAGCGCCAAAGCCTGTTGAGTCGGTAAAAGCAATTTCTCCAGTTAAACCAATTATCGAAAAAAAAATATTACAACCGAAGATGAGTGACGTGAAGCAGACAACACCGCCAGAAAAATCAAGATATAGTGATTTAGAATTAGTGGAATTTAAAGGGTTAGTCGTAAATAAATTAGAAGAGGCCCGTAAAGAATTAATCAATTTACAAGCGCAAATTATCAATGCTAATGAAAATGGTACTGATGATACTGGAGCTTCTTTCAAAATGTTGGAAGATGGTTCGGATACTCTAGCAAAAGAAGAGGCCGCACAACTAGCAGCTCGCCAAAAGAAATTTATTGAGCAATTAGAAGCAGCATTAATTCGTGTAGAAAATAAAACGTACGGAGTTTGTCGCGTTACTGGAAAATTAATTCCTAAAGAACGTCTTCGCGCTGTGCCACATACTACACAAAGTATGGAAGCTAAAATGCAACAATACCGCGATTAAATAAGCATTAATTTTTTCAAATAAAATCAAACGACAATCATCTATATTCTTTCGAGAAAATAGATGATTGTCGTTTCTAATTGTTAAAAAGTGAAACGCCCTTTACTCCTAATTTTCGGAATACTTTTAGCCGACCAACTGATAAAGTTTTGGGTTAAAACCACGATGTACCTTGGTCAAGAATACCATATTGCTAATTGGTTTATTCTTCACTTTACGGAGAACAATGGAATGGCATTCGGAATGGAATTCGGAGGTGTTTATGGTAAATTACTTTTGAGTTTATTTAGAATTGTATTCGTTATCGGAATCACTTTTTATCTTAAAAGATTAGTAAAAGAAAAAGCAGATCCATTTTATATTACATGTGTTGCATTAGTTATTGCAGGAGCCACTGGGAATATTATTGATAGTACATTTTATGGTTTAGCATTTAGCACAAGTGAATACCAATTAGCGCAATTCTTACCACATGGTGGAGGCTATGCATCGTTGTTACATGGAAAAGTAGTAGACATGTTTTACTTCCCAATTATTTCTGGTCATTATCCCGCATGGTTTCCATTTTTTGGTGGCGAGGATTTCTTATTTTTTCGTCCGGTTTTTAACTTTGCAGATAGCAGTATTTCTGTTGGTATTATGCTAATGATTATTTTTCAAAAGCGATTTTTTTCGGAAGAAAAGAAGGGTGAAATAAATTAAATACCGATAACTATCGGATTACGAATTACGAATTACGGATTACGAATTCCCCCGCAGGTTCGACAATGTTGCGGAAACGCAAATCATGCTAATCCTCTTAATCGTGTTCAAAAAAATTTAATCTTGTTAATCATTTCAATCGTGTTCAAGACAAATTCAAATCGTGTTCAAGACAAAATTTTAATTGTGTTCAAGTTTCATTAACGCAATAATTTTTTCATTTACTTCTTCAAGTGTAATTAGTTTGATACAAGGATTTTCGGGATGCACACAATGGATTTGATTACAAGGATTGCAAGGAAGTATATGATGCAAGACAGCTGATTTTTTTCCGTAAGGATAAAATACAAAAGGCTCTCCAGGACCATATAACCCTAAGCAAGGAATGTTACTTAATGCCGCAATATGTAATGGCCCACTTTCATTGCCAAGGTAAAGAGAAGCCTTTTTAGTGAAGGCTGCTAATGCCGATAAACTAAGTTCGCCAGCAGCAGAAAATGTGGTGAAGGGAATTAAATTTCGGATGGAATTAATTGCTGCAACATCATTTTTATCACCAATAAAAACGATATCAAAACCATAATGTTTTTTTAAATGGATTGCTAACTCCGCAAAGCGTTCACCTGGCCATATTCGTAAAACGCGACGTGCACCCGTATGAAAAATCGCAAAATGTTTTAGCTGATATTTATCAATAAAATTATTGGATTGATTTTCATCTTCAGTAGAACAATAAATTTTTGGATTAGGTAAAATAGTTTCAGGCTTTAAAATACTTTGAATTATTTCGAAGCTTGTTTGCATCTCATGAGGATGTTGTCCCTTGCGTTTATTTTTCAACCGAACAATTCCCCTTTCTAACCTAAATTTTGGTGGATGCAACAAAGCGTATTTCATTCCTTTCCATCCACCTCTTAAATCAATGATGAGGTCATATTTTTTTTCTAAATCTTTTTTTGCAGAAAAAACAGTATCGAGATTCGGATCATTTTGCACAAGACTTACTGCAAATGGTCGACACCATAAAGAAATCTTTGCTTTCGGATAACGTAATCGTAGCATCTCAAAGATGGGCGTAGAGTAGCAGAGATCACCAATTTCATCCTGACGAAGGATTAGAATAGTGTTGAAATCCATCTCCTGCGGATTCTTCCCTCTATTGAGGAGTCGTGATAATAAAATCGAGCAGGCATAAATTATTTTATCCTGAAAACCATTTGGCAACATACAACTGCAAGTATAGTTAATTGCATTCGCGAAATTGAAATATCAGGCTCAGAAATTTTAATTTTAATTCCATTTCAACGCATTTTTGAATAAAAGCATTAGGCATTTGCGATTGATAATGATTTCTTCAACTGAAAATAGAGTTGTATGATAATTAAAAGGCTTTATTGCTTATATTTGTGGCGTGAAATAGCGTTGAGGGGACTAAAAAGTCCCCTTCTTCGTTTTAGAAAGATGGACAAAAACCATATTAAAGCGCTGATAGAACAGCAGTTGAAGGATACAGATCAGTTTTTGGTGGATATGAAATTTTCACCGAACAGACTCGCTATCTTTATCGATAAACCATCCGGAATATTATTGGATGAATGTTCTGCATTACATCGTTTCTTGGTTCAGGAGCTTGAAACTACTGACTTTCTTGAAACGCATGACATTGAAATATCTAGTCCTGGGATGGATACTCCATTAATGGTTCCACAACAATATCTTCGACGTATAGGTCGTGAGATGAAAGTGTTGGATCAGGATGGAAGAGAGGTAAAGGGTACGCTAACTGCTGCTAACGACGAAGGAATTGAGTTGAAGGAGATCGTAAGCAGAAAGGAAAACAAGAAAAAAATCGTAACTGAAGTGATGCATACGTTGAAGTATGAAGCTATACGGGAAGCGAAACTCATATTAAATTTTAAATTCATTAAGTGACATGGACCATCAGGTATTAATTGAATCCTTCTCGGAATTCAAGGACGTAAAAAATATCGACAGAGCAACCATGATGAGCATCTTAGAAGATGTGATTCGAGGAATGTTACGGAAACGATATGGCACTGCCGATAACTTCGATGTGATCATCAACATCGACAAGGGTGACCTTGAAATTTACCGAAATCGTACTATCGTAGAAGATGGAATGGTGGAGGATGATGTTGCGCAAGTAGCGTATGCTGAAGCTGTAAAAATTGAACCCGACTTTGAAGTTGGTGAAGATTTAACTGAACGTGTTTACCTAGAAGATTTTGGTCGACGTGCTGTATTAGCATTGCGACAGAATTTAGTTTCTCGTATTAGCGAGCTAGAAAAAGATGGTATCTACCGTAAATATAAAGATCGTGTAGGTGAAATTTTAACTGGTGAAGTATATCAAATCTGGAAAAAAGAAATTCTGGTTTTGGATGACGAAGGCAATGAATTAATTCTTCCAAAGCCTGAAACGATCCCCGCTGATTTCTTTAAGAAAGGTGATGCAGTTCGTTCTGTTGTTTTGCGTGTGGAGATGGTGAATTCAAATCCTAAAATTATTTTATCACGAACATCACCGTTATTTCTTGAACGCTTATTTGAGCAAGAAGTACCAGAAGTTTTTGATGGCTTAATTACAATTAAAAATATTGTTCGTGAACCGGGTGAGCGTGCAAAAGTTGCAGTAGAAAGTTACGATGATCGTATCGATCCTGTTGGAGCTTGTGTGGGGATGAAAGGATCTCGTATTCATGGTATTGTTCGTGAATTACGAAATGAAAATATTGACGTAATAAATTATACTAATAATCTTCAATTATATATTACTCGTGCATTAAGTCCTGCAAAAATCACATCGATAAAGTTGGATGAAGATACACGCCGTGCTGCAGTTTTTATGAAGCCAGATCAGGTTTCATTAGCTATCGGAAAAGGTGGTCATAACATTAAACTTGCCGGACGATTAACTGGTTATGAAATTGATGTTTATCGTGATAGTGAAGACGAAGAGGAAGATGTTGATCTTGAAGAATTCTCAGATGAAATTGATGAGTGGATCATCACTGAATTAAAAAACATTGGATGTGATACTGCGAAGAGTGTGTTATTGCTTTCTGTTGAAGACCTTGTGAGCAGAACTGATCTCGAGGAAGAAACGATTAAGGAAGTGATGCGTATTTTGAATACAGAGTTTGAATAAGCAATGAAAGATGATTTCTGCCCAACAGAAATCGGAATTAATAATTAGTATTTAGCGGTAATGGTGATGTATTAAATTTTAGTACATCATTTACCAAAACAAGAGCAGGGATTTGCCGATCACTGGTCTACAAAAGAACCGAATCTGACAAGAATGGCAGAAGAAAAAGCAGTGCGCCTCAGTAAAGCAGCCAAAGAATTTAACGTTGGTTTGCAACATGTGGTTGAGTACCTGGAATCGAAAGGTGTGAAGGTTGATAGCAACCCCAATACGAAGATTCCTCTAGAGACGTATGTCCTTTTGCAGGAGAAGTATCAGCCAGATAAGATGGCCAAAATGGATGCTCAAGAAGTGACGCGTGAAAAACTCAAGCGCGACAATATCGTTATCGTTGCCAAGCCTAGTTCCAGTGAACCAAAACACATGGAAAATGAGCAGGATAACGATGATGTTTTGAAAAAGAGCTTAGATGATATTAAATTTTCTGCTGCTTCTGAGAAAGCAAAACCTGCTGCTCCTAAAAAGGAAGTAGAAGCACCTGCTCCAGCACCAGTTGCCGAAGTAATAACTCCTGAGCCTGTTGCTAAGGAAAAATCTGGTGAACCAGAAGTTATAAAAGCGAATGCAGGACTTTCTGATTCACCTAAAATTCTCGGTAAGATTGACTTAGATGCAACCGGTCCGAAGAAGAAAGCTAATAAGAAAAATGACGATGTGCCAACACCTGTTGTTGAAGCAAAAATCGTTAACGATGAAGAGAAGAAAGTAAAATCTGCGAAAGCAAATCCTACAGCTTCGCGCGACGAAAACAATTCGACGACAAAAGCTAAGACTGATAAACCAGTTGCTAAATCGGGTCATTCAAAGGGGCCTGATACGAGGAGACCAGATGCGAGACCACATGGTAATAAGCCACCAGAAGTTAAGCCGCATGATGGTAAATCGCAAGTACATAAGCCAGGGGCAAATAAAGGGGCACTAACACCAGCGCCAATTAAGTTGGAAGTTAAAAAGCCTGAACCTATAGCTGAAAAACCAGATGTACAAGCAGCTCCATCTGCACCTGTACCTCCAGAGCATATTTCTGTTCGTATTGATAAATTATCAGGACCTAATATCATTGGTAAAATTGTTTTACCAACGGAGCAATCCAAGAAAAAACCTGTTGCATCATCTTCTGATTTTGAAGGAGATCGTCGTAAGCGTAAACGTAAAGGTTCGAATCCTGTAGCAGGATCTAACCAAACTGCTAAACCTGGTGAACGAACTCCTGGTGGAGCGCCTAATCGCGGACCAGGTGGACCAGGCGGACAAAATCGTCCAGCTGGTCAGGGTGGACCTCGTCCTCCAGGACAAGGTGGTGGACCAAACAGAGGACCAGGCGGACCAAATCGTGGACCGGGTGGACCGAATAGAGGACCAGGAGGACCAAATCGTGGACCTAACAGAGGACCAAGAGGACCAATTGTTCCAATAGGACCAAAAGTAGAACCAACAGAAAAAGAGATTCAAGATCAGATAAAAGCAACACTTGCTCGTTTAAGTGGAACTGGAAAATCTAGAGCTTCAAAATTCCGTAAGGAGAAACGTGATTTGCATGCGCAACGTCAAGAAGCAATTGCAACAGAACAATCAGAAAAAGTAATCCAAGTAACAGAATTTTTATCTGCAAACGAATTAGCAAAATTGATGGACGTTCCAGTAGTACAAATTATTTCAACTTGTATGAGCCTTGGACTTTTTGTTTCGATCAATCAGCGTCTCGATGCAGAAACTATTACCGTTGTTGCTGGAGAATTTGGATATAAAATAGAATTCGTTTCAGCAGATATTCAAGAAGCTATTCAAGATGCTATTGATAGTCCAGAAGAACTTTCTACACGTGCACCAATCGTTACTGTAATGGGTCACGTTGATCATGGTAAAACATCGTTGTTGGATTATATCCGTAAAGCGAATGTTATTGCCGGTGAAGCAGGTGGTATCACGCAGCATATTGGTGCTTATGAAGTGAAGTTAGAAGGCGGACGAAAAATTACTTTCTTAGATACACCAGGTCACGAAGCATTTACTGCGATGCGTGCTCGTGGAGCGAAAGTTACTGATGTTGCCATCATTGTTGTATCTGCTGATGATAGTGTGATGCCTCAAACGCGTGAAGCAATAAATCATGCGCAAGCTGCAAATGTGCCTATCGTTTTTGCAATCAATAAAATTGATAAACCAGGCGCAAATCCTGAAAAGATAAAAGAGCAATTAGCATCCATGAATCTTCTTGTAGAAGAGTGGGGCGGAAAAATTCAGAGTCAGGATATTTCTGCTAAGCAAGGATTGAATGTTGAGAAGCTTCTTGAAAAAGTAATTCTAGAATCTGAATTATTAGATCTGAAAGCAAATCCAGATCGTAATGCTAAAGGAACAGTAATTGAATCATCGTTAGATAAGGGTCGTGGTTACGTAACAACAATTTTAGTTCAAAACGGAACACTTCGAATTGGTGATGTAGTACTTGCCGGATGTTATTCAGGTCGTGTGAAAGCGATGTTTAATGAGCGTGGAGGAAAAGTGGAAGAAGCAGGGCCATCAACACCTGTAATGATTTTAGGTATGAGTGGTGCACCACAAGCTGGTGATCAGTTTCATGTAATGGAAGATGAACGCGAAGCACGTGAAATTGCAAACAAACGTTTACAGTTACAACGTGAGCAAGGAATACGTACACATAAACATATTACACTTGATGAAATCGGTCGTCGTTTGGCGATTGGTAACTTTAAGGAGTTGAACGTAATCGTGAAAGGTGACGTGGATGGATCCGTTGAAGCATTAGCAGATTCGTTATTGAAACTTTCTAATCCAGAGATTCAAGTGAATGTGATTCACAAGAGCGTGGGTCAGATTTCAGAGTCAGATGTAATGCTTGCTTCAGCATCGAATGCGATCATCATTGGATTCCAAGTTCGTCCTTCAGTGAGTGCACGTAAGATTGCAGAGAATGAACAAATTGATATTCGTTTGTATTCCATCATTTACGATGCAATCAATGAAGTGAAAGCTGCGATGGAAGGAATGCTTGCTCCTGAATTTGAAGAGAAGATCACCTGTAATGTTGAAGTACGTGAAATATTCAAAATACCGAAAGTGGGAACGATTGCAGGATGTATGGTATTAGATGGTAAGATAAATCGTAATACTAAGATTCGAATTGTACGCGATGGTATCGTTGCATTCAGCGGAGAACTTGCTTCCTTGAAACGTTTCAAAGACGATGCAAAAGAAGTTCAAGCAGGAATGGATTGCGGATTAAATATTCAAGGATATAATGATATTCGCGTTGGTGATATCATTGAAGGATATGAAAATGTTTCTGTGAAAAGAACGTTAGCGTAAAAGAATTAAGAATTAAGAATTAGAATTAGAATTAGAATTTAGGATATAAAAAAAGTGGTTTCATTTCTGAAACCACTTTTTTTGTTCTAATATGTTTGTGGATTAATTCAAAACGCTGCAAAGTTTTTTCTTATAAAATTTTTAGAAAATTTTATAACGGCAAATTTGTTTGCAATCAAAGAATTAGTTTTCAAATTAGTGTTACTATAAAAAATAGTATTGCTGAGCTTTTTTATGTTTATTTGGATTATGAAAACTATGAAATCATTATTGCAAAATTGCTTTTCCGATCCACATTTTTTTATAGTCTTCATCGTGACCGAAGTAAGTTATTGATTTATCTTTTTCATCATACGATCCTGGGAAATCTTTTCTTAGATAGAATTTTTCATCGCCAAGAACTTTAAAAGAACTCAGCGTAGAAGTTGTTAAATCAACTTTGGAGATACGTGGAAAAAATAAAGCATGAAATGTTTCTCGTCCATTATAAGCATCCATAAATGAGGCGTATCCTTTTGTTCCTTTTACCTCTAGAACCTCCCAATAAACACTTTTCCCATCAGACGATGGATAGAAGTGTTGCATCATTTCAAATATCTCACTCTTCTTATCGTTGTTCATTTTGTTAACGCCATATTGTGCTTTTAATTTTCCCGTTTTATCAAATTGAAAACAAATAATGTCTTCATAAGCAGTTACTGAACTTTCTCCGAGTTTAACACGATCTTTCAACTGACCAGCGATTAAATAATCTTCATCATTTGTAACATAAAATTGCTCGACATGAAACTTTTTTCCTTTGTACGGATCAGAACCTTTGTCGGTGGGTGAGGTTTTGAATTTGCTTTTGAATTCGCTGATAGGAGTTGTTGATGCGAAGATTAATTTATTGTCGGTAAATTTTAGAAGATGAAAGTTATCCATTTTTTCATTGGCTAATTTCTGCCATTTAGCATCATAGCGATTATCACCACCTTCATAAAATCCAGGATTATAAATCGGAGCATACTCACCGAATACTTGAGCATAATTCTCGGTTGATTTAGTAGAGCTACCGCTGAAATAAATATTTCCCTTGTTCTCAAATACAGCTGTTAAAAGCATTGCATTCGAGGGACTTTTAAATTCAACCTTTGTTTTTAAATTGCCTTCTATATCATATTGAAAATAAACATAATTATTCGCGTCACCATTTCCTTTTGAAGGTGCAAATACCATTACTGTATTTTCATTTGGCAATTGGTCGCAAAATACTAATGAGTAAGCACCAGTAAGGTCAATTGGATTTTCCTTTAATTCCAGTTTATCATCAAAAAGGAGAATATAAAATTTATCAGCTTGATTTTTTTCTTTCGAATCAATTTTTGCAATCACTTGAACGCCACTTTTGTTTGGATCTTCTGATTGATACGATGCATAACCAACATACACTCTTCCATTATCATTTCTAGCTTTAATAGTTTCGTTAGAGACTATTTTTTTGATCATATAACGGGAAGTTTTATAGTTCCATGTTCGTTGTTGTACTTGTTTCGAAAGTTTTAATTTCATGCTAAGCACATCGAAAGAGGATGTGCCACCTACACTCGCAGAATAGTATGTTTTTTCAATGTCGGCATGCGGCTCTTTTTTTACTTGGACATCCTTTGTTGATAAAAATTTCAGTGAGTTATCGAAACTATATTCTTCATAATTGTCTTGCTCATCTTTTTTTTCTCCACGCATAACATAAGTAACTTTAATATTCCCATCAGCATCTTTATCTGTATCGTACATAAATCCTTTGTATGCTTTTTTAGATAATGGCTGAATTACTTCCTTAACTTCTTGAGCTTGTGCATTGAAAGCAATAAAAGCTACTAATGCAATCAAGAATCTAATTTTTGCTAACGGTTTTTTCATAATTTTTTTTGAATGTAAGAAGGTTTATCTGTAGTTTGATTTTTCAAAATTACTACTGCAAAATATCAAGATCAATTACACTTTAGTAGTAATTAATACAAGTAAAATTGAAAGCGCAAAAATATTTTTTTAAAATTACTTATAAAGTTGATTGGAACAATGCTGACAAAAAAATATTCTTGCTTAAGCCTTTTGCCCATAGATTTTATTCAACGCATCAGTACGTGAATTCACTTGTAGTTTTTCGTAAATATTACGAATGTGTTTTCTTACTGTTTCTGTGCTTATAAAAAATTTATCTGAAATTTCTTTGTAACGTAATCCTTTGGAAAGTGCTTCAAGCATTTCTTTTTCTCTTGTAGAAAGTTTTTGTAACTCAATATTTACTTCTTTAACTTGAAAGGAACTGACAATCTTTCTGGCGATATGGCTACTCATTGGTGATCCACCATGATGCAGATCAGTAATAGCATCTAATAACTTAGAAGGTTGAGTTGTTTTAGTGATGTAACCACTTGCACCAGCTTTTAGCGCGTTGAAAACAGATTCTGTATCTTCAAACGAAGTACACATCAGGAATTGTGTTTCAGGGCAGAGAGGTTTTAATAATGTTACTGCCTCAATTCCTGTCTTGCCTGGTAAATGAATATCCGCTAAAACCACATCTAAATTTAATAGTGGAATCTCTAAAACAGCCTTCTCAGCGGTTTCAAAAACATGACAACAAGAAAACCCCTCACTTCCGTTTATAAGTGCCACAAGACTTTCTCGAATTTGCCTCTCATCTTCTATGATACCAACTTTTATTTCCATGTCATCAAAATTACGTT
This sequence comes from Bacteroidota bacterium, assembly GCA_043758125.1. GTDB lineage: Bacteria > Bacteroidota > Bacteroidia > AKYH767-A > OLB10 > JANXSD01. The sequence continues at coordinate 23,423 of JAYVOC010000170.1, read as the reverse complement.
CCTGTTTTGAATTCACTATACTACAATAGTAGTATTTATGATTTTCTAATATTTGCAAGGGGAATAATCATCTTTAATGTTGTCCCTTTTTCAATTGCACTTTCAATATCAATTCTTCCTCCAGAAATACTAATTCTATGCTTCATATTTTTAATTCCATTTCCTGAAAAGGAGTTCTCTGATTCAAAACCATTACCATTATCATTAATTGAAATGTTGAGCATATCTTTTTCAATATTTACTTTAATAGAAACACTAGTCGCACCTGAATGCTTCACTACATTATTTAATATTTCTTTCACTGCCATAAAAATATTACGATGACTTTCTTTTAAAATTTGTGAATCTGCTATAACATCTGGATAATCATTCGTAAGTTCAATAGGAAATTCTTCTAAATAGTCTGTAGTGTATTCCCGAATACGAACAATAAGATTGTCTAGCGTACTATTATCAGGGTTTAATGCCCAAATAAGGTCGCGCATATTATCGATTAAATTTTTAGACGTTTCAGAAATAGTATTGAGTTTAGATTTTATATTTTCATTAGAATTTTTTAAAACTGTTTCCGATAAGAAATTGATTTTTGTTAATCCTGATCCTAATTCGTCATGAATGTCTTTTGCAATACGAATACGTTCATTTTCTTCAGATTCTTTAACTGCCTGCTGTTGTGCAATTTTACTTTTTAATAGATAACTCTTATTCCATTGATACGCTATTCCAGCAATCATAAATATGAGTAAAATACTAAGTGCTAGTAAATAATTTCGCTTTTGAATTTTAATGTCTTGCTCGCGGATGGAAAGATTTTTTATCGTCTCATCTTTTTTCAATAATGCAATTTCATCTAGCTGTTTGTCGGATTCATATTTCGTTTTTAATTCTGCTAACTGACCAGAACGTTCACTACTAATAAAATTAAACTTTTCTTCTTCATAGAGCTTTCTAAAAGCAATCGCTTCAGGATAGTTTTTTAATTTTTCGTAAGCTATTGAAATACCATCGTAGGTTTCAATAATAATTTCTGTAGCATTAATTTCCTTTGATTTTTTCAATGCATCCTGACAAAGACTTAGCGAACGATTATAGTCGCCAGTAAGTGCATATACGTTTCCTAAGTTATTCATGGTAGCAGCGATGATAAATTTGTCATCCTGCTTAATGGATAAAGCTAAAGCTTGTTCGTAATATTTTATAGATTGAGGATAGTTTTTTAAATATTTATATACAATTGCAAGATTATTTAGCGACATTGAAATTTTCCCTTCTTCATTTTTTGCAGTATATATTTCTAACGCTCTAGTGTATACTTCCACAGCTTTGTCGTATTTACTTTGTTGTTCGTAAACAACCCCTTGATTGTTTAAGCAATCAGCAATTAAGATGGAATCGTTTAGCTTAACTGCTAATGTAGAAGCCGACTCAAAATACCTAAGTGCAGTAACAAAATCTTTTTGTTCGGAATAAAGTGTTCCGATATTTTTTGTCGTTTTTGCGATACGTTCCTGGTCGTTATTCGCTTCAGCAATTGAAATAGATAACTGGTAATACTTCAACGCATTTACGGATTCTCCGATCTTAGATAGCGCATTTCCTAAATTATTATAAGCATTTGAAAGTTCTTTTTTATTATTTTCTTTTTTTGCAAGTTCAATACTATTGGAAAAATAGGTCGTTGATTTTTTAAATTCACCGTGTAAATACAAATCGGTACCAGTTTTCATTAAACTGTCGAGTACACTTGCATTGGCAGAAGAAAAATGTAAAATAAAATACAGGAGAAATATTCTTTTTAATATACACATTTTTTTGACGGGTATTTTGAATCGTGTTGTTTGATATTTGAACGAAGTGTACTAATTTATTTTCGTAAGATAGTAAATTCATATTGGTTTCAAATTCTTAATGATTTTGAAACAGAAACAAAAAGAGACAATCAAATTTATCACGTTTTTTTGAAATAAAATTGATCGAGGATAGTCATCATTCTAAAAAACAAAAGCGGCAAGTAATGGAGTAGCAATTTTATTGGGATAAAACAAAATAGGGAAGCATTTTAGGAGTGATGTGGTAAATGAATTAGCACTTAAATCGATCATATTATTTAGAAACGTATATTCGTAGAGTTAATCCTTAAAACTCACCTTAAAAATCATTATGGAAAGATTTACCGGACTCATAGGTATCGCACTGATCTTTGGAATTGCGTACTTAGCTTCAAATAATCGAAAGGCAATAAATTATCGTCTTGTTTTGAGTGGTGTAGGGTTGCAATTACTCATTGCTATTCTCGTATTAAAAATACCGCCTGTCACTGCTTTTTTTCAAAAATTAGGTCATGGCATGGAAAAAATTGAGCAGTTTGCCCGACAAGGAGCGTCTTTTGTTTATGGAGGAATTGCCGTTTCTAAATTTGATGGAACTATTGGAAATTATATTAATGGTGGTTTTGTTTTTGCGTTTAATGTAACATCAACTATAATTCTTGTTTGCGTTCTCGTTGCTATCTTATATCACTTTGGAGTGATGCAACGAGTGGTTTCAGTAATTGCACGCGCAATGAATTTTGTAATGCGCGTGAGTGGTGCAGAAGCCTTGAGTAATGTTGCGAGTGCATTCGTTGGACAAGTAGAAGCTCAAGTAATGATTCGCCCATATCTTCCAACTATGACACAAAGCGAATTGCTTGCAAGTATGAGTGGAAGTTTAGCTTGTATCGCGGGAGGAATTTTAGTTGTGTACGTAAATATGGGGGCACAGGCAGGAATGGATTTAGCTCCTAAATTAATTGCCGCAAGTTTGATGGCAGCACCTGGCGCATTAGTAATTTCTAAAATTGTTTTTCCTGAAACAAAAGTAAGCGAGACGATGGGTAAAGTAAAACTAGAAGTGAAAAGTCCATATATAAATGCTGTTGATGCGATTTCTCATGGTGCTGGTGATGGATTTAAAATTGCAATGAATGTGATTGCAATGTTGATTGGTTTTATTGCTTTAATCGCGATGGTTGATTGGATGTTAACTGCTGTTGGACATATCTTCAATCCATCATTTGATCTAACACTTAACTGGATCTTCGGAAAATTATTTTACCCACTTGCTTGGTCGATGGGCGTTCCATCTGCTGATGTGAATGGCGTTGCAACATTGCTCGGACAAAAACTTTCGATTAACGAGTTCGTTGCATTTCAAAATCTTGCGCATAAAACTGTTCCTATCATTACTGAAAAAGGATTGCTTATTGTTTCTATTGCAATTTGTGGTTTCGCAAATTTCTCGAGTGTAGGAATGCAAATTGGAGGTATTGGTGAAATAGCGCCAACGCGTAGAGCAGATCTCGCAAAGCTTGGGATGAAAGCACTTCTTTGCGGAACACTCGCCTCTTATTTATCTGCTACCATTGCTGGGATATTGATGTAACTAAACTAAAAAAAATCATAAACGGTTTCTGAAAAGGATCCGTTTTTTTTATGCCAATAAAAATTATGGATCCAAGAGTATTCGTCATTATTATATAAACTATTAGACGAATACAAGAATTCACTCGACGAAAATTAAAAAGTCAAAGAATATATTCACTTCCTTTGTTATTGAAAATTATACAAAATAAATCATGTTAAAAAGAATTGCTTCAATCATTATATTAATTGGTTTATGTGCTTCGCAGATGAGCCTTGCCGATGAAGGAATGTGGCTTCCTATGCTTATCAAACGATTGAATGAAACAGATATGCAGAAGGCTGGATTAAAATTAACTGCAGAGGAAATTTACAGTATCAATAACTCTTCACTTAAAGATGCGATTGTTTCTTTTGGAGGTTTTTGTACTGGAGAAATGGTTTCTGAACAAGGGTTATTATTTACGAATCATCATTGCGGTTTCGATTATGTTCAGAATCACAGTACAGAAGCACACGATTATATCACAAATGGTTTTTGGGCAATGAATAAGAGTGAAGAGCTTACGAACCCTGGCCTAACTGCATCATTTCTTATTCGAATGGATGATGTAACAACTCGCATTAAATCGATGATGATTGATACGATGAGTGAACCAACAAGAATGGAGGTATTTGCTAAGGCAACAAAACAACTACAAGAAGAAAATTCTGAAAAGGGTCGTTACCGTGTGGATGTAAAATCATTTTTGCAAGGCAATGAATTTTACATGTTCGTGTATGAAGTATTCAAAGATGTTCGACTTGTTGGCGCACCACCAAAAGCAATTGGTAATTATGGAGCCGATACTGATAACTGGATGTGGCCTCGTCATACTGGAGATTTCTCTGTTTTTCGCGTGTATATGTCGCCAGATGGAAAGCCTGCTGAATATTCGAAAGATAATATTCCATTTAAGCCAAAGCATTTTTTACCTGTCAGTCTTGCTGGAGTAAATAAAGATGATTTCACTATGATTTTAGGATATCCAGGAAGAACAGATCGTTATCGTGCATCGAATGGTGTGAGGATGGATATAGAACAAAGTAATCCTGCAACAGTAAAAATTCGCACACTGAAATTAGATTTGATGAAGAAAGAAATGGAAGCGGTTGATACTGTTCGCATCATGTATGCATCCAAGTATGCGCGCGTAAGTAATTATTGGAAATATTTTATTGGAGCAACAAAAGGTTTAAAACGCATGCATGTTGTTGATCAAAAGGAAGCACAAGAAAAAGATTTTAATACATGGGCAAATACTACAACGGAGTTAAAGCAACATTACGGAAATGTAACTTCAAACCTTACGAATGCTTATTCTGAAATGATGAAGTTTAACATCGCAAAAGTATATTTTCAAGAAGCTGTTATGGGAACGGAGATTCTTCCTTACGCATATAGTTTTTCTGGATTAGCAAAGATTTTGGAAAATAAAGATGCCAAAGAAGAAGACATTAAAAAAGCTGTTATTCCTCTGTTAAAAGCAAGTGAAGATTATTTTTCCGAGTACAGTGTTAACACAGATAAAAAAATAGTTGCTGGTTTGTTAGATATGTATAATAAAGATGTTTCTGTTAGTCAGCAAGCTCCCTACTTCATTAAGATTGTAAGCAAGTATGATGGAGATATGAATAAGGTAGCTGATAATATTTTTAAACATAGTTTATTTACGAATGAAACTTTTGTAAAAAAGTTTCTTGAAAAACCAAGTTTAAAAGAATTGAAAAGGGATCCGGCATACGCTTTAATTTCTGAAATTTATACGCATTACATTGCAACGATTCGCGGAAATATAAGAACACAGCAAAACATCATCGATAAAAATATGAGGTTCTATGTTGAAGGGTTACGTTTGATGAGTCCTGATAAAAAGTTTTATCCAGATGCGAATGGTACGATGCGTGTTAGTTATGGAAAGGTTGAAGATTATTATCCCAGTGATGCTGTCTATTATAATTATTATACAACAATGGATGGATTGATGGATAAGATGGATAAATCAAATGATGAATTTAATTTATCAGACAGAATGGTGGATCTTTATAAGAAAAAGGATTATGGAAACTATGGACAAAATGGTGTTTTAAAAATTGATTTCATTACTACGAATGATATTACAGGAGGTAATTCGGGCAGCCCAGTGATAAATGGAAAAGGAGAATTGATCGGGTTAGCCTTTGATGGAAATTGGGAAGCTATGTCGGGTGACATCTCCTACGATCCAAATTATAAGCGAACAATTTGCGCAGATGTACGATATGTTTTATGGGTTATTGATAAATATGCTGGTGCTGGATATCTTCTTAACGAACTTAAAATAATGCATTAATAATTGTAGGTTATATTTCAAAGGACTAATTCTCATTGAGGGTTAGTCCTTTTTTTATGATTGAATAACGAATGTTTTATTGAGTAAATAATGCCTCATCTAGTATGAATAATAGTTCTTACAACCAATAGCTTTTGAAAGGATGGTAACTGAAATTTAACTTTCATATCATTGTTTTTTAATCGCAATAATTGCGTATTTTCGTAGTTTAAATGTATATATTGATACGATTCACTTCTATATTTCTACTAACGTATTATCTAATTGGTAATCTCTGTTTGCCCCAAGGTGATTTTTCATCGTTGACTGAATTAAAGGAAATGTATGATCATTGCAAAGCAACAGAAGATCATGATATGACAGGGATCGATTTTCTTACTGATCACCTTATCAATTTTGATTGTTTAATCGACAACCACAATAAAGGAGATCTACAAAAGTCACATACTTCGCTACAGTATCATCATCAAGCGCAAAATTATTTTTTAACAAAAAAATTTATCGTTGATACGGAAGTATGTTTAGTTTCAAAAGAAGATCTTCCAACTTTTCAAGTAAGAATTTATTATTCTAATTTTCGATCTTCTGTATTTCGCCCACCGATAGTTTAAGTTTATTTTAATGCAGAATTTATTTGTTATATAAATTCAATGAAACGCTAATCTTTAATAAAAAAATCATGAAAAGAATAATCTTAATAGTATCAAGCATTGTAATAATGTTCAACTGTTCCTTCGCTGGAACACCTCCAACATCTGTATCAAAATCGTTTGGAAAAAAGTTCCCTACAGCAACAAAAGTTAGCTGGGGTAAAGAAGGCGCGAAAGAATGGGAAGCGGAATTTACGTTGGATGGAAAGAAGATTTCTGCCAACTTCGGATTGGATGGAAAGTGGTTGGAAACGGAAACAGAAATTTCAATTGCTAGTTTGCCAAAAGCTGTTACAGATGCAATTACTTTAAAATATCCAGGATGGGTAATTAAAGAAGCTGATAAAACGGATACTGCTAAGCACGGACTAATCTACGAAGCAGATATTAAATCAGGTACTCATAAATTAGAAGTTGCTTATAAAGAAGACGGAACTCCTGTTGCTGAATAAATTTATTTGCTCGCCTCTATTACATATTTGATAATAGAGGCGAGTTTTTAAAATGATAACTTATTCAATTTTTAAAGGATATAAATCAACCTCGAATTATTTTTTTTGATCTTAAATCATCGAGAGTTAAAGGAAGAGTATCATTCCTATTTTTATAGGCTATCACTTCGCATATTGTTGCCCAATGATCGCCCGCATCTATCCATTCTATAACTGATAAGTGAATTAATGCACAGGCCTCTTGCAACACATGAAATTCATTCCACATCATCAGTGGAGCTTTAAGTTTTGAAATTTTATCAATGGAGGTTCCACTTGATTTTCCTAATAAATTTACTAACCGATATTGATTGAATGATAAAAGTTGTAAAATAAAATTTGGATGCATCATTACATTTGTTAGTGTGCAGGTGTTCTTATAAATCCCTACAACAAATCGTTTAGGGTGCATCGAAATTGCGGTAACATACGTACAGATGTTCATGTTGTTTTTAGTTTCGTTGTAAGAGGAAACACTATAAACGGGAACATTGATACGGTTCCAAGGTTTTTTTCTAGTCATTAATTTTTTGCTAATTCTCTTTGTGCTATTTCTTGCAAAGAATTGAAACGTTCTGGATTCATTTTGTTCACTTGATGAACCATCATACTCATACGCGGATTTTTTGAAAACAATTGTTGATGTTTATGAATAAAATTCCAGTACAATGCGTCCCATGTTACACACCAATCTCCTTTCTTGTAATCACTCATTTTTGAAATATAATTTGATCCAGAAATATATGGCTTCGTACTCATGAATCCGCCATCTGCAAATTGACTCATGCCAAAAACATTAGGCACCATTACCCAATCGTAAGAGTCGATAAATAGTTCCATAAACCATTTGTATACTTCTTCTGGATCGAATTCAGAAAGAAGCATGTAATTTCCAAGTACCATTAATCGTTCAATATGATGACAGTAAGCATGCGATTTCAATTTACTTATTGCATCATCTATCGGAGGTATTCCAGTTGTCCCATCATAAAATGATTTTGGAATTTTTCGATGATGATTCCAATAATTTCTCTTCCTCATTTCAACTCCTTTAAGCACATAAACTGCTCTGATAAATTCGCGCCATCCTAAAACTTGCCTGATAAAACCTTCTAATGAATTTAACGGAATATTATTTTTATCTGCACAATTTATTGCTTTTTCAATTAATTGTGTTGGCTCAAGTAATCCCGTATTGAGCATTGGTGTTAAGATGCTGTGAAATAAAAATGTATTGTCTTTCGAAATTGCATCTTGATAAATTCCATAATTCTGAAACCGTTCTTTTAGAAATACATCGAGCCATTTTTCAGCATCGTGATGTGTAACGGGATAAATAAATGATTCCGTTTTCCCAAAATTATTCGAAAAATTTGTTTCAACGTATGCTAATGCTTCATCAATAAATTTATTATTAATTTTTTTCGGTAATGAAGGAACATCGATACTTGAAGGAATTTTATTTCTATTTTCTATATCGTATGTCCATTTTCCTCCAGTTGGTTTTTTGTCGGTGATTAAAATATCAAATCGCTTTCGTTGTTCAATATAAAAATCAGTTTGAAAAAATCGTTTTTTATCCTTAAAATAATCTGATAAATAATTTTGTGTATTAATAAAATTCGGACTTTCATTCTTTACAAGCTTTATATCGTTTAACGTTGCATACCGATTTATTCTTCTTTCAAGAAGATAATCCACCACATCACAATAATGAATGGATTTCACACCAAGTTTTTTTAAGTGTTCGAAAAGTATTTTTGTTTGAGCTAAATTATCGGTGCACTCAATATAAACTACCTTGTATTTTTTTAGCGTCATCTGATCCGCATAGTATTTCATGGAGGCTCTGTGCAAGATCAATTTCTGCTTGTGAAAATTATATTGATTAAAATATAGTGGATCTTCTATTAGCCAAATCTCACGAGATACAGTAACTGAAGGATGGTCTTTAAATAATTGATGGGGAAAAATTAATGTTATTTCTTTCATGGGTTGTTAACAAAATGGAAAGACAATTGTTAATCATTACATGGAAAAACTTAAAGATAAGCATGTGCTCATTGTTGGTGCAACTGGAGGTATCGGAGAACAAACGGTAAAACAACTTACTCAATCTGGTGCTATTGTTTATGCGACAAGCAGAGATTTAGATCGCTTAGCAACATTTACTACTAAATATGATCTCCCTACTTCACGTCATTTCGAAATGGATATTACTTCCTCTTTAAATGTGCAAGAAATAGCAAATCGAATTCATCAATTCATACCAGCGATTGATATACTCGTTAATGCTGCAGGAGTTGGAATAATAAAACCTTTTGAGCAACTTACAGATGTTGATTTTAGAAAATCAATTGATGTAAATCTAATAGGTGCATTTAATTTATTGCAAGCATTTCTTCCTGCTATGAAAGTGCAAAAGAAAGGATTGATAATTAATATTCCAGGAGTTTTAGGAAAGACGCCAATGGCTGGTGCGGCTGCTTATGCTGCTAGTAAATACGGTTTAAATGGAATGATGAAATCGCTTCGAGAGGAATTAAAGCGAACAGATATTAGAATCACACAATTGTTTTTGGGAGGCGTTGATTCCGCTTTTTGGGATGCCATTGATTTAAGAGTTCAGCGCGATAAAATGATACTTGCAGAAGAAGCTGCTAAAGCAATATGGTTCTTATGTCAACAACCATTATCCGGTGTAGTTTCTGAAATGGTGATACAGCCATTTAATCATCAAGCAATTTAAAACCTTATTAAAGATTTAACATGTCGGTAGTATTAAACAGTGTTGATATTGACAGAATTATTGAAATGGCATGGGAAGATCGAACACCCTTTGATGCAATTGAAAATCAGTTTGGATTAAACGAATCGATGGTCATTCGTTTGATGCGTACTGAAATGAAACGTAGTAGTTTTAATATGTGGAGAGAAAGGGTTCACGGAAGAGGAACAAAGCATGTAGCAAAAAAACAGGAGGATGTTGATCGGTTTAAATGTAGTCGTCAGCGAATGATTAGTAATAATAAAGTTAGTAAACGATAAGAATATTTTGGAAATATAAATTCTTGGAATTTTTTTTAAATAACTTCGGAACAATTCCTTTGCACTATCATTTTCTGATGTAGATTAGCAATCTTAATTTCAATTAAAATGAATCTATATTTAGAAATCACGTTAAGGACTTGTGCAGTTTATTTATTTATAGTTGCCGCCATTCGATTGTTTGGCAAAACGGAATTAGCGCAGCTTTCGGTAACGGATTTGGTTTTTATTTTACTTATCAGTAATTCTGTACAAAATGCGATGGTTGGTCCAGATAGTAGCCTTGGCGGTGGATTAATAGCTGCATCCAGTTTGTTTATTTTGAACAGCATTATTAAGCGATTAACTTTTAAAAATAAGGCCATCAATAAATTTCTGCAAGGCGAACCAATCATGTTAGTACACAATGGTATTTTGTTGGAGGAGCATCTAAAAAAAGTGAAGATCACTCACGAGGAGTTAAATGCTGCAATTCGAGAACATGGCGTAACGGATGTATCTCATGTGAACCTTGCAATATTAGAAGCTGATGGAAACATTTCCATTTTATCTGATGATTTTCAAAAGCGAACTGTTAAACGCAGAAAGGCACATCGAACCATTCAAAAAGAACTTTAACGCTATATTGAATCACAAACTTTCAAAGGTCTGGAAGGCGTACGTCATCATTAACGATGAAAGCTGTAGTGTAACGATCGCCAATCTTCTTCAAAAATCCTTGTGCTTCGAGCCTCGTTTTAAAATCTCCAACACGCACTTTAAAATTGGGTTGATGGTAAACCAGATATGCTCCAACTTGTGGAAAGGTGCTTGTAAAATCTGATTTTAACTCTTGAGCTTTAGCTCTTTCTGATCCAAAATAAATTTGAATGCGATATCCTGGCATACTCATTTTTGCCGCGTTAATCTTTTTATGACGCTCAACAAGCAGATTTGCAAGACTATCCTGCTTGTGCGAAATCTTTTCTTGTGCTTTTGATAAAGTAGGGAAACTACATAATCCAAAAAGTAAAAGGACGAACACGGTTGTATTTCTCATGTTCCAAAAGTAAAGAAACCATAGATTTTTCTTGTGGAACCAAACTAATTTTTCAAGAAAAAGACCTTCACAACTTAGATCGAATATAAATTTTAAATTTTCTGCTCAGTTTTATGGGTTCGCGAATTAGTTTGTGCTATTTTTGGCGACGGGAAAAAAGACTTTTAATGTCAGAAATGAGTAAAAAAATCCTTCTTCCACAAACGTCTAAACAATCTAATATGTTGCGTTACGTACCGAGGTGCCTGAGTTTCACGCTTTTAGCGTTTATTCTGAACGTGATTACCTTATCTCCAAGCATTGCTCAGCCGAATGGTGAAGCACTGTTTAAGCAAAATTGTACTTCCTGCCATGTGGTGGGTGATAACAAGGTAGTTGGTCCAGGATTAAAGAATGTCCACAAAAAACAAAGCGATGAATGGCTTTTGACGTGGATAAAGAATTCGCAAGCCTTCATTAAATCTGGTGATCCAGATGCAGTGAAGATCTACGAAGAGTTCAATCATATTGCGATGCCAGCATTTGCATTGAAGGATGATGAGATTAAATCGATTATCGGTTATATCAAAACCGAAAGTGATAAAGCTCCTGTTGTTGCTCCTGGTGCTGCTGCTGCAGGAAGTGGTGCAACTGCTGAAGAGTCGAAAGAGACATCGCCACTTGTATACTTATTAGTTTTAGTTCTTATTATTGGATTATATTCTATTTTAAATAGAGTTCAAAAAGGGTTAGAGCGCGTTGTTCGTCAGCGTGATGGTGAGGCAGAACCTGTTGTTTTAAAAGGTAAAGCAAGAACAAAGAGTTGGATTCGTGAACACAAAAAACTTATCGCTATTTTATTAATTGTAGGGATGGTTTATGGAAGTGTTAAAGGATGGGATGCATTAGCAGGAATCGGAATTTCACAAGGATATCAGCCGGATCAACCGATTAAGTTTTCTCATAAGCTACATGCAGGAACTAATAAAATTGATTGTCGTTATTGCCATTCAGGAGCTGAAAAAGCTAAAAATGCAAATATTCCTTCTGCAAACGTTTGTATGAATTGTCATAAGTATGTGCAGTCAGGACCACAATACGGAACTGAAGAAATTTCCAAGATTTATAAAGCTATTGATTGGGATCCAGCAAAAGGAGTTTATGGTACCAACCAGAAGCCGATACAGTGGGTTCGTATTCACAACTTACCAGACTTAGCTTATTTCAATCATGCTCAACACGTAAAAGTTGGTAAGGTTGAATGTCAAACTTGTCATGGTCCTGTTCAAGAAATGGAGCAAGTGCAACAGTTTTCTCCTCTTACCATGGGATGGTGTATCAATTGTCATCGCAATACAGAAGTTAAAATGGAAGGCAATGGCTACTACACAAAATTACATACCGATTTATTGAAAAAATATGGTCCACAAGCTAAACTTACGGTTGATAAAATCGGTGGTTTAGAATGTGCCCGTTGTCATTATTAATAAGGGACATAGTCCTGATCTGATCATTAACGTATCAACAGTAATTTGCCATAATAATTAGTATGGAAAAAAAATATTGGAAAGGTGTCGAAGAACTGAATAACAGTCCTGAATTTACGCGCCTTCGCGACAATGAGTTCTTCGAAAATTTGCCGATCGATGAGTTGCTTCAAAATAAAGCATCATCAACGTCTTCAACTTCTCGTCGTGACTTTTTAAAGTTTCTTGGTTTCGGTGTAGCGGCAGCTTCACTTGCAGCATGTGAGGCTCCTGTAAAAAAGGCGATTCCTTATGTTGTAAAGCCAGAAGAAATAACATACGGGATTCCAGATTATTATGCATCTGCATTTTTTGATGGTAATGATTACTGCAGCGTATTAGTAAAAACACGCGAAGGTCGTCCAATAAAAATTGAAGGAAACAAATTATCATCAGTAACAAATGGCGGAACCAACGCTCGTGTTCAAGCATCTGTTTTAAGTTTATATGATTCTGCTCGATTAACATCTCCTTTATCAGCTAAGAAAAAAGCGACTTGGAGTGAAGTGGATGCAGCAATAACAAGTAAGCTCTCTCAATCAGCAGCAGCAGGTAAAAAAATTGTGATTTTGAGTGGCACATTGCCAAGCCCTACTACTAAAAAAGTTGTTGCTGATTTCTCTGCAAAATATCCTGCAACAGAACATATCGTTTATGATGCTGTTTCTTATTACGGATTATTAAAAGGTAATGAGCTTTCTTTTGGCAAATCAATGATTCCGTCTTATCGTTTTGATAATGCAGAAGTGATTGTGAGTTTTGCTGCTGATTTTCTTGCAACATGGCTTTCACCAATTGAATTCGCTCGTCAATATGCGGTAACTCGTAAGTTGAGAGATGGTAAGAAAAACATGTCACGTCATATTCAATTTGAATCAACACTTTCGTTGACTGGTTCGAATGCTGACAATAGATATAAATTAAAACCTAGTCAGCTTTCATCTGCTGTAGCAAATCTTTATAATAAAATTGCTGCTTCAACTGGTGGAACTTCTGTTTCTTCTTCTGCAATTCCACAAGATAAAGCAATTGAAAAAGTTGCTCAAGAATTGTTGAATGCAAAAGGTAAAAGTCTTGTTGTTAGCGGCTCGAATGATCCTAATGAGCAAGTATTAGTAAATGCAATCAATCATTTATTAGGCAATTATAATAGTACGATTAATATCAATCAAGAATGTAATCTGCGTGCAAGTAATGATGCTGCTGTGATTGAGTTAATGAGTAAAATGAATGCTGGTGAAGTAGGAACAATTATTTTCTGGAATGCAAATCCTATTTATTCTTTGCCAAACAGTAAAGATTTTCAAGCAGCGCTATCTAAAGTAGGAATGAAAGTTTCTTTTGCTGATCGTGAAGATGAAACAGCGCAATTTTGCGATTACGTTGCTCCTGAACATCATTACTTAGAATCATGGAATGACTTAGAGCCTTATAAAGGTTATTTCAATCTTGTTCAACCTACAATTCGTCCGCTTTTTGATACGCGTCAACCTCAAGAGAGTTTGATGAAATGGGCAGCAATGCCACAGGCTGATTACTATTCGTATTTAGAAGAAAATTGGAAGAGTAATATATATGGAATGCAAACTGGAGTTACTTCCGGACAAGCATTTTGGACGCAGTCACTTCGCAATGGAGTTTTTGAAGTAGCGGTAACAGCTGCTTCTGCTCCAGCGTTTACTGGCAATGTTCAAGATGCGGCATCGAAGATTACGAAGCCAGGAACAGGAGTTGAATTAGTAATGTATGAGAAAACGGGTATCGCTAATGGTGCTCATGCAAATAATCCTTGGTTACAAGAGTTTCCTGATCCGATTTCTAAAGTGTGTTGGGATAATTATTTTGCTATTCTTCCTTCGTATGCAGCCAAAATGGGTTTCAAACAAGGTAATGTTATAGAAGTAAAAGTTGGAAACGTATCAGTAAAAGGTCCAGTATTATTGCAACCCGCAATGGCTGAAGAAACAATTGCCATTGCAGTTGGATACGGACGAACAAATGTTGGAAAAGCAGGAAATGGTGTTGGTGTAAATGCATATCCTTTAGTAACGATTGCAAATGCATCAATGAAATATTATACTGCTGCCACAGTAAGTAAAACTGTTGAAGATGATTATCCATTAGCTGCAACACAAACACATCATACTATGATGGGTCGTGAAATTGTGAAGGAGACTACTTTATCAGCATGGTTAAAAGATGCGAAAGCAGGAAATCCTGAGGAGATGATAGAAACTCCTTATGGAAAGAAAAAAGTGGAGGATGTTGATTTATGGGCTTCACAAAAGAACCCAGGATTTGATCGTCCGAACCATTCATGGGGATTAGGAATTGATTTAAATGCATGTATTGGTTGTGGCGCTTGCGTTGTAGCTTGTAATGCTGAAAATAATGTTGCTGTTGTAGGGAAAGACGAAGTAATGCGTTCACGTGAAATGCACTGGATACGTATCGATCGTTACTATAGTAGTGATGTAACAAAAGAGAATGCTGGTGAGAAAGGATTAGGCAAGTTGGATATGTATGGCGAAATGGAAAAGCCTGCAGCAGAAAATCCTGATGTTGTTTTTCAACCAGTAATGTGTCAGCATTGTAACAGTGCTCCATGTGAAACGGTTTGTCCAGTTGTTGCTACAACACATAGCTCGGAAGGTTTGAATATGATGGCGTATAACCGTTGTGTTGGAACACGCTATTGTGCGAATAACTGTCCTTATAAAGTTCGTCGTTTCAACTGGTTTGAATACACGAATAATGAGAAGTTCCCATATACTATGACTGACAATCTTGGTAAGATGGTATTGAATCCTGATGTTGTGGTACGTTCACGTGGAGTAATGGAAAAATGCTCGATGTGTGTTCAACGTATTCAGTATGGTAAGTTGGAAGCTAAGAAAGCCGGTCGTCGTCCTTTGGATGGAGAGATCAATACCGCTTGTGCACAATCTTGTCCTACCAATGCATTAGTGTTTGGTGATTACAACGATCCACAAAGTGAAGTGAACAAGTTGGCTGTTGATGGCAGATCATATCATCTCTTAGCGGAGATCAAAGTGAAGCCTGGTGTATTCTATCAAACAAAAGTTCGTAACAAAGAAGAAGGCAAAGAAGCCTAGTAGCAAAATATTAATTACAATTTCAAAGAAACCATACGACTCTTATGCATAAAGAATCGGAACTCCGTCCACCATTAATCCTCGGAGACAAAACCTGGCACGACATCACAGAAGATGTTTGTCGCCCGGTGGAATCGAAAGCCAACAAGTGGTGGTGGCTCGCTTTCAGTTTAGCTGTAGCCGCATTACTTTGGTGGATCGTTGCAGTATCCTACACCCTCGGAACTGGTCTTGGTGTTTGGGGATTAAATAAAACCGTAGGTTGGGCATGGGATATCACCAATTTCGTTTGGTGGGTAGGTATCGGTCACGCGGGTACTTTGATCTCTGCGATCTTATTATTATTCCGTCAGAAATGGAGATTATCAATTAATAGATCAGCAGAAGCGATGACGATTTTCGCCGTAATCTGCGCCGCATCATTTATCGTTACACACATGGGTCGTCCATGGGTTGCATATTGGCCGATTCCACTTCCGAATCAATTTGGATCGTTATGGGTAAACTTTAACTCTCCACTTGTTTGGGACGTTTTCGCAATCTCTACTTATTTTACAGTATCGTTAGTGTTTTGGTATACAGGATTGATACCCGATTTCGCTGTTATTCGAGAAAGAGCAACTACAAAATGGCGTAAGCGTATTTATACTTTATTAAGTTTTGGATGGGTAGGATCAGCAAAAAACTGGCAGCGTTTTGAAGAAGTTTCCTTAGTGCTTGCAGGTATTTCTACACCACTTGTACTTTCGGTTCACTCTGTAGTGTCGATGGATTTCGCAACATCATTAGTTCCAGGATGGCATACAACAATTTTCCCTCCTTACTTTGTTGCGGGAGCTGTATTCTCAGGATTTGCAATGGTGCAAACGTTACTTATTATCGTTCGTAAAGTTTTAGGTCTTGAAGATTACATCACCATCTATCACATTGACATGATGAACCGTGTAATTTTAATTACAGGATCAATTGTAGGAGTTGCCTATTTAACAGAATTCTTTATCGCTTGGTATTCAGGAGTTGAATATGAGCAATATGCTTTTATCAATCGTGCAACGGGTCCTTATTGGTGGGCATACTGGAGTATGATGACGTGTAACGTTATCACACCACAGTTATTTTGGTCTACTAAATTACGTGAGAGTGTATTTGCAACATTCATCATTTCTATCTTCGTTAACATCGGTATGTGGTTCGAGCGTTTTGTAATTATTGTTACCTCACTACATCGTGATTATATTCCATCAAGTTGGACGATGTATCATCCAACATGGGTGGAAGCGGGAATATTTATTGGATCACTCGGATTATTCTTTACATGCTTCCTATTATTTGCTCGTGTATTCCCTGTGATTGCAATGAGTGAATTGAAAACGATTATCAAATCATCTTCAGAAGGATCAAAGAAGAAACATGCTAAAACAGTAACGCAAGAAGTTAACGTATGAGCGCTGCATCAAAGAAGTTAGTTTACGGCATCTTCCAAGATGATGACGTAGTATTACAGGCTATCGCTACCCTCAAAAAAAAGGGATTAAATGTGAAAGATGTATTCTCTCCATTTCCGATTCATGGTATGGACGAGGCATTAGGATTAAAGAGAACACGTATTGCTATTTGCTGTTTTATCTACGGAATTATTGGTTGTAGTTTAGCATTATTGATGGTTTACTATATGAACATTCTGGATTGGCCAATGGATATTGGTGGTAAGCCAAGTTTTGCGTTTTATAAAAATCTACCAGCATTTATTCCAGTAACATTTGAAACAACAGTATTATGTGCAGCACATGGAATGGTAATTACTTTTTATCTACGAAGTAAATTGCTACCTGGTGTTGAACCTCATGTTATCCATCCTCGAATGTCAGACGATCATTTCGTGATGGCAGTGCAGGTAAATACAGATGCAGAAATTGCTAACGTTGAAGCACAGTTGATGTCGGCTGGTGCAGTGAGTGTACAAAAATAGAATCAGTAAATATTTTACCCTAGAAATCTGGGATATGAATAAAACAGTAGTATTTCTTTGCGCAATGATCGTGTCAGGCATCACGCTGATGACCTCTTGCAGTAAGGATCCTAAAAAAGCCGGCTTAGAGTATATGCCCGACATGTACCGATCACCTTCATACGAAGTGTATTCACCGAATCCATTGTTTAAGGATAGCATGAGTATGCGTCTTCCTGTAGCAGGATCAATTCCTACTAACTTTGTTTTCTTCGATTATCCGAATACTACGGATGGTTATGAAGCTGCTAGTCGTGACGTAAAAAATCCATTGGAAAGCACTCCTGAAAATTTAGCTGAAGGAAAAAGATTGTTTGAAATATTCTGTGTTCATTGTCATGGAAGCAAAGGACAAGGTGATGGAAGTATAGTAGCATTGGGCAAATTTCCACCTCCACCATCGTATTCAAAAGGAGCATCATCGCGTGGAGGGTTAATGAAAGATCTTACTGATGGTAAAATTTATCATACGATTACTTACGGAGTAAATTTGATGGGTTCACATGCATCACAAATAAATCCTACAGAACGTTGGAAAGTGGTTCAATATATTCATGAATTACAACATGATGGTGAAACAACAACTGCAACTGCGGATAGTACAAAAGCAACAACAGATCCTTCCAAGGCGACAGCCATGGCTAAATAAAATAGTACCTACTACGATTTATTAAATAATGGGACATCATTCACACGATATACAGGTAACGAGCACTTCGCCTTACGAATTTAAGAGCAGAAACCGAATGATAGCAGGAGCTATGATTATCATTGGTGTTATTGCTATTGCTGCTCAGTTTGTAACTCATCACGAACAAACGTGGGCTAATTTGCTCATGAATAATTTTATGTTCTTAGCCTTCGGACTAGGTGCTACTTTCTTTCTCGCTTTGCAATACGTTGCTGAAGTAGGATGGAGTACAGTAATTAAACGACAACTTGAAGCGATAGGATTAGTACTTCCTGTGGCTGGATTAATAATGGTTCTCATATTTTTCTTTGGTGGTGGTCATTTATACCACTGGATGGATGCTGGTATTACTGATCCGAAAGCAGCGAATTACGATAAAATCATCGCAGGAAAAAGCGCTTATTTAAATGCTCCATTCTTTTGGGTAAGAGTAGTATTGTATTTTTGTATTTGGTCTTATGGTATCATGACATTACGTAAAAATTCTTTGTTGATGGATCAAGGTGATTCAACAGCAATATGGAAAAAGACACGTCGTTTTTGTTGCGGATTTCTTGTTTTGTTTGCAGTAACAGAATCAACAATGGCTTGGGATTTTATCATGTCGATTGAAACACATTGGTACAGCACTTTGTTTGGTTGGTACACTTTCGCAGGAATCTTCATCACTAGTTTAATAGGATTAGCATTTACAGTAACTTATCTAAAATCAAAAGGATATTTACAAGAAGTTACAGAGCATCATTTACATGATATTGGAAAATTCATTTTTGCATTCAGTATTTTCTGGACGTATTTATGGTTCTGTCAGTTCATGCTAATTTGGTATTCAAATATTCCAGAAGAAATTACTTATTTCATGTTACGTCAAGATCATTACCGTGGACTATGGTTAGGATCTTTCTTTATCAATTTCATTTGTCCGTTTGTGATATTAATGTCGCGCGATGCGAAACGTAAACCCCGTTTAATTATGGCGATGTGTATTCTATTATTTATCGGACATTGGTTTGATACCTACATCATGGTGATACCTGGATCGATGGTAAATATTTCTCATCATGCTGCAGAAGGTGCTGCAATGGTATTCGGTACCATCACATGGATGGAGATAGGAACAACAATTGGATTTCTTGGATTATTAATTTATCTCGTTCAACATAACCTTAGTAAAGCTCCACTTGTTATTAAAAATGATCCATTGATGAATGAGAGTCTTCATCATGCTATTTAATATTTCAAAAATTATAAATCAGAATTCTTCAATATTTAACTTGACATGAATCTCTTGCTAATACTTATTATCGTTTTCAGTATCCTGGTGCTGGTGCGACTTGCCAATGTAGCACAGTTGGCAGCAAAGCTTTCGGATGAAAGCGATGAAGCGGAACAGGACAAAGACAATCGCATAAATGGAATTGGGTTGATGATCTTTCTTTGGGGAGGTTTGATATTGATGCTTTATATGATTTTACGTTACAAAGCTTACATGCTTCCGGTATCAGCATCAGAGCACGGTGTTGAGATCGACAAATTAATGAATACAAATTGGGTAGTGTTGTTTATCGTTTTCGTGATCACACAAGTATTATTATTTTCTTTTGCCTTCAAATACAGATTCAATAAAGAACGTCGTGCCTTTTTCTTTCATGATAATAATAAGTTAGAAGTAATCTGGACCATCATTCCAACAATTGTACTTGCTGCATTAATCACAACTGGGTTATCAGAATGGAATAGCATCACTGATTATGCAAAGAGAAAGGAAGGATTGTTGATTCAAGTTTATGGAAAGCAATTCGATTGGACGGTTCGTTATGCTGGTAAGGATAATAAATTAGGAGAATCTTATTTTAGAAGAATTAATGATACCAATCCATTAGGTGTTGATTCGTTAGATGTAAATGCTAATGATGATTTAACAGCTCGTGAAATGTATTTACCTGTGGGTGTTCCCATTGAGTTAGCAATCAATTCACGCGATGTTCTTCACTCCGTTTTTCTTCCTCACTTTAGAGTACAAATGAATGCAGTTCCCGGCATGACAACACGATTTAGTTTTAAGCCAACAATTACTACGGCTAAGATGCGTGAAATTACAGGGAATCCTAAGTTTGATTATATCTTACTTTGCAATAAGATTTGCGGAGTAGCACATTATAATATGAATATGAAAGTGGTAGTAGTGGAGCCTGCTGATTTCAAAGAATGGTTGAAATCACAAAAGCCAGTATTTGAAAACACAGTAGCACCGGCAACACAATCAGCTTCAGAAAAACCAAATGAAAAGAAAATTGTTGCATTAAAATAACAACATTATTTTTTGTCTTGTTTAGCGTTCGTCATAAATTAGAAAGTAGAAAAAACAATTAATCACATGGAAGTGAATCAGCATAGCAGCGAGGCACACGTCACCGAAACGGACGATCACGCTCACGGCCATGCCCACCACGATGATCATCATGATCATGTAGAGAATTTCTGGACCAAGTATTTGTTTACCACAGATCACAAAATGATCTCAAAACAATTTCTTGTTACAGCTATTGGGATGGCATTTATTGCGATGTTTATGTCGCTTATTTTTCGTTTACAGTTAGCTTGGCCTGACACTAAATTTCCTTTCCTTGAAGGGTTTTTAGGAAAGTGGGCAAAAGACGGTGTTCTCGATCCTGGATTTTATCTGGCATTGGTAACCATCCACGGAACCATCATGGTATTCTTTGTACTTACTGGCGGATTAAGTGGTACGTTTTCTAACTTACTTATTCCTCTTCAAGTAGGAGCACGTGATATGGCTTCAGGAGTTCTTAATATGTTATCCTTTTGGTTCTTTGCTGTATCAAGTGCCGTAATGCTTTCCTCCTTATTTATCGAAACAGGACCAGCATCAGCAGGATGGACAGTTTATCCTCCGTTAAGTGCATTGCCGCAAGCAATATCAGGCTCAGGATTAGGAATGACCTTGTGGTTGATTTCGATGGTATTGTTTATTGCTTCTGCATTGTTAGGAGGTATCAATTACATCGCAACAGTTCTCAACTTACGTACAAAGGGAATGTCGATGACACGCTTGCCATTAACAATATGGGCATTCTTAGTTACTGCAATCCTTGGTGTACTTTCTTTCCCTGTATTATTCGCAGCATCTTTATTATTAGTGATGGACAGAAGCTTCGGAACGAGTTTTTACTTGAGTGATATCTTCATCGACGGAGCACCGTTGGAGCACGTAGGAGGATCGCCAGTATTGTTCCAGCATTTATTCTGGTTCTTAGGTCACCCTGAAGTGTACATCGTGTTATTACCTGCATTAGGTTTAGCATCTGAAGTAATTTCTACAAATGCACGTAAGCCAATCTTCGGTTACAAAGCAATGATCGGTTCGATATTAGTAATTGCATTCTTATCGTTCATCGTTTGGGGTCATCACATGTTTATTACAGGTATGAATCCTTTCCTAGGATCTGTATTCGTATTCACAACCTTATTGATTGCAATTCCATCGGCAGTAAAAGTATTTAACTACATCACCACATTGTGGAGAGGAAATTTACAGTTCACACCGCAGATGTTATTCGCAATTGGATTGGTTTCGTTCTTTATCTCTGGTGGATTAACAGGAATTATTCTTGGTGATTCAGCATTGGATATTAATGTTCATGATACTTACTTTGTAGTAGCGCATTTTCATATTGTAATGGGATCATCTGCCATCTTCGGGATGTTTGCCGGAGTATACCATTGGTTTCCGAAATTGTATGGTAGAATGATGAATAAGAAACTTGGATATATTCACTTTTGGATGACGATCGTTAGCGTTTATGGGGTGTTCTTCCCAATGCATTTCTTAGGTCTTGCAGGTGTACCTCGTCGTTATTATGCAAACACAGCTTACGAAGGATTCTCTCAGTTAATAAACATCAATCAACTGATTACTGTATTTGCAATTCTTGGTGGTATCGCACAATTTGTTTTTGCATTCAACTTTTTCTATAGCATCTGGAGAGGAAAACGTGCAACACAAAATCCTTGGAAATCGAATACGCTTGAATGGACAACACCGGTTGAGCATCTTCATGGTAACTGGCCTGGTGAAATTCCTGAAGTACATCGCTGGCCTTATGATTATGGTAAGCCAGGAGCAAAAGAAGATTTCATTCCACAAACGGTTCCTTATTCAGAAACACTAGAGAGTAATACTCCCGATGATTTGAAACATTGATCCTAATCTAAATTTATATAAAACCCTGAAGAGAATTTTTCTTCAGGGTTTTTTTATGAGAATTATATAATTCGTTCTGGATTTTTCATGGTGTTTTTAATATCATTATAATGATGTTTTTAATGCTACTACTGATTATTTTAGCAGAATATGAAAAGTGTAGAAAACAGTTTAACATTTGCGCAACAACAAGACGGTGTTGATGAATTAACATCTTTCAGAAATCGTTTTCATATTCCAATGCATCATGGAGAGCCTTGCGTTTATTTATGTGGAAATTCATTAGGATTGCAACCAAAGAAAACTGCTGAATATGTAAATCAAGAGTTAAAAGACTGGGCTGAACTTGGTGTTGAAGGCCATTTTAAAAAGGATACAGGTTGGTTTGCCTATCACGAACTACTACGACAGCCAATTGCAAATTTAGTTGGTGCAAAGCCCTTAGAAGTTGTTGTGATGAATCATCTCACCGTGAACTTGCATTTGTTGATGGTTTCATTTTATCGTCCTACGAAAACACGTTATAAAATTATTTGTGAAGGTGGAGCATTTCCTTCTGATCGTTATGCATTGCAATCGCAAGTAAAATTTCATGGTTATGATCCTGCTGATGCACTGATTGAATTACAGCCTAGTGATGGCGAAGAAATAATTCGTCATGAAGATATTTTGAAAGCGATTGCAGCTTGTGGTGATTCATTGGCATTAGTCATGTTTGGAGGAGTACATTATTTTACCGGACAAGTTTTAGATATGCCATCAATAACAAAAGCTGCTCATGCAGTTGGTGCTTATGCAGGTTTTGATTTAGCGCATGCGATGGGAAATATTCAAATGTCATTACACGATTGGGATGTTGATTTTGCTGCTTGGTGTT